>CATNCE010000005.1 GCA_950097225.1 uncultured Bacilli bacterium
AACCATATAATACAGAAACAGGATATCTAGCTTCAACGACTGGTAATATAACTGGGATATATGATATGTCAGGTGGGTCTTGGGAATATGTAGCTGGATACCTAGATGGAACTGTAGGGAGTAGTGGACTAACATTAGATGAAATAAGAGAAACATATAGTAAATATATAGATGTATATGCAAGTAATTCAGCGCAAACAACATATAGTAAAAGAATCTTAGGAGATGCCACAGGAGAGCTAGGACCATTTTATAATGATGGAAATAATCGAAATAACTGGTATGATGATTATTCTAGCTTTGCAGAATCTTCTTATCCTTGGTTTGGTCGAGGCGGATATTATAATCGTGGATTAAGCACAGGACTATTATATTTCACTAGAGATAGTGGTGGTGCCGGAAGTAGTGATAGTGCACGCCTTGTACTTTTAGGATAGTTTGTATTCTCTGTAAAATTTGTGTAGATAATAATAAAAAATGCAATACAAACACTTGTACAAAAAAAAATGATATATTACTAATAGGGAAGTCCGCCCATTAGAAGGGATTGTAATTATGAAAAGTAGGAATATTATAATATTAGTAATAGGTTTGTTCTTTGGAAGTATAATTGGGGCGGGAGCAGTTACTTTATGTAATGCTAAAGATATCTTATATAGTCCGACTGATGAAGCCTGGGAGATCGATACAGTAGATGATGCATTAAATGATTTATATAATGCATGTGTATTAGGAGAGATGCCAGGAGATGGAACTGGAGATTCAGGAGGCTGGAGTGATGGCTCTGGAGCAAGTGCCCCAGTAATAAATGGAGATTTAGTTCCCATAACAATAGCTAATGATGGAGTAGTAACATATGCTGACACAAGTGAAAAATGGTATGATTATAATAATAAAGAATGGGCTAATGCAGTAATCTTAGTTGATTATCCATCTAAGGCTTATGATGTAGGTGATACAATAATCGAAGATGATATTGAATCATACTTTGTATGGATTCCAAGATATAGATATAAGTTATTTCATGCTAATCAAGCTGATGGAACAACAGCTAAATTAAGTAGTAGTATAGCTCATACAATAGAAATTGAATTTGAAAGTAAGGAAACTCCAGTATCAAGTGGAAACCAAGACGGAGAATGGTTAACGCACCCAGCCTTCACAAATTTCGATGTAAATGGGTTATGGGTAGGAAAGTTTGAAACTGGATATAAAGGATCAACTAGCGTTTCTTCTGCTCAAGTAATTTCGTCAGATCCAACCAAAATTCAAGTAAAACCAAATGTAAATTCATGGCGAAATAATCCAGTAGGTAATTTTTTCAAAGCCATACATAATTATAATCGTGGACTTGATTCGCATATGATGAAGAATGCTGAGTGGGGAGCAGTTGCATATTTGAGTCATTCTAAATATGGAATAAATGATGAAGTAAGAATAAATAACAATCAAAATTATTTAACTGGATATGCAGCAAATGAAGAAGATGCTTCTGGAAGTACAACAGCAAATCAGCCATATAATACAGAAATAGGATATCTAGCATCAACTACTGGCAACATAACTGGAGTATATGATATGTCAGGTGGAGCATATGAATATGTAGCAGGATACCGAGATGGAACTATAGGAAGTAGTGGACTGACATTAGATGAAATAAGAAATACCTATAGTAAATATATAGATGTATATCCAAGTAATTTGGCAGCAACAACATATAGTAAACGAATACTAGGAGATGCAACAGGAGAGATGGGACCATTTTATGGAACTTATTATAATAACTGGTATAATGATGTTTCGGCTTTTGCGGAGTCCTCTCGTCCTTGGATCCATCGCGGAGGGGGGTACAACGATGGATACAAAGCAGGCCAGTTCTACTTCAGTAGCTACAGCGGGATTGGCTACGTTCAATTCAGCGCTCGCCTCGTACTAGCACCCAAATAATCACTTAATTTAAATAAAACAAGGAAATAATTAACTACTCCTTGTTTTTTATTTATCAAAGCATTGACAAATGTTATATACTGTTATATTATACATATAACAGCGGAGGAGTATATGAATATAATAATTAGCAATAGTAGTTCGATACCGATATACGAACAAATAAAAAATGCCATAATTGACGCTATTATAGCTGGAGATATTAAAGAAGACGAGAGTATTCCATCAATTCGTGCTCTAGCTCAAGATATACGCATTAGTGTTATGACTATTAAAAAAGCTTACGATGAACTTGAAAAAGAGGGATACATTATCACAAGACAGGGAAAAGGTAGTTTCGTGGCCCCACGCAATAAGGAATTGGTTTTAGAGCAAGCACGTAAAGAAATCGAAGAACATATCGAAAAAATAATATCAATAAAAAATAAATTTAAAATAAGTGATGAAGATATAAATAATACATTCAAATATTTTATGGGAGAGAATAATAAATGAAAAATGCAATTGAAATAAAAGAACTAATTAAAACTTATGATGAAAAATTTACATTAGGACCAATAACGGCTAATATTCCCTCAGGGGAAATAATTGGTCTCATCGGTGAAAATGGAGCTGGAAAAACCACATTAATAAAGACCCTTCTTAATATCATTAAACCAACTTCTGGAAGTATCAATATTTTTGAAAAAAATTATGTTACAGAAGAAGATAAGATAAAGGAAGACATTGCTGTTGTTTTAGATGACATGTTTTTCCCCGAGATACTTTTTGTAAAAGACTTAGATGGCATTATGGCTGGCATTTACTCAAAATGGGACTCTCATCTTTTTTACGAATACTTAGAAAAATTTGAAATTAATGCAATTAGAAAAATCAATGACTTATCCAAGGGAATGCGCAAAAAATTAGAAATAGCAGTAGCGCTTTCCCATCATCCCAAACTACTTATACTAGATGAACCAACATCAGGGCTTGATCCAATTGTCCGCAATGAAGTACTAGATATATTCCTAAACTTCATATCCGATGAAGACCATACAATTTTATTTTCGACTCATATTACCAGTGACTTAGAGCACATTGCCGATCGCATTATTTTTGTTAATAAGGGGCAAATAATATTAGACGACAATCGCGATAATATAATGGATGACTATGGTATTTTAAAATGTGACGAAACCACGTTTGCTACTATAAATCAGGAAGACATAATTCGTTATAAAAAGAATCGTTACGACTACGAAGTATTGATAAATAAAAACAATAAGACAACCAAAAAATATCAAAAATGCATAATTGATAAAATAACCTTAGAAGATTTAATGTTACTAATGATAAAGGGGGATAAATAATGAAAGGATTAATTAAAAAAGATTTATATATAGCTCGCAGTAGTCTAAAAATATTATTAGCTGTATTTATTATTTTTCTCATAATGGGAATCGCTGAAGGAAGTAACTTATTCTTTTTCCCCGCAATGATGAGTATGTCGATTATGCTATCAACATTTAGTTATGATGAACGCAGTAAAACTTGTGCTTACATAGCATCTATGCCAAAGGGCCGTCAAAATTATATTAAGGCCAAATACTTTTCTACAATTATCGTAATTATCATAACGACAATCATTACTTGTCTTTTAGAACTTAGTATTGATATGATTCAAAACAAATTGGAAATAGCATCTGTAATGATAAGTTGTCTTTTATGTATTGCTATTGTTTCGTCTATAATAGCTTTAATTTATCCAACTATATTCAAATTTGGAATTGAAAAAAGTCGTATTGGGATCTTCATAGCTATTTTTGTTATTGCTGGGATATTTGCTGTAGCTGCTGATTTCCTACCTAAATCATTTCTTTACAACATTGAAAATATATTAGGTCATTTTTGGTTAATCATATGTCCAATCGTTGCCTTAATTCTTTTAATAATTTCTTATAACGTATCTAAAAAAATATTTTTTAATAAAGAATTTTAAAATAGCAAAATTGCTATTTTTTTGTTATATTTATATATAGAGAGAGGTAAACTAATGGATCAGGAAAAAATTGGACGAAAAATTAAAAGTATTCGACTAAAAAACAATTTAAGCCAACAGAAGTTTGCTTCAAAATATGGAGTAACATATCAAGCTGTTAGCAAATGGGAAAACGGGAAAAATATTCCCGATATCGCGATAATAAAACAGATATGTGATGACTATCAAATTAACATCGAAGAATTCTTAGGTTCTAACCCCAAAAAGAAAACTAATAAGTATATATTTATAATCCTGATTATTTTTCTTATCTTAATCATTGGTATTATTTTATTTAAAATGTATCACAATCACAATTTTGAATTTAAAACTATTGCTCCTAACTGCAGTAACTTTAAACTATATGGTAGCATTGCCTACAACAATAAAAAATCGTCTATTTATATCTCGAATGTTACCTACTGTGGAGAAAGCGATAATACTGAATATAAGAAAATTAATTGTACATTATATGAATATAATGGCCGCATTCGTACTGAAATAAGTCAGTGCAATAATGAAACTACTGAACCAATAACCTTAGAAGAATACTTAAATAGCATTAATATAAATGTCGATCATTATGAGAGTTCATGTAAGATATACAAAGATAACAGCCTATATATGGAAATAGAGGCCATATCTAGTGATGATACTATAACTACTTATAAAATACCTTTGAAATTAGAAGATAATTGTGAATAACTAATCCTCAACTCTAAGTTGAGAACTTTCAACTTCCTCTTGCTTGTTATCTTCTAATATATGCTATAAAATTTTTTAGGAAGGGAATGATAAGAATGAAAAATAAAATTTTAATTATTACAGCTGTACTATTGATAATTGGATTAAGTACTTTTTTCTTAATAAATAATAAAACCGAAGAACTGATAAAAGAAGATGTGAGTGATTCTATAAAGTTTTCAAAAGAGTACAATGAAGTACCAAGTGACAATGTATTTGTCTATCGAAGTGTTGATGAAATAATCGATATCATGAAACATGGAGTAGGAGTAGTTTACTTAGGTTATCCCGAGTGCCCTTGGTGTCAGTCTTACGTAAAATACTTAAATGAAGTAGCCAAAGAAGTTGGTCTTAGCAAAATATATTATTGCAACACAAAAGAAGTAAAAGAATCGTCCTATGATAAATATCAAGAGTTAATCTCTCTTCTTCATGGACACCTTCAATATAATGATGAAGGTAAAGAATGGATTTATGTTCCTAATGTCTCATTTCATAACAATGGGAAGATCATAGAAAACGACTATGAGACATCTAAAGATACTCATAATTTAAAAGACCCAAATGAATATTGGACAGAAGAAGAAATAAGTGAGCTAAAGAATAAACTTAAGCCCGCGATGCAGCAAATTGTTGAAGCGAGTGGAATTTGTACAGATTGTAATAAATAGGTAAATCATTTGATTTACTTTTTTTGTCATTTAATAGTCACATAAAAAATATATACTTTATATATGAAAAAGAGCTATAATAGTAATAGAGTTAAAAAGGAGCTTATATGAAAAAGAACAAAGATGCAGAATTATTAAGCAGTAAAAAAAGACTTTTATTTGCCTTACTATTCATAATTATTGCCGTTTGTAGTATTCTATCTATAATGGCCTTCAATAAAAGTTTTTCTATTAAAACATTTATAACGTTTATTGTTTCGTCTAATCCAATATTTATCATCTTAGCAAGCATATGCGTTATATTATTTATTGTATTTCAAGGTTTATCTATTACAACTCTATGTGATGCACTAGGGCACAAGAGTAAAAAGAAAGATGGCTTCTTTTATTCGTGTGCTGAAATATATTTCTCAGCTATTACACCCTCAGCTACTGGTGGACAACCAGCATCAGCTTACTTTATGCTAAAAGATGGGGCATCAATTCCTGTTGTAACAGCATCGCTTTTATATACCATGTTAATGTATTGTCTTTCTATGCTTATAATTAATATAGTTACATTTATCATTAATCCTAATATCTTCTTGAGCTTAGATTTTGTTGCTAAGGCCTTCGTCTTAGTTGGTGTCGTTGTACACATTGGTCTAATCATTTTCTATTATTTTGTCTTGTATCACGATAAAATTTTATATAAAATATGTCAGTTCTTCTTAAATATTGGCGCTAAAGTGCATCTAGTAAAAGATAAGTCTGAGAAGTTATCTCAACTAACCGAACTTGCTGCTAAATATCGGGAGGCAACAAATCTTTTAAAACAGAAAAAAGGCTCTCTATTGCTTTCCTTTCTCTTTAATTTCCTTCAAAGAGTTTCACAAATATTGGTAGTAGTCTTTGTCTTCTTAGCAACATCAGGCAGTATAGGGAATGTTTTTACGATATGGTCTATTGAGAGCTTAGCTATTATTGGTTCTTATTGTGTACCAATTCCAGGGTCAATTGGCGTTACTGATTATTTAATGCTCAATGGCTTTAAAAAGATTATGAGTGAATCATCCGCCGTTAATCTAGAACTTTTAGGTCGTGGCTTATCATTTTATGGTTGCATAATAATAAGTGGATTAGGGGTTATTATAAAATACGCATTAGTAAAGAAAGGTAAAAAACATGATTAAAAAAATATTGTTGAGTGTTATTGCACTTATAGCCGCAGTAGGTTGTGCCAAAAATGAAATAAAGGAGGCGTCAGAACTTGATAAAATAATTGCTACAAACAACTATGTAATTGTCGATGTACGTACTAAAGAAGAGTATGAAGATGAGAGAGTATCTACATCTATCAACATCCCCTATGATGAAATTGATGCCGATGTAAAATTAGATAAAAACAAAACCATCATCGTCTATTGTCGAAGTGGTTCTAGAAGTGAAATTGCTACTAAGACTCTTGAGGAGTTAGGTTACAATGTTTATGATGCTGGTGGCATAGCTACACTAAAATTACCAAAAGAAAAAGGATCAAACCGTCAATAGTTTTATTTGAGGGATTATATGAGTATATTAATAATTGAAGATGATACTTCTATTAACAATATGTTAGAGTATCTACTAAAAAATCATGGATACGAAGTTAAGCAGGCTTTTTCGGGAACTGAGGGACTTTTAATTCTAGATGATTCTATAGATCTTGTTTTGCTAGACTTGATGTTACCTGGCAAAACGGGGGAAGAGATTATTCGCGAAATAAAAAAACGCAGCAATTTGCCCGTTATCGTCATGAGTGCCATTGATGCAATGGATAAAAAACTTAATCTATTTGCCTTAGGTGCTGATGATTATGTCACTAAACCATTCAATAACGACGAACTTCTAGCGCGAATTAAAGTCCATTTAAAAAAAGCTAATAAAGAAGAGAGCAAGATTCTTTCCTATAAAGATATTATCCTTGATTTAAATACCTATCAAGTAACCTGTAACAAACAAGAAATATCTTTACCTAAGCACGAATTTCTTCTTCTAAAAGCCTTAATGGAAAATAAAAACCAAGTTCTAACTAAGAGTAACTTATTCTCAATTGTGTGGGATACTAGTGAATCTGCTGATGATAATACCTTAAATGTTCACATTAGCAAACTGAGAAATAAACTAAAAGAGTGTAATCCAAATGAAGAATACATTGAAACAATATGGAGTATTGGTTATCGCCTAAAAAAATAATTTAAGACTTTTTTATAATTGTGTTAAGACTTATTTAACACTTTTTTTATATAATTCAAATAAGAAAGGAAATCCATATGAACGATATTGTTGCAAGAACAAATAATTTAACTAAAAAATATAAAGACTTTTATGCTCTAGAAGACATAAATATAACTATAAAGAAAGGGGATATTTATGGTTTAATCGGGCGCAATGGAGCAGGGAAAACTACTTTAATGAAAATTATTACCACACTTAGTAATAAAACATCGGGTTCTTTTAGTCTATTTGAAAGTGCGGATGATGATTTAACCAAGACTAAGCGTCGTATAGGTTCATTAATTGAAAATGCTGCTTTTTTTCCTAACATGAGTGCCTATGATAATTTAAAATACTACGCTATTCAAAAGGGAATAGTCGACTATGCTCAAATTGATGAGGCTCTTTTACTAGTCGGACTTAACGATACTAAAGGTAAAAAATTTAAAAACTTTTCTCTTGGTATGAAACAACGTCTAGGCATTGCATTAGCTATTCTCGATAATCCTGATTTTATTATTCTCGATGAGCCCATTAATGGTCTCGATCCAATCGGTATAAGTGAACTAAGGGATACTTTTCAAAAATTAAACCAAGAAAAAAATATAACAATTCTTATATCCAGTCATATTCTCTCGGAGTTATATGCCATTGCTACAAAATTTTGCATCATTGACTCTGGCCATGTTATCAAAGAAATAACCAAAGAACAACTCGATTTAGAATGTAGCAAAAGCATCGTTATTAAAACTAATGATGTAAAAAAAGCAACGACTATATTAGAAAAAGAGTTAAAAACTACTAACTATAAAGTAATTGATAAAAAAGAAATTCGTCTATATGATTATTTAGATCACGCTGGGAAAGTTAATAAAACGCTTCTAAAAAATGGCGTTGAAGTAATGGGAATAAATGAAACCGGGCTTTCTCTAGAAGATTATTTTAAGTCAATTATAAAGGGGGAAGTATAATGTTTAATATTATTAAATCAGATTTATATCGAATCTTAAAATGTAAAGCAATATATGTATGTCTTATAATCATTACTATTATGAATCTTACTACAGCTATATCTGTTTCGCCTGGACACATCGGCATATCCATAGGTTCAAGTTTAAACGAAAATATTCAAAATCCTGAATTTATTGAAAAACTTCAAAAGGCAGATTCCTTACAGGCCTTCCGTGATGTAATGAAGAGTATGGGCGAGTTCGCATTAGATAAAGAATCCATTGGCCAAAACGTCAACCTTTACTATGTATTCATCGTCATCGTCGTATTAGTTATTACCACTGACTTTTCTAATAAGACTATTAAAAATACCCTGGCATCGTCGGTCAGTCGCCCAAAATATTATAGTTCAAAAGTTGCTGTTGTCTTCTTTCTTTCAACCATAATTTTACTATTTAGTAACTTTTCCCTTTATCTTCTAAACTATTTTATCAATGGTCCATCATTTGCCTCTCCAATTGGCGATATCATAAAATTAACTCTTATCCAAATGCCTTTAATATATGGTATAATAAGTTTGTTGTTGGGAGTCAGTTTTGTCTTTGGACGTACAAGTATATTTAATACAATTTCCATTCCTTTCATTCTAGTAGTGCAACTTATTGGTTTAGGAATAATTAATCTATTTAAGATAAATGGTGATTGGTTTTATAATTATGAAATTCAATTTGCCTTATCTAATTTAGCTAATAATCCAACAAATGCCTATATCATAAAATGTATAATTCTGGGTTTTTCCTATATCATAATATTCAACATAATAGGTTATATAGTATTTAAAAATAAAGAAATAAAATAGTTAAGGATAGTGGATTAATGGGTACTCTAATAATAATTCTTATTGTTATAATTTTTTTATTACTAAGCTATTTTTTTTATATTAAATATAATTTAAAACGCATTGCTAAAGAAATTAAGTACATCAGGGACTCCAATAGTAATCTAATAATATCATCAGAACTAAATCTAAAGGAACTCAATATGCTTATCAAAGAGATAAATATTTGTCTATCAGAAGAACATAACATGAAAAGTGAATTTGCAAGAAAAAAGACTAATTTAAATAAGATGCTTTTAAATATTAGTCATGATTTAAAGACACCATTAACTTCATCTTTAGGATATATTGACATTCTTAGTAGATCAAAAGAGATAAGTGCTAAGGCTCGCGAGGAACTACTAATCGTGATGGAACGGCTACATCGACTTGAAGAGCTTATTAATTCATTCTTTTACTTTTCTAAAATGACGAATTCTTCGGAACCAGATTTGACTAAAGAAAACTTAATAAGTATCCTTGAAAGTACGATTGCTCACCACTATGATGATTTCATTAAAGAAAAACGCGAAGTTATTTTTAATAAGAACACTAATAAATATATGATAAATACTAATAAGGAAATGCTTACCTGTATTTTTGATAATCTAATCGTTAATTCCTTAAAGCATAGTACTGATAATTTAACAATTGATTTAAATGTTACAAATAGAGTAACCATTACTTTTTCTAATTCCCTATTAACTAGTCTTTTAGATATAAGTCGTATATTTGATGAATTTTATACGATTGATATATCTAGAACTAAGGGAAACACAGGACTGGGTCTTGCTATTGCCAAACAATTTACCTTAATGCTAAAAGGAGAAATAACTGCTTCTAAAGAGCATGATAAATTTATTATTACATTAGTCTTTTAAGCCGCAAGGCTTCTTTTATTTCGTTAATAGATAAAATGTTGTATAATAATCATGAAGTAGGAGTGAAGTTTATGAAGTATCCTAAAGATTGCTCGGCTCGTAAAATTGGTGATAAAGCGCGCAAGATTGTTCACTATAAAGTTGATACTGATCACTTTATCTATAGGGAATCTACTGGCTTAGATGTCGGAACTGATTGCATCCTTGAATTATCAGAAAACGACGAATGGCATAATGAAAAAATTTATTGTCAAGTAAAGGGCACCCTTTCTCCTAACTTTTTAGCAACCAATGAAGAACTTATTTCCTTCCCATTAGATGTAAAAACCATTAATTATGCTTTAGATAGTCCTTTCTCATTTGTTTTATTTTTAGTTGATGTTACAAAAGAGATAGTTTATTATGAATGTATCCAAGAATACTATTATCAACACAAAAAAAGAATTGACTCATTAGATGATGACCAAGAAAAGATAAATATTCATGTCCATTCCAAAAATATTTTTGATCCAACAAACCAAGATATTCGCATCTTTGCTAAAAAAGAATGGAAATGTAAGAAACGGAATGAAAATCGATGAAAAAATTTATTGTTATAGCTGTTATAATTGTTTTATCGCTTATCTTAGGAACCCTTAGTCGTTCAAGAAGTAAAATAAAAACGGAATTTGATGTAATAGTGGAAGTAAATTCAAAAGAAGAGATTCAGGGTATTCACTACGAATATTATTTAGACGATACCGCAGTTGGTGGAGCCAAAGTATTGGGATATGAAAATAAAAACGTTAAAGTAGGGGAAAAGTTATATCTTACTTTTGAAGATAAAATGTTCCCTGAAAACGCTAATTTAAATAATTTAAAAATAGAGATATTCATAATCGAAACCGATCAAACCGAAACCTTAGCTTCTAGTATTAAAATAGATGCTAATTATGGAAGTACATATAATTATGTATTGACTGGAGATCCTGCTAATTATACTCTAAAGGAGAAATAAAATGATTGAAGTTCAAAACTTATCTAAAAAATTTATAAGAAATAAAACTAAAAAAGAAAAAGAAGAATTCTATGCCGATAAAGATATATCATTTACAGCTCAAAATGGAGAGATTATTGGCATACTTGGTCCTAATGGAGCCGGGAAAACTACACTTCTTCGCATGCTTGCTGGTATTCTTGAGCCAACAACTGGGTCGATTTCCTTCGATGAGTTAACCTATGAACATGATGAGATCGCGATAAAGAAAAGTATTGCTTATTTATCTGGTAATACCAAACTTTATGATACCTTTTCTGCGCACGAGATTTTAAAAATGTGCTGTAATATATACCAAGTACCAAAAGATATTCAAGATAAACGCATTAAAGAAATAGTAGAATTGTTAAAAATGTCGACATTCGAACACAATAAAATAGCTAATTTATCTACTGGCCAAACTCAAAGAGTAAACTTAGCACGTTGTCTAATCCATAATCCCCAGTATTACATTTTAGATGAAGCAACTACCGGATTAGATATTATTTCTAGTCAAATAATTTTAAATTTTATTAAAGAGGAGAAAACCGCATCTAAAACTATTTTATATTCTACTCACTATATGGAAGAAGCTGAGAATATCTGTGACCGAGTTATAATGATCAACAAAGGCAAAATAATAAGTACTGGAACGCCCGAAGAAATAAAAGTGAGAACTAAAACAACCAACCTACGTGATGCCTTCTTTGCTTTAACAGGGAGTGATACTTATGAAGAATAGTAATTTAATTATCATTTTAAAAAAAGAATTAAAAGAATTATTTCGGGACAAAAAATCATTAGCCATGATCATCATTATTCCTCTAATGATTCCTCTAATAGTCATTGGAATGTCAGCTTTGTTCGAAGCCCAAATGAATAAAGATGTTTCCAAATATAATCGTATTGGTTTTTCTTACGAGTTAAGCGAAGAAGAGAGTAATCTCGCCTTAAATATGAATATTGAAGTCATTAATGGCACTGAAGAAGAATTAGAGCAAAAATACAATAACAAGGAAATAGATTTATATGTCACTAAAGATAATACTACCTACATTTTAAACTATGATGAATCTGAGAACTCTTCATACGCTTCTAAATTAGTTGAGTCCTTCTATAATACTTATAAAACTTATTTACAACAAAGTTATCTTCAAGAACATGAGATTGACGGAAACGAAGTATTAAATATAATCACTATTAATACTAAAATAATAGAAAAAGAAAATAACAATTTCTTTGCTAATTACATTAAAAATTATGCATTCTTATTTATCATGATGGCTATAACTGTATCCGCAACATACCCAGCTACTGATGCAACCGCTGGTGAGCGTGAAAGAGGAACCCTAGAAACATTATTAACATTTCCCATAAAGAGTAGGGATATCATCGTAGGAAAATTCTTAAGCGTTTCTTTTTCTTCCGCTATCACAGGGCTCCTAAGTTTAGCCTTAGCGATAACGTCTTTAATCATTGTTAAAAATATGTTTACTATCTATGAAGGCATTAATACGCTGTTTTCTCTTGTATCTATTATTTTTGCCATAGTCGTAATCATTGCATACTCCCTTTTCATAAGTGGATTATGTATTGCTATTGCTAGTAAATCAAAGACCTTCAAAGAGGCTCAAAGTGCTCTGACGCCACTTAACTTTATTTCCTTCTTTCCAGGAATGATTGCCTTCATGATGAACATTCAAGGATCCCTTCTAATATCTATAATGCCTTTTTTAAATTTCACTGTAATCTTCACAGATATCAACAGTGGCATATTCAAAATAAGTCATGTACTCTTAATGATACTATCAACTATCATATACATTTCTCTTGTTTTAACCTACATCATTCGTCAGTACAAATCCGAAAAAGTCTTATTCATGAAATAAGTAGTCTAAACAATGTTAATTTTATCTAATTTTTACACTATTCATGCGCTTAAAAATTCAACAATATGGTATAATATAAAAGAAAGATGATATAACAGAGGTAGTAAAAATGGCAGTAAAAAAACGAAAATATATTATTGGTATTGATTTAATTAGATTTGTTTCATGTTTATCGGTAGTATTGTATCATCTTAATATTTTAAAAGGTGGATACTTAGCAGTATGTACCTTTTTTGTTTTGAGTGGTTACTTATCATATACTACCTATAATAAAAAAGCACCTCTTTTGTCTTACTATAAAAAGCGTTTTACTAAATTATATCTGCCACTATTAATAGTAGTATTTACTACCATCGCGATAACGTCGTTATTTCCTAATATTGTCTGGTTAAATTTAAAAAAAGAAACATTATCGGTTCTATTCGGGTACAATAACTTTTGGCAACTTAGTGCTAATCTAGATTATTTTACTAAACAAATAACTTCTCCTTTTATTCACCTTTGGTATATTGCTATCCTAATGCAATTTGATTTAATATTTCCATTTATTTATCGTATACTTGATTATATTCGCCAAAAGAAAGGCAAGATTTATCCATGCATAATTCCTACAATATTCGCAGGTATAAGTGCCGCTGCATTCTGCATTCTTGTTCATACAGGTAATTTAATGATTCCATATTATCATACCTTAACTCGTATATTTTCGCTTCTATTTGGAGTTACGATAGGTATTATCCATACCGATTTTAAAATAATTATTCCCGAATCATTAAAGCGCAAGAAAAAAATTCAAAAGCGCGTTTTCTATGGTTACTTATTAGCTCTTATAATTCTTTTCATATTCATCGACGCCTCATCACCACTATTGAGTCTTTCGGTTTTACTGACTACGTTTATCAGTTGTCGTCTTATCGACTATAGCATTGCAGTATTTAAAACTAAAGAACCATTTATCGAAGTATTTTGTTCACCACTATCTAAAATAAGTTATGAAGTTTATCTACTACAATATCCGGTTATATATATGTTTTCTTATACCAAAATAATGCCATATCTAAAAGTAACTATGATAATCATTATTTCGATTTTTTTAGCATATATTTATCGCTTGAGTTTCCTTAAATTAAGAAAAACTGAATATAAGTATGGGGCTATCTCTGGGCGTCTTTGTCTTTCTCTAATTGCCATTTTTGGCGCTTTTCAGTTCTTTCTTGCTAAAGATCACACAGCCGAGATGAAAATGCTCGAAGAACAACTTGCTCAAAATGAATTGATGTTAGAAAGTATTCAAGCCGAGTATGCTGAACAAGTAAAAAAAGAAGAAGAAAATTGGCAGGCTATTTTAGATGATTTAGAAAATGGCGAGGCAAAAATACCTGAAATCGTTAGCAACTTACCAGTTGTGGGAATAGGGGATTCCATCATGTTAGGTGCTGTTAATAACTTATATAAAAAGTTTAATAATGGTTATTTTGATGCTAAAGTATCAAGAAGTCTCTGGTCAGGTGTTGGCATAATAAATGAACTAAATAAAACAGAACCTATAAAAGGGCCAATTATTATTAATCTTGGAGCTAATGGGGATTGTTCAACATCTTGTAAAACCCAGTTAATTGAAAGTTGTAAGGATAATCTTATTTTTTGGGTCAATGTCACTAATGATCACAGCGTTCATATTAATGACAAAATCTCCTCACTTGCCAATCAATATGCGAACCTATTTGTCATCGACTGGGCTAGTATTTCTAAAAATCACTCTGAATACTTTTATGCTGATGGTATTCACTTAACTGAAAAAGGAAGAGTCGCATATACTGATGCGATTTATAACGCTATCTATCAAGTTTATTTAGATGAATACAACGCCAAAAAAGAAGAGACCATTCGCAAGCACGAAGAAGAACAAAAAAATAAAATAAGTTTCTTTGGTAATAATTTATTATTAAATGGGTATCAAGATCTTGCCAATGACTTTTCTGATGCAACTTTCCATCTAAAAAAAGATTTTAATTTTGATAAAATAAAAAAAGAACTAAATGCTGCTAAAGAGAAGGGAACATTAAATCATAAAGTCGTATTTGCCTTTGATTCCAAGGCTCGCCTTACTTATCAGAATTATTTATCACTATTTGAACTATGCCAAGAGCAGGAAATATATTTGCTTCTAACTGATAAAAATTCATCTTCTTGGGAATTTAATCGGGATATTAAATACATTAACTTTTACGAAGAGCTATCTTCCCATGAAGACTATTTAATGAAAGATAAAATTCATCTAACCGATGCTGGAACTAGTGCTTTAATTAACACTTTAAAAGAGACATTAAAATAAATACTTGTTTATAAATACTTTATTGTATATAATAAAAAAAGGAGATTTAAGAATCATGGCTACAAATGAAGATTTTATTCACTATGTATGTGAGCAAATAAGTGGGGTAGGGGCTGTGCGCTTTAAGAAGATGTTTGGCGAATACCTAATATATATTGATGAACTGCCAATTATCGTTGTATGCGACAGCACAGTATATGTAAAAAAATTAGAGTGCATTGATGAACTTATGCAAGATGCTAGTGTTGGTTTTCCCTACAAGGGCGCTAAAGAACACTACATCCTTGATATTGAAAATTCGGACTTTAGCAAAAAGATAATTTCTATCTTAAAGAAAAATACCCCATTACCTAAGAAGAAAATCAGATAGTACGAAAGGGAAATAACTATGCTAATAAATAATACTTTTAAACAATTTAATATTAATATGTTTTAGAGTTTTTTTAGCATTCTATAAAAATTATTTATTATAAACACGCATTCTATAACATATATAATCTTAATGCGTGTTTTATTTTGGAGGGATAATCATGAGAATAATTGTTACTAGTCTGGCATAAGCTAACCTTTTATGCCAAGAAAGGAAGGCATAATATGTTAAATATAAAAGATTTAACTATAAATATTGAAAAACGTTGTTTAATTAAAGATCTATCTTTATCTTTAAACAAAAAAGATAAACTTGCCATCATTGGGGAAGAAGGCAATGGAAAAAGTACACTATTAAAAGCAATACTAGGGTGGTGTTCATATGCCGAAATTACGGGCATTATCAATTATAATGATCATCGTATAGGTTACCTAGAACAATCAATCCCCAAGGATTTAGAAGAGAAGTTCGTAAAAGAGTTACTATTTTCTAGTGATGATGATTACTATAATAAAATAGCTGATACATATAGGTATTTTGAACAATTTAAACTATCCGACAATATTTTAGAACAAACTATCAATAGTTTATCTGGTGGAGAAAAAGTTAAGGTACGCATAGTAAACTTATTATTATCAAACTATGATATTTTATTTTTAGATGAACCAACTAATGATTTAGATCTTGAAACTTTAGATTGGCTAGAGGAGTTTATCAACACAACCACGATTCCCATCATTTATGTTTCGCACGATGAGACTTTATTAGCCGCAACAGCTAATCGCATTTTGCATATTGAGCAAGTAAAGCACAAGAGTACTCCTCGTCATACACTTGCCAGTATAACTTACGATGAATATGTTACTAATCGAAACCTTGCTATAAGTAAACAAAATCAAATAGCCAAATCCGAAAATCGTGAATTTCGCAAAAAAACTCAGGCCTTACAGCAAATCATGCAAAAAGTTGAACACGATCAGAACACTATAAGCAGAAAAGATCCGCATGGGGCAAAATTATTAAAGAAAAAAATGAAAACTTTAAAATCGCAAGAACGCAAGATGGAAAATACGACATTAACCGAAGAAGTAGCTGTCGAAGAACACATTAATGTTAAATTTTCTAATATTAGTATTCCTAGTAATAAAATTGTTATTGATCTAAATATACCACGCCTAACTATTTGTGATCATCTTTTAGCAAGAAATATAACTTTAAAAGTTAAAGGTGGAGAACACATATGCATTATCGGCGCTAATGGCGTCGGAAAATCAACCCTAATTAAAGAGATAATGCAAAACTTAGATAATCGAAGTGATATAAACGTCGGCTATATGCCACAGGACTACCAAGATGTACTAACATCCAAGTATGTCTTAGAATATATATCACCATCTAATAACAAAGACGATATTACTAAAGCCCGTATATACTTAGGAAATATGAATTTTACCCATGAAGAAATGACTGGTAAGATTAGCAATTTAAGTAATGGCTCTAAAGCTAAATTGATTCTAGCTAAATTGATCTTAGATAATTGCAATGTTTTAGTTCTCGATGAGCCAACTAGAAATGTAAGTCCATTATCTAATCCTGTTATCAGATCCATTTTTAAAGGTTATCAGGGAACAATTATAAGCATCTCTCATGATCGTAAGTATATCTTTGAAGTTGCAGACAAAATATACGAATTAACTAAAGATGGCTTAATTTTAAAATAATAAAAATAAAGGAAGTGATTTAAATTGATTAATCTTGATCGTTGTTATTTTCACAGTGTAACGCCCTTATTCAGTACTGACTTGCGTTCATCTAATCACCTTAGCCAAAGTGAGCTATCGCAGGTTTTAGAAGAGGAAACGAAACGCCGTTTAAAATTGATTTTAAAAACTAACCACTTACTTCCAGGTGATAAACTTGCATCCATCTTACCAGAGTACGCTAAGAATTTTCTAAATACTTCCCAATCTAAATATGTCTATCTTGCTATAAGACCAACATCAAAACTCGAAAATACTGGGGATGCTCAATTTAATGCTGAATTTTCGGCATATCAAGAGCACATTAAAGGCTCTCTAGCGCTCGTCTTCGATGAACACACTTTAACCGATTTATCTATCGCTAAAGTTACGCATTGGTTAAGTGAAGAAATATGCATTGATGGGTCTGTTCCTTTAACAAATTTAATTGCTTTAGCATTGCCACTTGAAACACCCCGTGAACTTGTCAAAGAATATCTTTTCTTCATTAGAAAATATGCTAATAGTTCTTTTTTCGAAGAATTTATTCCTGACCAAAATCAAAAAATAAAGCATATTTTAGATCATTACGAGGAATATATTACCCAAGCAAAAACCAATATTTTAGAATATAAGCGCATTCTTGAAGATTATTCTAAGAATATTCCGTGTATCAATTATTCTGGTGAAGAATATAATATTGATTCTGAACATACATGGTTTAAAGAAAATGTCAAAGAACTAAAACAGATTATTAAAGGGGAATAAGTATGAAAGATACATTATTAAAATTGGAAATGTCATTCTTTTATAAAAAGTACATTAACGATATCAATTGGTTAAACAAAACTATTCATGATGAATTTTTGGAAATGGGCAAATCTGGATTCTTTTTCGACAAGGAAACTACCATTAGAGAATTACTAAAATGTAAAGAGGATCGAAACATTACCATCCATAATTTTACGTATAAAAAAATTGATGTTAACACCTATTTAGTTCATTATATAACAAAGAACAATGATACTTGCTATTATCGAACATCTATTTGGACTTATGAACATGGTTTACAATTATTCTTTCATCAAGCTAGCTTAATAAATGAAAATATCCCTCTTATATGATACTATTAACTTAGGAGGATATAAAATGAAATTAGAAAACAAAGTATGTATTGTGACTGGAGGGGCAATGGGAAATGGTTTAGGAATCGTAAAAGTATTCTTAAAATACGGAGCGCGTGTTGCAATACTTGATTATGATGATTCTGTTATGGACGTTTGCAAGTCATTAAACACAGATCGCGTAATTGGCTACAAATGTGATATTCGTGATACAGCGACAGTTAAAAATGCTGTTGATGATATAGTTAGTAAATTCGGAACAATCGATGTTCTTATCAACAATGCTGGAGTAGCACGTTTAAGTAGATTTGAAACCATGAGTGATGAGATTCGCGATTTTCACTTTGACATCAACATTAAGGGAACTTGGAATGTTACAGCATGTTGTTTGCCTCATATGAAAAATCATCAAGCTTCTATAGTTAATTTATCTAGTGTAACTGGACCTATGGTAGCTGACCCAGGAGAAGTAGCTTATGCCACAACTAAAGCTGCCATTTTAGGTTTTACCAAAGCTCTTGCTGCGGAATTAGTAAGCGATGATATTCGCGTTAATGCTATCCTACCAGGTTATATAAGAACCCCAATGGTAGATGGAATCGCAGCTGATAGTGATGCTAATAATCCTGAGTCGGTTATCGATGGTATTGCAAGTGCAATTCCTATGAAACGCCTTGGAACTATCGAAGAATTAGGAGAATTAGCAGCCTTTTTAGCATCAAGCGAATCTAGTTATATTACTGCTCAAGGCATTGTAATTGATGGTGGAAGTACCTTACCTGAAACTTCATCAGTTGGTGTTTAATAAAAACTTTGTCGAAGGAATACTAATGCATTTACAAAACAAAATAATTGCTTTATAATGCAATTGGTGAGTTAAATTTAGAATATCACCCATATAGATGTATTTCTTTAGTAGTCTTCAAAGCTGAGGATTTAAAAATTAGGAGAAAGGATGATTAAAATGGAAGAAGAAAAAAAATGTAATTGTGAACCTGAATGCACTTGCGGATGCCAAGACGGTGAAGAATGCACATGTCATGGTTCTTGTGAATGTGACGAATCTTGTGAATGCGAATCTGCATGTGACTGTGGATGCCAAGATGACGAAGAGTGTTCATGTGGCTGTGGAAATGAGTAGTATTCTTTAAAAGCGATTTTTAGTATCGCTTTTTTTCTTGTCTTTCATATGATAAAATATTTGAATGAAATAGAAATAGCGCTTTGGCATATCCAATTGGGTTAATTACTCTAGACGAAACAGCCTTATCTAGGGACACGAGTTATTATAAGAATGATGGATCAATTAAAGCTAACTATATGGTATCAGCAGATAATTACTTATATTCTCAAAGTGCTTTCTGGACCTTATCACCAGCATTTTTCGGTGGTCAATTTGCTTTTGTTGGAACTATCCATTCCTATATAAATAGCAATAGCGTAAATAAGATTTTTTGGAGTTCGTCCATGCATATCTTTAACTTCATCAACAGAAGTAACTTTAGGAGATAGAACTAAAGAAGATCCGTTTGTTGTTGAATAGAATAATAAAAAAACATTGACTTCAAAACAAATGTACGATATATTAAAACATAAGAGGAAGATGTCATATGAAAGATGCAATCAAAAAAGGAATAATAGTAGGTCTTGGTGTTATACTACAAGTATTACTGAGTTTATTTATTCATTTATTTTTAGTTGAAAAGATCTGGGTAATTGACATCCTTTATGGTTTTTTAAGTCTTATTTTGGTTTTTGGGTTAATTAGAAATAGCAAGAACTACTCATACACATTGCCATGGATAATAATTTTAATACTATTTCCTTTAGTTGGGACGCTTCTATATTTTATCCTAGCCCAAAATAGGAACAATAGTAAGATCTATAAAAAAATAAAGGCCTTAGAAAAAGAAAATAAAAAATATTTTAAATCAAGTGCAAGTATTAAACCAAATTCCACGGGAAATATCTATTATTTGAGTGAGTTTGCTGGATACCCAGCAACAACTAAAAATGACGTAACTTATTTTTCCCTTGGAGAAGAAGCATTTCAGTCGATGTTAGAAGAATTAAAGAAAGCTAAAAAATTTATTTTCTTTGAATACTTTATTGTAAGTCATGGCACAATGTGGAATTCAATTTTAGAAATCCTTCTAGAAAAAGTCAAAGAGGGAGTAGATGTTCGCGTTATGTATGATGATGCTGGCTGTATTTCTACTTTAAAACACAATTATGATAAGTTTCTTGAATCTAAAGGAATCAAATGTGTTGTTTTTAACAAATTAAATCCTATTTCCGGAGTAATTATGAATCATCGTGATCATCGCAAAATTTTAATAATCGATGGGCAAGTTGCTTTCTCAGGTGGTATTAATATCTCGGATGAATATATTAACATCAATAGTCCCTTTGGACATTGGAAGGATAATGGAATAAAAGTCTATGGTGAAGCCGTATGGAGTTATACTATTCTTTTTTTAACTATGTGGAATGCCTTACGCAAGACGGATGATAACTATGAGCAGTTTAAATGTCAGTTTAAGAATATAGAAGAAAACGGCTATGCTATACCTTATGGAGAAAACCCTTTAGACCAAGAAATAACAGGAGAGGATGTTTACCTTAATATCATTAATCAAGCTAGCAAATATGTCTATATTATGACGCCTTATTTGATTATCGATACCGATATAATTAATGCTTTAGTGCTAGCTGCCAAACGTGGAGTAGATGTTCGCATAGTTATTCCTGGAGTACCCGATAAAAAAATTGTCTATACCTTATCAGAGTCTTATATCGAAGCTTTAGTCAATGGGGGCGTAAATGTTTATAAATACACACCAGGATTTACTCATGCTAAAGTCTTTGTTGCCGATGATTGTGTAGCTACTGTTGGAACTATTAATCTCGATTATCGAAGTCTTTACCTTCACTTCGAATGTGGACTATATTTAGAAAAAGTAAAATGTATAAAAGATATAAAACGGGATTTAGACGATACTATCAAGAAGAGTCATAAAGTAACTAAAATGGAAGCCACTCCGTCTTTGGGAAAAGGACTCTGGCAAGCTCTTTTACGCCTAATTGCTCCTTTGTTATGATAGTAAAATATTTTAAAAGAAAGATGATTATATGATAGTAAAAGAAATAAAAACTAATAATTATTTGACTAAATCTAATTTGCCATCGAGTGATTATGTTATAAATCCCTATGTTGGGTGTACTCATGCCTGTAAATATTGTTATGCTTCTTTCATGAAAAGATTTACAAACCACCCAGAAGCTTGGGGTGAATTCATCGATGTTAAAATGTGTGATAAACCCATTAATCTTAAAACTATAAAAGGAAAACGAGTATTTTTATCATCTGTAACTGATTGTTATAATGAATTAGAAGAAAAGTATGAGATAACTAGAAACATTTTAAAACAACTAGTAAATGCCGAGTGTCATTTAAGTATCTCAACTAAGTCGAGTCTAATTCTCCGTGATCTGGATTTACTAAGGCAAATAAACGATCTTGAAGTATGCTTATCTGTTAACACTTTAGATGAGAAATTTAAAGATGACATGGATAATGGCTCTAGTATTAAAGATCGCCTTATGACTCTAAAGTCTCTCCATGAAAATGGGATTAAAACTATTCTTTTTGTTTCGCCCATATTCCCCTATATTACTAACATATTTGAGTTAGTTGAGGCAACCAAAGATTACATCGATGAATATTGGTTTGAAAACCTTAATCTTCGTGGGAATTATAAATCAGTGATTCTAAATTACATTCAAGAAAAATACCCTGAGTATTATCCTTTGTACATAAATATTTATTTAAAAAATGATTTATCCTATTGGCAGCAATTATCCGATCAAATCGCTTTTTATTGTGAAGAGCAGGGAGTTAATTACATCAATTACTTTTACCATGACACTTTAGTTCAAGAAAAGAAAAATAAACAATAAATATTTAAAAAGTTATTGTTAATAATAAAAATGAGGTAATATCTATGAAGTTAACAAAAAATATAAATTTTGATATTGTACGTTTTATATCGGCTTTAATGATTATAGCAATTCACATGTATCCATTTACTTGTATAAGCGAACTAGTCGATTATAATCTGACGCGAATACTATTTCGCATATGTGTCCCATTATTTTTTAGTATAACTGGTTTTTTTGCTATGCCAAGAGCCCTAAAAGATACTGAGTACTTATGCAAATATACGATTAAGATTATGAAAATATATTTGCTGAGTATTTTATTATACTTGCCAATAAATATTTATATCGGCTATTTTAATGATTTTTCTTTTATTAAGATCATCAAAGATATATTAATTGATGGAACATTTTATCACTTGTGGTATTTCCCAGCTTTAATATTAGGTATTTGGCTAACTTATTTATTTGTAAAAAAAATAAAAAATACCAAAATGATTGCTATTGCTTTGGGAACTTTATATATAATTGGTTTATTTGGTGATAACTATTATGGTTTAATTGCCAATACCCCGTTAACTAACATATATAGCTTAATATTTAAAATATTTGTGTATACTAGAAATGGTTTATTCTTTGCGCCTATATTTATTTATATGGGGTACTATTTTTCTAATAGAGAAAACAAGTTATCAATTAGCAGTAATATAATCATCATAATTGCTTTAATGGCACTTATGTTAATTGAGGGAAATGTTTTATACTATTACAACATCCCTCGTCACTCGAGTATGTATCTATTTTTAGTTCCACTCGTATACTTTATCTTTAATCTTTTAACAATAAATAAAGATATTAAAAATGTTTTACTGCGTGATATAGCAACACTAATCTATATTCTTCATCCACTTGTTATTATTATTTATTCTACAGGAGCAAAAATCGTTTCACTATCAATATTAAATAATAGTATAATAAGTTATATTCTAGTTTCTATCGGAACAATTTTGTTGAGTTTCATTATCGTCAAAATAAAGAATTGTAGGATAGTAGAAAAGGAATATGATAAAAAACTAAATTTAAAAATATAAGAGTATATCCATGTATATGCTTCTTTTTTAATTTGTAAGATTAATCTATAAAAAAGTGTTATAATATTGGCAATTGAGAGGAGCAAAATTCGTGAAAAAAATATTGATAATTGAAGATGATGAAAGTATCTGTAATGAGCTACAGGCATTATTAAAAGGAGCTGCTTACGATGCAATTATTTTAACTGATTTTTTAGATCCGCTTGGATTTATTGAAAAAGTTAATCCAGATTTAATCTTACTTGATATAAATATTCCTTATATGAATGGAGAAATGGTCTTACAAAAAATTCGCAGCACTAATGATGTACCAATAATCATGGTGACAAGTTGTAATAGTGAAACCGATGAAGTACTATCATATTCTTATGGAGCTGATGATTACATTACCAAACCATATAATCCCCATATCTTACTTCTTCGCATAGCTGCCATATTTAAAAGAATGGATCATTCAAGTGAGGTTATAAGTTATAAAAATATTAAAATAAATATTCAAAAAGGCATTATTTATAATGATCAAACAAGCATTATTTTAACTAAAAACGAGATGATAATATTTAGCTACTTGCTAAACAATCAAAATCGCATCGTCGAACGCGAAGAACTTATGACTAATCTTTGGGATAATTTTGAATATATCAACGACAATGCTTTAACAGTCAATATCAGTCGCCTGCGAAGTAAACTTAAAGAACTAGGGCTTGCCTCATCAATCGAGACACGAAAGGGAATAGGGTACATCTTATCATGAAATTTTCTAGTTACCTAAAAGATAAAGCATATTCGTTTATAATATTTATAGTTGTATTCACCTTGCTCATCCTTCTTCTTACCTCTTTTAAAACTTCTTCGCAAGCAATTATTGCGTTCAGTTTAATATTCATAACATTTTATCTCACCTTACTGCTAATCGATTTTTTTAGAAAAAGAAATTATTATACCCAGCTAATTCAAAATGTTGAAAATTTAGACAAAAGTTATCTTGTTTTAGAAACTCTTAACAAGCCAACTTTCTACGAAGGGTTAATTCTTGATCGCGCTCTTTATCAAATAAACAAATCTATGCTCGAACAAATTCGCATATTTGAAAATCAAGTTCATAACTTTAAAGACTATATTGAAATGTGGATTCATGAAATAAAAATACCTGTGACATCTTTAACATTAATGTCTTATAACCATAAAGAATTGTCTGATCAAAAAACATTGGAACAATTAAAGAAAATTGAATCTTACATAGAACAAGTACTATTCTATGTCCGTTCTGAGAATGCCGAAAACGACTATTTAATCAAACCAGTTAACTTAGATCAAATAATTGCTAGTGTTGCTCTTAAAAATAAAAATGACTTCTTTGCCAATAAAATCGAGTTCATTAGTAAGAAAAACAATGTTCAAGTCTACACTGATGCTAAATGGCTTGAGTTTATTTTAGGGCAAATCATTAATAATAGCATTAAATATCATCGTAAAATAAAGAATTCTTATATTAAAACAACTATAAACGTTGAAGAGGCTAAAACTATCTTGACTATTGAAGATAATGGTATTGGCATAGCTGAGCACGACATTCCAAGAATATTTCTAAAATCCTTTACAGGTGAAAATGGACGTGCTTCATCGTCTTCAACTGGAATGGGACTTTACATATCCAAAAGTTTATGTGACAAATTGGGCCATTCAATATACGTCGAATCGAAAAAAGGCCAATACACGCGAATTTCCATTGAATTTTCCAATAACAAATATTATGAAGTAACGAAGTAATATTACAAAATTGTAATATTAAGAAATATTAGAAATACGACATAAATAAGTCTTTGCTATATGATATAACCAGAAAGGAGAAATATTATGGAAAATAATATTTTAAAAATTGATAAAATAGAGAAATATTATGGTAGTAGATCATCGCTTACTAAAGCCATAAATAATATTTCTTTTGAAGTATCAAAAGGGGAGTTTGTTGCTATCATGGGGCAATCAGGATCCGGAAAAACTACTCTTCTAAATGTTATATCGACAATAGATCGTGTAACATCAGGATCAATATATGTTGGAGGCAAGGACATAACTAAACTAAAAGGGAATGCTCTAAATCGTTTTCGTAGAGAAGAACTAGGCTTTATCTTTCAAGATTTCAACTTATTAGATACCCTTACTGCTTATGAAAATATTGCCTTGTCTTTGTCTATTCAAAATATCAAGGCTCGTGAAATAGACGAGAGAATAACAAAAGTTGCCAAAGAACTTGATATTAAAGATATTCTTAACAAATATCCCTATCAAATGAGTGGGGGACAAAAACAAAGAGTTGCATCTGCTCGTGCCATCATAACAAATCCCTCATTAGTGCTAGCAGATGAACCAACTGGTGCTCTAGATTCGAAATCAGCTCGCATGCTTCTTGAAAAATTTAACTATTTAAACGAAACATTAAAGGCAACAATTCTCATGGTTACTCATGATGCTTTTACAGCATCTTATGCATCGCGTGTAATATTCATCAAAGATGGCCGAATATTTAGTGAAATAATTCGTGGTGAATTATCTCGCAAGGAATTCTTCGATAAAATAATCGATGTTGTCACCTTGCTAGGTGGAGATGTTAACAATGCTCTTTAAATTATCTTTAAAAAACATCAAGAAGAGTTTTAAAGATTATGTCATTTATTTTTTTACTCTAATACTTGGTGTTTCAATATTTTATATATTTAACTCTATTGAAAGTCAAACTATCATGTTAAATGTCAAATCTTCAACACGAGAAATAATTGATCTAATGATTAACTTGTTATCAGGCGTAAGTGTCTTTGTATCTTTTGTTTTAGGATTTTTAATTATTTATGCTTCTCGCTTTTTAATTAAACGCCGAAAAAAAGAATTTGGAATATACATTACTCTAGGAATGAGTAAACGAAAAATATCATTAATATTGCTCTTCGAGACTATATTTATAGGCATCATATCTCTTTTTGTTGGTTTAGCACTAGGAGTTATTCTTTCGCAATTTATGAGTATACTAGTTGCTAACATGTTTGAAGCTGATTTAACAAAATTTAAATTCACATTCTCGGCTGCATCTTGCATAAAAACGCTTATATATTTTGGTATTATGTATTTGTTTGTCATGATATTTAACACGATAAGCATTAGCAAATGTAAATTAATATCTTTACTACATGGTGATAAATTATCCGAACAAGTTAAATTAAAAAATCCCATCATATGCACGATTGTATTCATTATTTCTTCTATCTTTTTGGGATATGCATATTATCTCGTTACCGTTAAGGTCGAAGCCCTTGGGGATGCTACACAAATATTTAAACCAATCGTAATTGGCGCTATAACAACATTCTTAATATTTTGGAGCTTATCTGGGTTGATTATTAAAATAGTAACTAGTTTTAAAAATACATATTATAAAGGATTAAATAGCTTTGTTGTTCGTCAAATAAGTAGTAAGATCAATACAACTGTATTTTCGATGAGTGTTATTTGCTTAATGCTATTTATAACAATATGTGTGCTATCGAGTGCCTTATCAATAAAAAATTCTATGACGGTCAACTTGAAAACTCTAGCGCCAATCGATATAGATCTATCTAAAAAGCTAAACATAACAGAAGAGGACGCTAAAAATAATTGGCTATTAACTCCTAATATGATTGAAGATTCTAAATTAACATTGCGTGATACTTTATTAAAAATGGATTTTAATCCCGATACATATTTAAGGGATATAGTTGAAATTTATTTATATGAATCTGCTGATATAAAAATTTCATCTACATTAGGAACTTACTATGACGAATGTAAAAGCAAGTATCCATTTCTTAGGTACGAGATGAGGGAATCTTTAATTAAGTTAAGCGACTATAATGCGGCTGCCCGTCTTTTGGGAAATAAAGAACTTAGTTTGAATAATGACGAATATATTATTGTTGCTGATTATGATGGATGGATTCCTATGCGCAATGAAGGTTTAAAAAGAAATACCAAAATAAAAATAAATGATCAAACTTATACTCCTAAATATCAAGAGGTTCAGCCAGGATTCATTCATATCTCTGCTAATCATGTCAATATGGGAATTATCATCGTACCAGATGATGCCTTAACAGAAGAGATGAAAAGTGAAAGCATAATGCTAGCTAACTATCGTGGGAATAAGGAAGAAACTGAGGATGTTATCCTATCATTAAATAATCATTCTTATAATAGCTTAACCAGTTTAAATGGCGCAACTAAATTAGCTCTTTATGAATCTAGTATTGGACTTGGAGCTATGGTAACTTTCATTGGACTATACTTAGGAATAATCTTCTTAATCAGCAGTGCTGCCATTCTTGCCCTAAAAGAACTATCGGAAAGTAGTGACAATAAAATGCGTTTTAGGATGTTAAGAAAAATCGGCGCTGATGAGAGTATGATTAATCGTGCTTTGTTCTATCAAATTGCCATTTTCTTCATGTTCCCACTACTTGTTGCCATTATTCACTCTATATTTGGAATAATTTTCTGTAACTACATACTAGAAACTATAGGTAATGAGAAATTATTAGAATCGATCATTACGACGAGTATCTTTATCGTATTAATATATGGTGGATATTTTATAATAACTTATCTATGCAGTAAGAACATAATTAAGGATAAGGTGTAAATATGAAAGAAAATGCTGCTATAATATTAGCCGTTCTAGCTTTCATTATATTATGTGGTTTATCTTATTATTTACTTATCATAAAAGAAACACCTTATTATTCCATTATCGACAATACCCAATATGAAAAAATTAACGAAAGAGAATATCGCTATTCACTAGTTTCTTATCAAGCTAACGGAAAAGCAAAAAGGATTAAATTTGTGACAACTCGTGAATTAATTGAGGGAGCATACATAAAGTTAGATGTTATGTTCTTGCGTGGCGTTGTAAGATGGGAAGAAGTAGACTATAACGATATTCCTAAAAATGCCCAAATTAAAATACCAAAGATTTCAAAAAGTGTTGATTAAGCTCAGCATTTTTTTGTTAATTACTGAATGTATTCTACGTTGTTGGAAAATATACACCATAATTATTGTAAAAAGCAATATATATATGATAAAATTTAAATAAAGTAAGAAGGTATACAAATGAAAAGAAGAAGTGTGTTATTACTAGGTATGTTATTTCTTGTGGTAGGTTTTGCAGCAGTAACATCTACGTTAGTAATAAATGGTAATGCTAGAATAGCTAGTAATGATGATGATTTTGATGTGTATTTTTCTGCATCATTCGAAAATGGAAAAAAGAAAAATAGTCTAATCAAGGATGATACCCATATCGTGTTTGATTATGATATCAGTATGATTGGTGAAACCTATACATTAGAATATGATGTAACAAATGGAAGTCGTGAGTATGATGCAAGTGTAAGTATAAATTGTACTAATAGTACAGAGTACTTGGGTATAACTAATGAGTTTGATGAAGAAACTAATCTTTTGGCAACTGAAACTAGAAAAGGAACATTAAAAATCGAGTTAGTTAAGGCTTATGTAGGAGAGACAACTGATGTAGAGGTATCTTGTGAGATAGTTGGAAGTGCTGTTTCAAGAGAAGAAGTGTCTGATGGAACACCAGCTGATAAAGTAAAAAGTGCATGGGAGATAACTGAGGATAATGATAATAATGGTGAAGTATCTGTAGGGGATTTAATCACCTTAGGTAGTGAATCGTTCTATGTCTATAACATTGAAGGAGATAATATATCAGCCATAGCTAGATATAACTTGCATGTTGGAGGAATAGTAGTAGATGGCTCAGTAAATATTACTCCAATAGAAAATCCAACTGGACTACAATATCCAAGTGCTAATGGAATGATATCTGAAGATAATGGATTAACTCCAAGTGGTTTTTCATTGGCAGGAGTAGTACCATTCACAACAGAAGAAAAATATAATCAAGCTAACGAAGGATTATCAGAAGAAAACAAATTAAAACCAAATGATTATAGTATAAGTGTAGTTAAAGAATATGTTGATGAATACGCAATTAAATTAGCTGAGTTAGGTGGAGAAATAAAAACAACACGATTAATAACAAAAGAGGAGTTAGAAAGTGTTGGATGTGATCCGAATAAATGGTCATGTAAAGCCGGATATGATTATAGTGAAAGTGAAGAAGATCCAACATTCGCAGGAGCACCAGAATACATGTATACAACATCGTACTGGACTTCTTCGCCTGATGAAAAGCATGACGAGTACGTTTTTCATGTCGACTACTTCGGCCACTTCGGCGGCAGCCACAACGTTTACGGCGACGGCGCTCTTGGTGTGCGCCCTGTTATCGAAATCTCTAAAACGTTATTTTAAATACAAAATAGTTCTTTTATAAAAAGAGCTTTTTTGTTAATGAAAATAATTAATAACTTTCTACTAAATGTAAAATAAAATTGGTAAACTTCTTTTTTTTTCTAATATATGGTAGAATTATAAAGAGGAGTTTAACTATTATGATAAGAAAAGTTGCAGTTATTACAGGAGCAAGAAGGGGGCTTGGAGCAAGCATAGCTTATAGTTTAGCCAGACGTGGATACGATATTGTTGTGAACGATCGTGTGGGAGAAAAAGAACTACTTGAAGTAGTTAATTATATTAAAGATAATTACGATGTTGACGCCATTGGTGTTATGGCGGATGTATCGACTGAGGGTGAAGTAAAAAGATTTTTAAATGTCGTAAAAGAAAAATATGGTCGGGTTGATGTCGTTATTAATAATGCTGCCATCGTTGAAGATGTTGAAATTGAAAAAAGATCGACTGAGACTTTCAACGAAACACTTATTAACAATACAACATCAGTTTATTTAATGAGCAAGTACTTTGGCAAATTCATGTACAATAACAAGAAGGGGAAAATTATCAATATATCATCGACTAACGGAATCAATGCCTTTTTTCCAACTAGTATTGATTATGATGCATCAAAAGCAGCAGTTATATCGCTTACTCATAATTTTGCACTTGAGTATGCTCCATATGTCTTAGTAAATTCTGTAGCGCCAGGATGGATTAATACTGCCATGAATCAAGAGTTACCTATTAAGCTAATTAAAGAAGAATGCGATAAAATATATTTAAAACGTTTTGCCGAACCACAAGAGATAGCAAATTTAGTATGCTTTTTGGCAAGTGAAGAGTGCTCTTATATTAATGGAGAGATTATAAAAATTGATGGAGGTTACTAGAAAAGAATCATAAGTAGTGTGAGTAAAGTATGGAAAATTTACAAGAACTTAAAGAATTGCTTAACAATATAAGAAATCTTAATGACCATGATGGAAAACGATTAAGGGCCATAGTAACTCCACGTGGACTTATCTGTGCTTTTGATGAATACATGGAGCTTTATAATAGTTTATCTGAAGAAAATTTAAAATCTTTAATTAATTTAGTTGGCTAAGAAAATTTAAGTTTAAAATTTATCAAAGAAATAAATAATAAAAATTGCCTAGTAGTCCAATACAATAGAAATGATCCGTTCATGTATATGCTTTTTTCTGATGAGCAAGTTCTTAATCAAAATATAGCATCGCCAATTTTTTACTAAAATATAGTTGATTTAGACATTGTTCTTATCTTAGAGAAATTAACGACTACAGACCAAAAAAAGACATTTGTTAAAAATTGTATACAATATAGAATTGATTATCTTATTTATGTATTAGCTCATGATACACAAAGTACTAAAGAAAAACTAGCTCAATATATACCTGATCAAAAAATTATTGAATTAATAGGGCAACAAGACAGCTCAAACAATGTAATTACTTTGTATAGATTCTTAAGTGATAAAAATAAAGTAAAAGTTTTTAGAAGTGAAATTTTTCAACGAAAAGTTGATATTAATAACTCTTATACTAAAGAATTGATTATTCTGTCCTCGCCAGATGAGATAATTGTTGAATTAATAAAGCCTTTTTATTTACTAGAATTTATAAATTATTTTGCTCGTACAAAAAAAACTATTTTTTTGAAAACAATCTTAGATGAGACAGGACCAAGCGATTTTGATCAATGTGCGTGTTCTTTATTTATTGATGTTCTATTCTCGCTTAATGATGAGAATATACAAAAATTAGGTGAATATCGTTCAAAACTCTTTCAGTTACTAACTGATTTGGACGACGTTACATTTGCACAAAACTATTTTGCAAAGTATAAAGCACCTAAAAGTATATTTATTGGTGATTTAATGTACGATAAAGTTCATGCCTACTTAGAAACTGCCAAAATACATGTTACTAAAATATCTCAGAATATCATAAATAGTGACGACCCTAAAATCCTTAATTTACTAGTTAAAACTTTAGGAAAATCAGAATTACTATTGTTAGCTGTTAGAAATGAATTTATAAATGATTATGTAGTAAAAATTCTAAACGAAAATCAATATTATTTTCTTGGCACAGAAATTGAAGATAATCAATTATATCCAATGTTTAATCAGACTCAAAAAGATATTCCATCTTTATTAAATAGATACATGCGTATTTTTCCATATTTAAGTGCTGAACAAAAGAAAGTATATTATTTGCCATTTTTCACAAGGAATAATATAGAGATTAAAAAACATTATATTGAATCAGTAAAAAAAGACTATAACAATTTAGCTTCTTTAGTTGATTTATCTTTCTTTAATGAGCAAACAATTAATGATATCATAGCTAATTTAGATATTAAAAAGCTTATAAAATTAATTTTGTACGGGAAAACAGATCGCAATAAAATTCAAATTTTAAGAGATGGTTTTAGCAAAAGAAGTTTCGAGGTAGCTGATTTTATCGATGATGAAGATAATCAAACGTTTATTTTGCAATCGTTTCATGAGCATTTTTTACTTAAGTTAATGAATGATGATAAGAAAGCGGAATTTATTAACTTAATCAATAATAAAGAATTTTTGGCTCGTGCATTAAATAATGTAAATGGTAATTTATATGATCTAATCCTCGAAAGATTAGTTAGTATTTATAATAATGAAGTTGAAATTGCGAAATTTTCTTTTACTCCTATGTTTTTTGATAAGAGAAAAAAGAATAGATTTTATGAAATGTTATCATTTGATGCTTTAGTAAATCTATCAATTTATGAATGCCGATATGCAGATAGAAATAGCAATGAATATAAATATAGGATAAATATTATTTCTAAAATGATTGAAGATAATATTGATATTATTTTCTCAATTAATGTTATAACTAAATTAGATGAATTATTACTATATTTACCATGTGCTAATTCAATAAAATCATTATTGATGAGTGCTATTCCCATTTGTCTTGTAAATATACTGATTTAGTTAGTGATAGTAATTCCTATGCTCAAAAGGCTAATTGTATAAATGCGGTAACTAAAGGATATATTAATGAAGATAATTATTATTATGTAAAAGAACTTTTCTTAAAAAATAAATATTTATTTTCTAGTATAGATTTTAGATTATTATCAAAGGACTTTATGAAAATGGGAAGCTACTTTATTGATAAGACGAGTAGACATCCTTTAATAGCTTCTAAAATATTAAAAATTTATGATGAAAATTTACCGAAATTTAATTTGATTGTTGCTTTGTCTAACAAGATTTATTCTGAAAATGAAGAAAGAACTTATAATAAAAAAATTGAAATTATCATTAATTATCTATTTGCCCATGATATAGACTGTCCAGAAAACCTTAAACTTGACATAAAAAACTATATCGGTAATAGAAATAAAGAAGTACTATCGCAAACAGAGGCTACTCAAAATATTGACGCATTGAAAAATTTGATTTTCATAAAAAAGTTTTGGTTAAATGAAAAACGCGTTGATGACTTTTTATTTAGCTATGTACTATTTTGGGAAGATGCCGTCAAATTCTGTAAAAGTAAGTTAGTGAATACCTATATAGAAGATATTCGGTTGGTAAAAGATGCTCAGACAGTCGAGGAATTAAAAAAATTACTGGACACATTGTCTGAATATACAATAACAGACTTTTTTTACGTAGAAGATGCTATGATAGATGCTTACAATAAAAGTATATCAAGTAGCATAAAAACTAAAGATGAAGGAAAATCGAGATCTATTACTATTGATAATAGGCAAATTGAAGTTGAGGAACTAGAAAACAATTTTGGGATATATGCACATTCAACAGCTGCCTACGGAAATATGCCACTGATTAACAATGATTACTATGAGTCGTGGAATTATAATCCTAATACTAATAATCACGGAATATGCGTCAGCTATATTGAAAATTCAAGCTATGGAACAGCTCCCGTAAAAAGCCAAGGGGTGATGTTTGGTTTTTATAATATTCAAAATAGTGATATTGCTATATCGGCCCCATATGATTTATACACTACTAATGATGGATATTCGATAACATCGTGTCGTCGCCCATTGTTTTGTGGTTTAAAACACATGGCCAGCTATACTAGACATACTCATAATGAAGCAACTTTAGTATTTGAAGAAATGCCTTTAGAAACTAAAAAGAATAGTATTAAAGCTTATGAAGACTTTTTAGTACATGCATCAAACTAAAGATAAAATACCTTGATCGCGTCAAAAATGCTAAACGTGAAGCAGATAAATTAAATTTATTAATAGATGAATATAAAAAAAAGCTTTAATTTAGACATATTAAGTTGCATAATTGATAGATGTGAATCAAATCTAAATGGCTGTTATGATTTAGGAATAGGTAAAAAATGGTCATTAAATTTATTTCATCAATATGAACTTTTTCAAACAGAAGAAATAAAAAAGCTAATAACTTCAACTATTAAATATATAAAGAGTTTAGATGATATAAATTTAAGAACGATACTAGCTAATAAATTAAGTGCTGTTATACAAGAGGAACTCTACAAGTATGCTATTGGACCTGAACCCATTAGAAAATCTCCTACATTAATTGATGACTTTTTGCTATCAGAAATAAATGAGCTTTTAGCTTCTGTAACAGAGTACGAATGTTTAGAAGGTAAGCCAGATTCCAAAATACATTTAAAATAAAAAAGTAAGTTTAGGATGAAAAAATCTAACTTACTTTTTTGTTTATAAAATATCTTCATCAAATCCTAGTTTTTTCTTAGTAATAAAAATTGGCCTTTTTTTTACTTCCAAATATGACTTGGCGATGTATTCGCCAATAATTCCTAAAACAAGAAGCTGGATACCACCTAATAGTAAAATAACCGACATCATAGAAGCATATCCAGGTAAATCCTTACCAAATATTATTGTTTGAAATAATATCTCAAGTAAATATATAAACGAAATTGTCGAAATAATAGTTCCCAAAATAGTAGCAATCTTAAGTGGTTTAGTTGAAAAACTTAAAATGCCATCCTTTGCATAACTAATTTGTTTTCTCAGTTTAAACTTTGATGTACCAGAATGGCGTTTTTCTACACTATAATCTATATAGTAAGTATTAAAACCTACCCAAGCAAATAACCCCTTAGAGAAACGGTTAATTTCTTGCATACTCACTAAAGCTTCGACAACTCCATGACGCATCATGCGAAAATCACTAGCACCAATAACTGTATTTTGTCCAGATGCCTTACTCATGATCCGATAAAAAGCTCTTTTCATAAAACGTTGACTTCTTTTTTCGTTACCATAGTTATTAACCATCGCTACTTCATCAAACTCTTCGTTATCCTCTAAAAAATTAAGCATCTCCATGATGTGTTTAGGATTTTGCTGTAAGTCAGCATCAATTATACACGTGTATTCAGCCGCTGCAGCCTTAAGTCCCGCATACATTGCCGATTCTTTTCCAAAGTTGCGCGAAAATGAAATAACTTTAATTGAATTTTTGTTTTCATTATAAAGATCTTTTAAAATTTGAAAAGAATTATCTGTTGAACCATCATCGACAAATATAATCGTGTATTTTACGTTCTTTAATGAATTATCCAATTCTTTAAACAAATCTTTAATATTTCCTTCTTCATTATATATAGGAATAACGATATTTAACTTCATGATATCACCTAGGAGCATTATACCATAAATAGGGCAAAATGTGCTTATCATTAATATTTTTTGTATTTTACATCGTCTTGATTTTTACTTGTCAAAAAAAATCATAAAAAAAGTAAAAAAAGGGTTGCTTTTCCATATAATCTAATGTATAATCGTAAATAGTTTAACTGGCTGTGATGTGCGAGGTTGCTGACACACTAGGAGGAGTTGCAATACACCTAGTAAAAATCAGGTTAATTTGCTCGGAGCTATGTTTATACAAGATATAGACGAAGGGAGGACATGTAAATGTCAAAAGTTAGAATAAGATTAAAGGCTTATGATCATAGAGTTCTTGAAACAGCTGTTGCAAGAATCATCGAAACTGTAAAAAGAACTGGTGGTAATGTATCTGGCCCAGTTCCACTTCCAACAGAAGTTCAAAAGTTTACTGTGTTAAAAGCTGTTCACAAATACAAGGATTCACGTGAACAATTCGAGATGCGTACTCATAAACGTTTAATCGATATTAAAAATCCAAGTAAAGAAACTATGGATGCGTTAACTCACTTAGATATACCAAGTGGTGTTGAAATCGATATCAAAACTATCTAATAAAATTATAGGAGGATAAAACATGAAAGGAAAAGGAATCTTAGGACGTAAAATCGGGATGACCGAAAAATTTACGACAGATGGAAAAGTTATTCCTGTTACAGTTGTTGAAGTTGAACCAAATGTTATTTCTCAAATTAAAACTGAAAATACAGATGGATACAATGCAATTCAATTAGCAATTGTTGACAAGAAAGAAAAAAATGCTACAAAAGCTGAACTTGGACATGCCAAGAAAGCTGGATCAGCTCCTAAGCGCTTCTTAAAAGAAATTAGAGTTGAATCTACTGAAGGTTACACTCTTGGAAGTACTATTACAGCTGATATATTCGAAGTAGGAGAACGTGTTGATGTTACTGGTACTTCAAAAGGAAAAGGATACCAAGGTGTTATTACTCGCCATGGACAATCACGTGGGCCTGAAACTCATGGTTCAAGATACCACAGAAGACCAGGTTCAATGGGAACTATGCGTCCAATGCGTGTTATGAAAGGTAAAAAGTTAGCTGGACATATGGGTTCAGAAACTGTTACTATTCAAAACCTAGAAATAATTGAAGTTTGTGTAGAAGATAACTACATATTAGTAAGTGGAAATATTCCAGGACCAAAACAATCGTTAGTTTTAATTCGCTCTGCTGTAAAAGGTGGAAAAGTTAATCCTAAAGAAATCATCATTAATGAAACAAAAGTTGCACCCGAAGTAGAAGAGGTTAAAGAGGAAACTCCAGTAACTACGGAAACTGTTGAAAGTGCAACAGAAGCAGTAACAGAGAGTGCTACTGATGCAAATGTTGAAAATGTTGAGAAAGTCGAGGAAACTACTGAAGCTTAATACTTCGGTTGAAAGGAGATTATAAAATGACAAAAGTAAACGTTATAGATTTAAAAGGTACAAAAGTAAAAGATATTACTATTAATGATGAAATTTGGAATATTGAAGGAAACAATGTTGTATTAAAGAAAGCTATTAGATTGCAAATGGATTCTTTAAGACAAGGAACTGCTGATACTAAAGGACGTTCTGAAGTGTCAGGTGGAGGAAGAAAACCATACAGACAAAAAGGTACTGGTAATGCAAGACAAGGTACAATCCGTGCTCCTCATTATAGAGGCGGCGGCGTTGTATTTGGGCCAACTCCAAGAAGCTACTCATTCAAAATTAATCGCAAAGAAAGAAGATTGGCTTTAAAGTCAGCTATTTCTGAAAAAGTGGCTGAAAACAAATTAGTAGTTATTGATTCATTAGAATTAATAAGTACTAAGACAAAAGATGCTATAAAGATGTTAGAAACATTAAAATTAGAAGGAAAAGTATTATTCGTAAGCTCACACGATGCTGAAAAATTATACTTAGCTACTCGTAATTTAAATAATGTTGCTGTAATTATGGCTGATGAAATAAATGTTTATGATATCGTAAACGCTGACGTTTTAGTTTGTGACTGCGATACAATTAATTATATAGAGGAGGCGCTTAAATAATGAAAGATATTATTATTGCTCCAGTTTTTACTGAAAAAGGTGCAAATATCAATGCTGATGGCAAAACTTATGTATTCAAAGTTAAAAAAGAAGCAAATAAGTTTCAAATTGCTGAGGCTATTGAAAGCGCATTCAATGTTAAAGTTTTAAATGTAAGAACTCTTAATACAAAAGCTAAAGATAAAAGAGTTGGAAAATATACAGGTAAAACAAAAACTTATAAGAAAGCTATCGTTACTTTAGCTGACGGTTGTGCTATAGAAATATAGTAGGAGGTATGACTTATGGGTATAAAGAAATATAAGCCAACGACTAATGGTCGTAGAGGAATGTCTACTTTAACTAATGAGGAAATTACTACATCAAAACCTGAAAAATCACTTTTAAGAAGTGCTAATAAAACAGGTGGGCGTAATAACCAAGGTAGAATGACTGTTCAACATATCGGTGGCGGTGCAAAAAGAAAATATCGTCTAATTGATTTTAGAAGAAATAAATTTGGTGTAACTGGTAAAGTTGCAAGCATAGAATACGATCCGAATCGTAATGCAAATATTGCTCTAATCCACTACTTGGATGGAGAAAAAAGATATATAATTGCTCCTAAAGATTTAACAGTAGGTAGTATCATTGAAGCTGGCGAGGCTGTTGATATTAAAGTAGGAAACGCAATGCAATTACAAAACATTCCAGTTGGTACATTAATTCACAATATTGAATTAAAACCAGGAAAAGGTGGAGAAATTGCTCGTTCTGCTGGACAGAGCGCTCAAATCTTAGGTAGAGATGGTAAATATGTAATCGTTCGTTTACAATCAGGTGAAACAAGAAAAATACTTGGTACTTGTATGGCAACAGTTGGTGTTGTTGGTAATGAAGATTACGAACTAATTAATATTGGAAAAGCTGGACGTTCACGTCATATGGGAATTCGTCCTACAAATCGTGGTTCTGTAATGAATCCAAATGACCATCCACATGGTGGTGGTGAAGGTAGAACGCCAATCGGACGTAAAGCTCCAATGACTCCATGGGGTAAACCAGCTCTTGGATATAAAACTCGTAAAGGAAAGAAAGCTTCTGACAAATTAATTGTTAGTAAGAAGAAATAGGTGATTTATATGGCAAGAAGTTTAAAAAAAGGGCCTTTCGTTGATAAAAGCCTAATGAAAAAAATTGAAAAATTAAATGAAGCAAATAAAAAAGAAGTTGTTAAAACTTGGTCACGTCGATCAACAATTTTCCCAGCTTTCGTAGGACACACTATCGCAGTACATAATGGGAAAGATTTTATTCCTGTATATATAACTGAAGATATGGTAGGACATAAACTTGGAGAATTCGCTTTAACTCGTAAAGCCGGCGGACATGCAGGACAAAAATAGGGAGGTTAAATAGATGGAAACTTATGCAATACATAAAAGTGCTATGGTAGCTCCACGTAAATGTCGTATGACTATGGATTTAATCCGTAGTAAGAAGGCTACAGTAGCTGTTGGAATATTAAAAAATACTAACACTAAATCATCTAGATTAATCTTGAAAGTTTTAGAATCTGCAATGGCTAATGCTACTAATAACTTTGGAGCAAACGTAGAAGATTTAGTAATATCTGAATGCTTTGTTAATCCAGGACCAGTATATAAAAGAGTTAAAATTGGTTCTAGATCTAAAGTAGACAGAAGAGATAAAAGAACAAGTCACATAACTGTTAAAGTTAGTGATGGTAAGGAGGCTTAATTATGGGACAAAAGGTAGATCCTAGAGGGTTAAGACTTGGTGTCAATAAAGATTGGCAATCAAAGTGGTATGCTGAGGGTTCAGAATATGTTAAATCATTAAACAACGATATTAAAATTCGTGAATATTTAACAAAAGAACTTAAAGATGCTGCTGTATCAGAAATCGTTATTGAAAGAAAAAATAATCGTATAGATGTTAGAATCTCAACTGCAAAACCAGGTGTAATAATCGGACGTGGTGGAGAAGACATCGAAAAATTAAGAACAAACATTAAGCGTGCTTGTGGGGAAGAAGTATTCGTTACTATTAATGAAGTTAAAAACCCAGCATTAAGCGCTGAATTAGTAGCTGGTTCAATTGCTAGACAAATTGAAAATCGTGCTAATTTCCGTAATGTTCAAAAGAAAGCCATTAAAGAAACTATGAAGGCTGGAGCAAAAGGAATTAAAACTGCTGTATCTGGCCGTTTAGGTGGAGCTGAAATGGCAAGAACTGAAGGATATACAGAAGGAACTGTACCTTTACAAACTATCCGTGCTAATGTTGACTATGCTACTGCAGAGGCTAACACTACATACGGAAAAATTGGTGTAAAAGTTTGGATTTACAAAGGCGAAATCCTAAACAAGAAAGCCAATAAAGAAGGAGGTAATACCGATGTTAATGCCAAAAAGAACTAAATATCGTAAACCTCACAGAATTTCTTACGAAGGACATGCTAAAGGTAATACTAAATTAACATTTGGTGAATATGGTTTACAAGCTAAAGAAGGAGGATACGTTACTGCAAGACAAATTGAAGCTGCACGTATCGCAATGACTCGTTACATGAAACGTGGAGGACAAGTTTGGATTAACATCTTCCCACATTTAGCTAGAACAATGAAACCTTTAGAGACTCGTCAAGGAACAGGAAAAGGTAATGTAAAAGAATGGGCTGCTGTAGTTAAAGAAGGAAAAATCATGTTTGAAGTTTCTGGAGTAACTGAAGAAATAGCTCGTGAAGCTTTAAGACTTGCTTCTCATAAGTTAAGTGTTAAAACAAGATTCGTTAAAAAAGAAGAAAGCGGTGAATCTAATGAAAGCTAGTGAAATAAGAAAAATGTCTGATACAGATATCTTAAATAAAATAAAAGAACTAGAAAATGAAATTTTCGATTTGCGCATGAAACAATCAACAGCATCATTAGAAAAACCACATAAAATAAATGCTGCAAGAAAAGATATAGCTCGTATGAAGACTATATTAACTGAAAGAAAAAATCAAGGAGGTAATGAATAATGAGTGAAACTAAAAGATCTGAACTAATTGGAAAAGTTGTTAGTGCATCAAATGATAAAACTATCACTGTTTTAGTAGAGACTTATACTAATCATCCTCTTTATAAAAAGAGAGTAAAACGTTCTAAGAAATATGCTGCTCACGATGAAAAAAATATAGCAAAAGTAGGAGATACAGTTAGATTATTATCGACAAGACCATTATCAAAAACTAAAAGATATGAACTTGCTGAAGTTCTAATTGAATCTGTCGAAGCTTAAGGAGGGTTATTATGATACAACAAGAAACTAAATTAAAAGTTGCTGATAATTCTGGAGCTCGTGAACTTAAAGTAATAAAAGTATTAGGCGGAAGCACAAGACATTATGGTAACATTGGAGATACAGTTGTTGCTTCTGTTGTTAAAGCAATTCCAAACTCTAATGTAAAAAAAGGAAAAGTAGTTAAAGCTGTAATTGTTAGAAGTGTTGAAGGAGTAAGAAGAGCTGATGGATCACACATCAAATTTGACGAAAATGCTGCTGTATTAGTTAAAGAAGATAAAAGTCCAATCGGGACTCGTGTTCTTGGTCCAGTAGCTAGAGAGCTTCGTGAAAAAGACTTCATGAAGATTGTATCTTTAGCACCAGAAGTATTATAGGAGGATAACATGAAAGTAAAAGTAGGAGATAAAGTTAAAATTCTTGCCGGAAAAGATAAAGGTAAAGAAGGAACTGTAACAGTTACTTTAGCAAAAAAAGATAAAGTAGTTGTAAGTGGAATCAATATTGTTAAAAAACACATGAAACCAAATGCTATGAATGAAACTGGTGGAATTGTTTCTATTGAAGCACCTATCCATGTTTCTAATGTTTCTGTTATCGAATCTAACAAAAAGGCTAAGACTGCAGCAGGAGAAAAAACTGCTAAGAAAACAACAAAAAAAGAAGCAGGTGATAAATAATGAATAGTTTAAAAGAAAAATATGAGAATGAAATCAAAAAAGAATTAATGACTAAATATAATTATTCATCAGTTATGGAAGTTCCTAAACTAGAAAAAATTGTTGTTAACATCGGTGTTGGTGAAGCTTCTCATGATTCAAAATTTATTGAAGCAGCTGCTAATGATTTAGAGACAATTACTGGTCAAAAAGCGATAATCACTAAGGCTAAAAAGTCAATCGCTAGTTTCAAATTAAGAGAAGGACAAAGCATTGGAACTAAAGTTACTTTAAGAGGAGATAACATGTATAACTTCATGGAAAAACTTATCCGTGTTGCACTACCTCGTGTACGTGACTTTAGAGGTGTTAGTCCAAAAGCTTTTGATGGCTTTGGAAACTATACATTAGGAATTAAGGAACAACTTATATTCCCGGAAATAGAATATGATAATGTATTAAAAATAAGAGGAATGGACATTGTTTTTGTTACAACAGCAAAGACAAATGAAGAAGCATTTGAATTATTAAAAGGCTTCGGAATGCCATTTAGAAAGTAGGTATTTTATGGCAAAGACAAGTATGAAAGTAAAGGCTAATCGCCCACAAAAGTTTAAAGTAAGAGAATATACTAGATGCCAAAGATGTGGTAGACCTCATGGTGTACTTCGTAAATTTGGTTTATGCCGTATATGTTTTAGAGAACTTGCAAATCAAGGTAAAATACCTGGCGTAAAAAAATCAAGTTGGTAGAAAGGAAGTAGAGTTATGGTAGAAGATAGAATTGCTGATATGCTTACAAGAATTCGTAATGCAAATCAAATGAAATATGATACTGTTGAAGTATTAGGATCTAAGATGACTTGTGAAATATCAAGAATCTTAAAAGAAGAAGGTTACATAAGTGATTATGCCCTTGCAGAAGCAAAAAATGGTAACAAAATAACTATTACTCTTAAATATACAGAGGGAAAGAAAACAAGAGTTATTACTGGACTTAAAAGAATTTCTAAATCTGGATTAAGAGTATACGCTAAACATGATGAACTTCCTCGTGTTCTAAATGGTTTAGGAATCGCTATTATCTCAACTTCCGAGGGAATTATGACTGATAGAGATGCTAGAAATAAAAAACTAGGAGGAGAAGTACTTGCTTACATTTGGTAACAAGGAAAATATTGGTTATGAGTAGAATAGGAAACAGAGTTTTAACTATTCCATCTGGTGTAACTGTTGAAATAGCTGATAATACTATTAAGACAAAAGGACCAAAGGGAGAGTTAAGTTATACATTTGATAAAGCTATTTCTGTTGCTGTTGAAGATGACAAAGTTAAAGTAACAAGAAGTAATGAAACAAAACAAGTTAAATCCTTACATGGAACAACAAATGCCCTAGTAGCAAATATGTTAACTGGAGTATCAGTTGGATATCAAAAGGGATTAGAGGCTGTTGGTGTTGGATACAAATTTGCTGTATCTGGCAAAAAAGTAACAGTTAATGCAGGTTATTCACATCCTGTTGAGGTTGAAGTACCTGCTGACATCACAGTTGAAGCAGTATCAGCTACTGAGATTACAGTAAGTGGTATTGATAAACAAAAAGTATCTGAATTTGCGGCTAATATTCGTAAGATAAGACGTCCAGAACCATACAAGGGTAAGGGTATCCGTTATAAGGGCGAATATGTAAGACGTAAAGAAGGAAAGAAAGCATCTAAATAGGTAGGAGGATAAGAAAATGACAAAAAAAGAATCAAATAATGTTGCAAGACTAAGAAGACATGCCAGAGTTCGTAATAAAGTTTTTGGAACTCCAGAATGTCCAAGATTAAATGTATTTAGATCTAATTCTCATATTTTCGCACAAATCATTGATGACGAAAAGGGAACTACCTTAGCAAGTTCTTCAAGTGTTGAACTAAAGTTAAAAAATGGTGGAAACGCTGAAGGTGCTAAATTAGTTGGTGCTGATATAGCCAAAAAAGCTAGTAAGGCTGGCATCAAGGCTGTTGTATTTGATAGAGGTGGATACCAATATCATGGACGTGTTGCTGCTTTAGCAGAATCTGCACGTGAAAATGGATTGGAATTTTAGGAGGTAATTATGGCAAGACAAGATATGGACCCTAAGAAAAAACTTTTAAACGAAAAAGTTATTAACATCTCTAGAGTAACAAAAGTTACAAAAGGTGGACGTAATTTTAGATTCTCTGCTGCTATGGCAGTTGGTGATGGAAAAGGTTTAGTAGGAATTGGAATCGGAAAAGCAAATGAAGTAACAGAAGCTATTAAAAAAGGATTACAAGCAGCTAATAAAAATCTAGTTAAGGTTTCTTTAGTTGATAATCGTACTATTCCACATGAAGCTATAGGTACTTGTGGAAGAGCTAAAGTTTTAATTAAACCAGCTAAAGAAGGTAGCGGAATCGTTGCCGGAGGTGCTGCTCGTGCAGTACTAGAACTTGCTGGTGTTAAAGATATCGTTGCTAAGAGTTTAGGTTCAAATACTAAAGTTAACGTTGCTAAGGCAACATTAGAAGCATTAAAATCTGTTCGTACTGCTGAAGAAATTGCAGAATTACGCGGTAAGAAAGTTGAGGAGTTATAATATGAAGTTAAATAATTTAGAAAAATCTCCAGAAACTAAAAAAAGAAAAATAGTTGGACGTGGACCGGGTAGTGGAATGGGTAAGACTGCTACTCGTGGTGAAAACGGACAAAAATCTAGAAGTGGGGCAAGCATTTCTGCTTGGTTCGAAGGTGGACAATCTCCATTATATAGAAGAGTTCCTAAAAGAGGATTTAATAATAAGAGATTTAGAACTGAATACGCTACAATCAATTTATCTGATTTAAATAGATTCAATGATGGTGAAACAGTTACTCCAGAATTATTAATGGAATTAGGAATTGTAAAAAAACAATTAGCTGGTATTAAAGTACTTGCAAACGGGAAATTAGAAAAGAAAGTTAATGTAAAAGCTCATAGATTTTCATCTAAAGCTGTTACAAAGATTGAGGAACAAGGCGGAACAGCAGAGGTGATTTAAAATGTTCAAGAGTCTTCACGGACTATTTAGTCCAAATAATAAAGATTTGCGAAAAAGAATTTACTTCACCTTACTCGTACTAGCTGTATTTGCCTTAGGAACCAATATTGTTGTTCCAGGTGCAAAACAAATCACAGAGAGTTTAGGTTTCTTAGATTTATTAAACCTAATGAGTGGTGGTAGTTTAAAAACTTTTTCCATATTTGCGCTAGGAGTAATGCCTTATATAACGGCATCAATTCTAACCCAATTATTACAAATGGATATCATTCCATATTTCAAAGAATTAAAGGAACAAGGAGCTACTGGTAGACAAAAGATAAATAGAATTAATCGTTATCTAGGTATTCTATTTGCTTTTATACAAGGTTATATATATTCTGTTGCTTTCATGGGTGGGGAATCAACTCAAATCATTAAGACAACTATTATATTAACTGCCGGAACATCTTTATTACTATGGTTAGCTGATCAAATAACTAATAAGGGCTTAGGTAATGGAATATCATTATTCATTATGGCTGGTATCGTTAATACCTTACCATCGACATTCATTACAGCATTCCAAGAATTAGTTATTGCTGATACATTTACAAAAGTTGTGGGAATCATTTTCTTCGTTGACTTCATAATTGCATACATCCTAATTTTAATTGGTGTTGTATACATGCAAGTTAGTGAAAGAAGAATTCCAATACAACATAGTACAAGAACTGATAGTTCATATTCAAAGGAACAATCATATATTCCTTTAAAACTTAACTCAGCAAGTGTAATGCCTGTAATATTTGCTAGTGCCATGACAAGTATACCTTCGTTAATTGGGCAAGTAATTAAGAACACAGGTTTCACAAACTTTGTTGATAAATATATAGTTTATACATCACCTACAGGTTATGTTCTATATATTATATTGATTTTCTTATTTGGATATGTTTACACTTTAATGGAACTTAATCCAAAAGAGATGAGTGAAAATTTAGATAAGAATAGAAGTTATATCCCTGGTATTACTCCAGGAGAAAAAACAGCGAGTTATCTTCGCGGAACTATTTCCCGTTTAACTGTTGTTGGAAGTATCTTCTTAATCGTAATTGCATCTATTCCTATCTTATTTAGTAAAATTTCAAGTCTATCAAGTGCTATCACATTAGGTGGTACTGGACTTTTGATTGTTGTTGGTGTTGCTCTTGAAACGTATAAGCAACTTGAAAGTAGTATAGTTTCTCGTAGTTATCAAGGAAGCAGAAAGAGAAGACATAGAAGATGAAAAATATTATCTTTATCGCGCCACCAGCTGCTGGAAAAGGTACTCAAAGTGATTTACTAGTGCATAAATATGGCTATGTTCATATTTCTACTGGTGATCTAATTCGCGAGGAGATAGCTTCTGGTACACCAATAGGTGCGCATGTTGCAAGCATTATCGAAAGTGGTAAATTAGTAAGTGATGAAATCGTCACTGAATTATTAAAAAATCGTCTTGAAAAAGATGATGCACAAAATGGATTTATCCTTGATGGTTATCCTCGTAATATTAAACAAGCTGAGATACTTGCAGATATTGCAAAGGACCTAGGCATTGATATTGAAACTGTTCTTTATCTAGAAATGGATGAACAAACAGCTATGCATCGTGCCTTAGGTAGAGTAACTTGTCCAAAGTGTGCTCGAAGTTATAACAAATATGAAGATGCAATGAAGCCTAAAAATGGTTTAATGTGTGATGATTGTAATACCGAACTTATCGGTCGCAGTGATGACACAGAGGAAACATTCAAAGTCAGATTTCAATCTTATATTGAAAATACCTTACCTTTATTAGAGTATTATAAAGAAAAGGGAATATTGAATGTGATTGACAATAGTGGTACTCCTGAGGAAACGTTTAATAACATTGAAAGCGTGATCTAAAATGGTAAATATCTATAGTGATGATGAGATTAAAATAATCAAAGAATCAGGACACATTACTTATATGTGTCACCAATACCTAAAAGAGTATTTACATCCAGGAGTTACTACTAAATATATTGATGATTTAGCAGGTGAGTTTATTAAAGAACAAGGCGGAATTCCTAGTTGCTTAGGTTATGATGGTTTTCCTGCCAATATCTGCATATCAATCAATGATGAGGTTGTTCATGGTATCGCGAGTGATGATGTCATCCTAAAAGAAGGGGATATTGTCACCTTAGATATTTGTACACTATATAAAGGTTATCATTCTGACTCAGCATGGTCATACCCAATAGGGCATATAAACAAGCAAAAAGAGCATTTGCTGCATCATACAGAAAAAGCTTTATTTACTGGTTTAAAAGAGATTAAGGCTGGAGTTCCATTAGGAAACATTTCCGCAAGAATTGAACAATACGCGACCAAACATGGGTTAGGTGTTGTAAGAGAACTTGTTGGACATGGTGTAGGTCATGAACTTCATGAAGAACCAGATGTTCCAAACTATGGAAAGTATAACACTGGAATGATTTTACAAGCTGGCATGGTAATCGCCGTAGAACCGATGCTTACAGCTGGAAAAAGAAACGTAGAAATCCTCGATGATGAATGGACAATAGTAACTGAAGATGGAAGCCCATCGGCTCATTTTGAACACACTATTGCAATTCGTGAAGATGGCTATGAAATACTAACAGGAGAGTGAAAAAATTGGCTAAAGAGCAAAAAGTCGAATTCGAAGGAACAGTAATCGAAGCGACTCATGAAATATATAAAGTAGAGTTAGATAATAAATTAATTGTAACTGCCCGTGTTTCTGGTAAAATACGCATACACATGATACGCATCTTACCAGGCGATAGAGTTACAGTAGCGATGTCACCAACGGATTTAACACACGGGATTATAAAAATTAGAAATTAAGGAGGATAGCTTATGAAAGTCAGATCATCAGTTAAAAAAATCTGTCCAAAATGCAGAGTTATCAAAAGAAAAGGTAAAATAATGGTTATTTGTGAAAATCCAAAACACAAACAAAAACAAGGATAGGAGATTAGTATGGCACGTATTAAAAATATTGAATTACCAAAGGATAAAGCATTATATATTGGTTTAACTGCAATTTATGGAATTGGTCAAAGTAGTGCAAAGAAAATTTGTGCAGCAGTTGGAATTAATCCAGAAATGAAAGTTAGAGATATAACAACTGAACAAGAAAATGCAATTCGTGTTGAAATCGACAACTACTTAGTTGAAGGAGAATTGCGTAGAGAAGTTCAAATGAACATCAAAAACAAAATGGAAATTGGTTCATATCAAGGTAGTAGACATAAAAAAGGATTACCAGTACATGGACAAAGTACAAGAAGTAATGCCAAAACTCGTAAGGGTAAAGGTAAAGTCGTTGCTAACAAGAAAAAAGTTGGTAAATAATTGAAACGGAGGTAAATAGGAATGGCTTATAACAGAAGAAAAAGAAAAGTAAAAAAGAATATTCCCGAAGCACAAGCTCATATTTCAACATCTTACAATAATACTTTAGTTACTATTACAGATTTTGCTGGTAATACTATCAGTTGGGCTTCATCAGGAACTATAGGTTATAAAGGATCTAAAAAGAAAACTCCATATGCTGCTGGTCTTGCTGCTGAAAGTGCTGGAAAAGCTGCAATGGATGCTGGTGTAGTAAAAGTTGAAGTACACGTTAGAGGTTTAGGTAACGGTAGAGAAAATGCAATCCGTTCACTTCAAGCTGTTGGTTTAGAAATAACTGCTATTATTGATGAAACACCAATTCCACATAATGGTTGTCGTCCACCAAAACGTCCAAGAAACTAGATTGTAATTAAGGAAAAGAGGATTGAATATGAATTTTGAAAAACCAGAATATAAAATTACTGAATATGTTGAAAGTAAACATTATGGTAAATTCGAACTAGAACCCCTAGAAAGAGGTTTTGGAACAACTATAGGTAATGCATTAAGAAGAGTAATGTTATCTAGTATGCCAGGGTGTGCTGTTACTAGTATTAGAATTGCTGGAGTTTTACATGAATTCCAAAAAATTGAAGGCGTAAGAGAAGACGTTATGAATATTGTTCTTAACATTAAAAACTTAGTTGTTAAGAATCATTCAACAGAAAAGAAAATAATGAGATTGAATGCATCAAATGAAGGACCAGTAACCGCTGGAATGATCGAACATGATGCTGATATCGAAATAGTAAATCCTGATTTAGTTATTTGTAATTTAGTTAAAGGTGGAAAAATCGATATTGAAATGACTGTTGACAATGGTCGTGGATATGTTGATGCAAAAGAAAATAAAAAGAATTTGGGTGAAACAGTTGGTCTTATTCCAATTGACTCAAACTATTCACCAGTTGAAAAAGTTTATTTCGAAACTGAAAGTGCCCGTGTAGGTCACAATGAAAATTATGATAAATTAATTGTTTATGTATATACTAATGGATCAATTACTCCAGAAGAATGTATGGCATTAGCTAGTCGTATCTTGATTGAACATTTAAATATTATTGCTGATTTAAATCAAATTGCTGATATAACTGGTATTATTGCCGAGAAAAAAGTTGATACGATTACTAAAACTCTTGAAACTCCAATTGAAGAAATTGAATTCTCAGTTCGTGCTTATAACTGCTTAAAAAGAGCTGGTATTCATACAATGCAAGATTTAATTGATAAACGCGAAGTTGAAGTAACAAAGATTAGAAACTTAGGTAAAAAATCACTTAAAGAAGTAATTGAAAAAGTAAATGAAATGGGACTAAAGTTCCGCGATTAATACAGTAAGGAGGTTATTATAATGTATAGAAAATTAGGAAGAGAATCTAGAATTAGAAGAAGTATATTAGCCGGAATTACTAAAGATGTAATCATGAATGAAGCTGTTGTTACAACTGAAGCAAGAGCAAAAGAAGTAAGAAAATTTGTTGACAAAATGATCACTTACGGAAAAGATGGATCTTTAGTTGCTAGAAGAAAAGCATTAGCATTCTTACATAACGATAAGGCAGTTGTTAGTAAAATATTTAATGAATTAGCTCCTCGTTATGCTGAAAGAAACGGTGGATACACTAGAATTATTAAATTAACAGAAAGAAAAGGCGATGACGCCTTAACAGTAAGACTTGAATTAGTTGACTAATCAAGTCTTTTTCTTTTTCATTTTTTGATAAAATACTACACCATAAACGTTGTAAGCAAAATGGACTTTGTGATATAATACTAACAGAATAGGAATGTTGCTTATGAAAAAGAAAAGTATCATATATTTCTTTGTTATCGCGCTTGTAATAGGTTTTGCAAGTGTAACAACTAACTTAATCATAAATAATACTTTAAACATTGGTTTTAATAATGCATTCCTAGATAATGTTAAATTTATAAATACTAAAACTGATGGTAAGGCATCAATTAGTTTAGATGGAAAAACAATCAGTTATGAAGCAAAAGAGTTAACTAGCATAAATGAAGAGGCTAATTTAACATTCTGGATAAAGAATGAAAATACTCAGTATGATGTTGAAGCCATTATATCTTGTAGTATTAATAATGCATCAGAGAATATCAAAGACTTAGTAAGTATATCAGTTGAGCCTAAAAACTTCACTCTAGCAAGTAATGAAGTAAAAAGTGGAGAAGTCAGAATAGAAATGACTAGTGTTGTTACTGAAAGTATAGATGGTAACTTCACATGTGAGTTAATAGCAACACCAGTAGAAAGAGAAGAACCAGGTGTAATAACTAATACATGTATAGCAGACTTGAACGAAAATAATCCGGTAATCAATGGTGAGTTAATACCTATTGAATTAGACAATAATGGTATTGTTACATACTCCGATAAAGGAGAATCTTGGTACAACTATTGTGAGCAGAAATGGGCTAATGCAGTAATACTAGTAGATAATCCGTCTAAAACTTATAAGGTAGGAGATACAATTCAGGAAAATGATATAGAATCATACTTCGTATGGATACCAAGATATAGATATAAGTTATTTCATGCCAATCAAGCGGATGGAACGTCAGCTAAATTAAATAGTAGTATAGCTCATACGATAGAAATTGAATTTGAGAGTAAAGAAAGTCCAGTATCAACAGGAACGAAAGATGGAGAATGGTTAACCCATCCCGCTTTCACAAATTTTGATGTAAATGGCATATGGGTAGGAAAGTTCGAAACAGGGTATAAAGGGGCAACAAGTATAAATTCTGCTCAAGTAAGTTCATCAGATTCAAGCAAAATTCAAGTGAAGCCCAATGTATACTCATGGCGTTTAAATTCAGTAGGAAGCTTTTTCAAAGCCATGTATAATTACAATCGTGAGTTGGATTCGCACATGATGAAGAATACTGAATGGGGAGCAGTAGCATACCTATCACATTCAAGATATGGAATAAATGATGAAGTAAGAATAAATAATAATTCAAATTATCTAACAGGCTATGCAGCAACCACTAAAGATGCTCCTGGAAGTACAACAGAGAATAGGCCATATAATACATCTACTGGATATTTAGCGTCAACTACTGGTAATATAACTGGAATTTATGACATGTCTGGCGGAGCTAATGAGTATGTAGCAGGATATATAGATGGAAATGGACATACTGGAGGACTAACGTCAGAGGAAATAAAAAATGCATACAATGAATATATAGACATATATCCAAGTAATAGTGACAAAACAACATATAGTAATAGAATCTTAGGAGATGCAACAGGCGAAATTGGACCATTTTATGGAAGCTCACCATATTATAATAACTGGTATCAAGATAACTCGATCTTCTTATTCTCTACCTATCCATGGTTTTCTAGAGGAAGTGGATATGGAGGAAAAAACTATGCAGGGCAATTTTGTTTCACTTCCTACGGTGGTGGAATTAATAATGGTTACAGCGCGCGTCTCGTCCTATCTCCAAAATAACAAAAATACAAGAATTTTATCTCTTGTATTTTTTTCATATCTATCTTAATATATAAAATAGAGTGGTGCTTATGAAGAAAAAAGAATTTGTAGTAAATGGAACATACGTATTTTTAATAAATGTAATAATAACTTTATTTTTACTAACTAGTGATGACATTAATTATGTATACTATATAGTTGCAATTATTTCTAATATAATTGCCATAGGTTTTAATGCCATTATAATAAAAACAAACACGCAAAAAGCATTTAATATTATCGCGTTAATATTAAATATAATTGTTATTGCAATTGTAACTTATTATTTATTGAAGTATATTAATGTTATCTGAAAAACGTTAAATTGTTATTATTCATTCTATTATTTGGAGTAGGTCCGTTGTTGTTTGGACGACTTTGCTTCTGGGGTTGCTGAGTATTATTTAGTGCAGGCAAAATTTTATCGCGCATATTTAAACTTTTTACTTTTTTAGTTATATAATTATAAGCAGGGTTAAATTCCTTGACTAGAGGTAGAGTCTTGTTAACGATGTTTAGAATTTTCATCCCGCCCTGTAATATATAAGGTAAATTCATTCGCATATCATCACCTACTAAATTATATGACGTTTATTTATAATTAGTGTTTAACAAAGTAATTATTTGTGTTATAATGATATCATAGTGAGATGCTAGAAAGTAGGTGTCAGCTTATTATGGGGTTAGCAAGTGAGAATAGAGTACATAAGCAAGATAATTTCTTCCTTTTTTTTCCTATGTATGTATGTTTAGGTGTATACTATGTCATGTATAGTGTTGTTTGGCCAATTATTTGGTTATGGAATAAATCATCAGATACCTTATATACATCAATAAATAAAGCCACTGATCGTACTGAACTTAGAGGTGCTTATATGACTTCAACAGAAAGTGAAGTCACTGGTAAAACCGAAGAGGAAGTTGAAAAAAATCTAATTGATCGTGGCCCAATTAAAAAAGAAGTAAGAATAAGTGAATCCCTAATTAAGGCTCGTGAAAACTTAATCAATACAATAGATGCTGGAGAAGAACAGCGTAGTGATCAGCCAAGAACTTATCGTTATACCGCCTTAGGTCCTGATGGCAAACAAGTTACTAATACATTCTATGCTTATTCTAAAGTTGAAGTATATACATTCTTAGAAAATGAAGGATACAAAGTATTTAAGATTGAGACGTCATCTTTAATTGAAAAATTATATGGAACATCTATCTTTGGTGCTCATAAAATCAAAATTAAGGATATCGTATTTTGGCTTCAACAACTATCAACTTACTTAAAAGCCGGGATTCCATTAACTGATTCCATGCGCATCTTAAGTAAGCAGATGGGAAAGAAAAATCATAATATTAAAAAATCATTTGATTCAATTGTTTATAATTTAACATTAGGAGAGAGTTTCTCGACTAGCTTAGAAAAACAAGGGGATGTATTCCCAACCCTGTTAATCAACATGATTAAGTCAGCTGAGGCAACAGGAGATCTTGAAGGAACCCTTGACGAAATGGCCGATTACTATAAAGCAACAGAGACAACTAGAAAAGAAATGATAAGCGCTCTAACTTATCCATGTTTAGTAATTGTCTTCTCAATTGCCGTTGTCATTTTCATATTGCTATACTTAATTCCTCAGTTCGTTGACATTTATAATACGGCTGGTGTAAAACTAAATCCAATAACCGTCTTCATTATAAACGCCAGTGAATTCTTACAGGCCAATATGTTATATGTTGCTATTGTTGTAATAATTTTTATTGCCGTAATTGTCGTACTATATAAAAATGTCAAAGCTTTCCGCTATTTTATGCAAACGATGTCGATGAAATTGCCAATCTTTGGTAAAATAATAATTTATAAAGAGATGATGATATTTACTAAGACGTTTGCGAGTCTATTGAAAAACAATGTCTTCATAACCGAATCGATGGATATTTTAGGAAAAATAACATCTAATGAAATATATCGCGAAATAATGATAAGAACAGTTAATTACATTGGGCGTGGAGAAAAAATTTCTGCGGCCTTCCAAGGACACTGGGCTATCCCAGAGGTTGCTTACTACATGATGGTAACAGGAGAATCAACTGGCGAACTCGCTTCAATGATGAGTAAGGTATCTGATTATTACGCAGAACAACATAAGATGATAGTTGACTCATTAAAGACCTTAATTGAGCCACTGCTAATCGTTATATTAGCTGTAATCGTTGGTGGAATAATGATTGCCGTAATTGTACCAATGTTCAGTTTATACGAAGAACTCTTATAATGGAGGTAAACAACATGTATGTGATTTATATTAGTTTATTTATAATAGGTATTATTCTTGGATCATTTTATAACGTTGTCGGCTTACGACTACCTAAAAATGAATCTATCATATCACCAGGATCACATTGTGTTAATTGTAACCATAAGTTAAACTGGTATGAATTAATACCAGTTTTTTCTTATATATTTTTGCACGGAAAATGTCGAACTTGCAAACAAAAAATATCATGGCAATATCCTCTTATTGAATTGTTAACAGGCGTCCTTTTTGTCATAAGCTTTCTTCTTTTTGGTATTAATTATGACACTCTTATATCTTTAGTATTAGTATCAATTGTCATAACGACATTCATATCTGATTGTAAATATATGGTTATTCTAGACGAAGTATTAATAATAGCTAGTATATTATTGCTTATATTATTATACTTTCAAGGCGGCCTAATATATACATTTCGTCATCTTCTAAGTGGACTTTTATTGTTTTCAACAATGTTATTGATAAAAGTAGTAGGGGATCATGCTTTCAAACAAGAATCATTAGGTTGGGGAGATGTTAAACTATCAGCTGTAGCAGGCATCCTTCTAGGGTTTAAACTGGGAACTATTTATATATTTTTAGGGGCTGTTTTAGCACTACCTTATGCCATATATCAAACCATAAGACAAAAAAATAGTATGATTCCTTTTGGACCATTTCTTGTCTTAAGTATGATAATAATATTTTGGAATAGTGGACTTTTCCTCAAATTTATAAATATCTTAATGGGAGTATAATATGAAAAAAGCATTAATAATAATAATTTCTTTCTTTATTTTTAGTCCTAAAATTTTTGCAAGTGGACACATTAACAGCATGAATATTGATGTATACGTTGATGAAAATGGTACTGCAAGTTTCAAAGAAGTTTGGCAGATTAATAATAATGATACAGCATATTTTGAGCGCCATTTTTCTGATGTTAAAGATGCAGTAGTAAGTGATATTATCATAACTGATGCCAATGGACATACTTTGGCATATCAAGAAAAGTTTAATAATAAGATGCCATTTGTCCATACTTTTCAGGATAAAAAAGATACTAAGATAATTAAATTTACAACCGATGGTAAAGAAAATACTATAACAATAGAATATAAAGTTGATGGAATAATAACACGATTTGATGACGTAGATGGACTAAATTGGTACTTCTTATCTTCATCAGCTCAAGAAATTGATACCCTTAACATATATATATCTGGTTCTATTCCATTCTCTGAGACAACTACAGCTCTATATGGAATAGGGAATGTATCAAGCTTATTTAATGAGGGAAAAATTCATCTTTTTGCTTCTAATGTTGCCACTAATTCCAAAATTAAATTGTTAGCATCATTTACTGATACTAAATTTATTAAACATCAAACAAGAGAAGGGACACTACTTCAATATTATAATAAGGTTGCCTCATCATCTCCTTTTAAACTCTACATTCAGAATCTTTTTAGTCATATTATTGTAGTAGTAATATTATGTCTTATCATCATATTGGTTATTACGCATCTTATTTATAAATTTATAAAGGGATCACATAATAAACGTTATCGCAACATTCTGTCGCATATTAAAGAATATAAGATCCCTGAACTGAAAGATATTGATTATAATGATTCAATACCTTGTTCTGGAAACATATATCAAATATACTTTATAGCTAGTTATTATAACCTTATAAAAAGTGATTCTTCTTTAATTGGAGCAATATTATTTAATTGGTTATTAAAAGGAATCATTGCTATTAATGAAAAAGATGGTAAGTATCAATTAATATTATTAAAAAAAGATAAAATAAATAGCGAACTTGATAAAGAGCTATATGCTATTTTAGAATCTTCCTCAGTTAAGCAAAGTATTGATAATAATAAACTTCATCGTTATGCAATTACCCATAGTGATGAAATACTAGCATGGTATAATAAAGTTGTAAGTGTTGTCCTTAAAGAAACATATGAAAATAACCAAGCAATTGTTAAAGGCAAAAAAACTATTCTTACGAAAGAAAACTATCAAATGGCATTAGAGATTCAAAGTTTAAAAAAATATCTTCTCAATTTTAATCAAGTTCCCCGCAAAACGCGTCTAACTGAATCAAATTATCATAACTCCTTAGTAATAAGCGTATTACTAGGGATCGATAATAATCTATGTGAAGAGATTTTACGCAAGAATCCCGATAATGAAAAAGCTATGATACTATCGCAATTTCAAAAAGTTAAAAACATTTACAAGAATATATATTCGATTGCCAAAGACGAATCTAAAAATAAAAAACGTAAAAAGAGTTAGAAAGAAAAGTGTGAGTTTATATGGAAGAAAACGAAAAGAAAGTTACTAACAGTAGTAGTAAAGGGAATACTCAAAAGTCTAGTGAAGTAAAAAAGGCCAGTACTCCAAAGAAAAATGATGAAGGGCCAAAGAATGTTGAAAAAAAAGAAATAATAATCAATGAAACAGAAAACAATAATCAAAAAAATGTTAATAACTCTAATGTTGTTAACAATAAAAATATCAAATATAATACCAAGGCCAAAAAAGAATTTTTAATAATACTAATTCCTTTAATTGTCTTATTTGGCATATTCTTTATCGCTTTTGTTGGAATTATATTTTTAATCATTTTATTAGGAGAAGATGGAATTATTTACGAAGAAAGATACTATTATGAAAATAATAATTACATAGTATTTTATTCAGATTATACATGCGAAATGGGCAGTATATCAGCTGGTAAATCAAATGGTATTTGCACTTATAGTATCGATGATGATATAACTGTTGATTATAAATTTGAATATTTAAATGAATTATACGAGTTTACATACTATTACAATGTCATTGATGAGTATAATATAGAATTATATGCATCATCCTACCTAGATGAAGATTACACTTTTAATAACATATGGTCAATAAGAGGGCATGGTTTAAAAACAAATAACCAAGATTTTGATCACTATAACTATTAGTACTAATTATTCTAATAAAAGGAGGTAAAAAAATGTCTAAAAAGATTTTATTAATACTTATTATAAGTACCTTTTTTACAACTGGTTGTGAAGAAAAAAATATTGTAGAATCAACTATCAAAGATGCTGGATATCAGGCTAATCAATCTAAATTTATCTGTGATTCCATCAAAGATGCTAAGTCCTTATCAGCAAGTAATAGACTATTCTTAACTAAAGACAATAGATTGTATAAATACGATTTTAACGAGACATTTAGTAATGACCAGAATTGCCAAGAAATAAATTATTCAAACAGCGAACATCCGCATAGTTTACTATTTAATCGTCTTTATAATAAAGATAATAATATTTTATATACGTTTAATAATAATGTTTTAATTAGACCTGAAGAATATAATCTAAAAGAAGAGAATATTAATTTCTCCTTTGATTTTATCACTACTAATTATGGAACAAAAGAATATCTTTTCATTCAAAACCACCATGTCTATATTAGTGATACTTTAAAAAATGACAATAACAAAATATTACTATTTGAAATTCCTGCTGACGAAAATATTATTGGCATATTCGGCACTCTAATAAAGACTGATAAAAATTATTACAATACTTATGAGAAAAAATATGTTAAAAGCAGTATAAGTGATATATATAATGATATCTTATTTGCAAGCCAGACCTTTATTATTGACAAAGAGGGCAATCTCTATGAGCATGAAGGTTTTGAAGAGATATTAATTCCATAATTGAGTATAGTTTAAAACTATATTCTTTTTTATTTATTACAATAAAAAATGTAGATTATCACTATCTACATTAATCATTTCTTATGTTTCTTCTCTTCTTTAAAGATGTCTTTATCAATAGAAAATGGTTTATATAATTCTATTAAAGTATATATAAGTTCAGTTGTAGGGTAATATTTTCCACACTCATACCTTGAATAAAATGATTGAGACTTTCCTAAACGATTCGCTATTTGAGCTTGAGTTACACCATTTAAATCTCTTAATCTTCGTAAGTTATGAGCAATTATATCTTTATCAGTAGTTAACTTAGTTGTAAGGTCAGCATCACTGCTAATACCAAATAAATAATCCAAACTTATTTTATAATTACTGGCATATTTTAATAGTTTATCGATCGGAAAATTATTATGGCCATTTTCATAGCAAGACATAGTTGATTTATCAATATTCAATAACTCAGCAATATCCTTAGCTGGAATATCTTTCTCTTCACGACTCACTTTAAAATTTTCTACTACCACCATACAATTCACCAACCTAATTATTTCATTAAGTCTGCTATAAAAAACGAAAGTTTGAGTATATGCATAAAATAAACATCAGAATAGAATAAGTAATATGTTAACATTATAAAGAAAGTTGGAATAAAATGGATCAAGTTAAATTTGGAAAATTTATTAAGAAGAAAAGAAATGAGCTTGGCTTAACTCAAGCAGATCTTGGTAGCCTAGTCAATTTGAGTGATAAGGCCGTTAGTAAATGGGAAACAGGACGTGGAAGTCCTGATATTGACATACTTGTTCCACTAGCTAACGTCTTTGGTATTTCTGTTGACGATTTACTTAATCAAAGATCGGGTAGCAATAAAACAATGAGCTACAAAAGATTCTTAAAACCTTACATCTGTATTATTATAATTATAACAATTATTATTAGTAATTTTGCCACCTATCAGCTGAACCGGTATGCAGTCTATGATTGTTCAACTACACAAGATAATTTCACAATTGATGGTTATATTCTATTAAATAGAAATAAATTCATATTAAATATTAAAAGCATTTCTTATAATGAATCACATGTTGGTACTGAAAAAGAAGAAGTGCATGATCTCACTCTCGAAGTGTATTATGGTGATTATAAAATATATGAGCGTGCGCTTAATGAAAATTTCATAAATAGTAATGGTATACATGATGCCTTAAAAAATGTTCATATATCTTCAGATAATTTAGAAAATAAAGAAATAAAATTTTCAAAAAAATATCCACAGAAAATATCTTTATTGATAAAATATCATAATGGTGGTAGTGAATTTATAAAGCATCAAATAGTTTTAAATGAAAACTGATGTTCTACTAATAATATCTTAATTCTACTCAGCGTAGATTTATTATTTTGCCAAAATTTTGTAAAATCAACTTAGAAAGGAGAGTAGAGTAAATGAAAAAAATGAGTATTATTATTGCACTTGCATTAGTATGTTTTATTCCTAATGTAGCAAAAGCGGAGGAGTTAAAATTAATTGATGAGGTGACTAAGTACTTTAAAACAATTGAAAGTGCTGATCCAAATCAAAGAAGTAGTTCACAGGAACCTATAACAATTGAAATTTCTGAAGAAGAATATTATAGTTTCAATCCAGATGTAATTCCGGCTGTAAGCACTACAGTTTATACTGAGTATAAAAAACTTACAACGACTCTATGGGAAGTAGATGGTTACTATCGCTATCAAGTTGAATTAGATTGGCGTAATATGCCAAAAGTAAGAAGTTATGATATTATAGGTATTGGCTTTTTCTCAAGTGTCAAAATGAGCGGTAACTTTAAATATGAGACTCATATTTGTAGACATTCAGGGTGTACGATAGATCGTACTCATACACCAAAAAATACTAGTACAGGTGTATCTGTAGTTTACAAATTACCAACTGACTCTATAATTTTATTGACTTCAGTATTACGTTTCGACGTTAAAAAGAATACAGATTTAACTATAATTAGACAAGCAGCAGTTGGAGATTATTCTCATGCAACTAAGACTGTAACTTTAGATCAAGCTTTAAAACATAATATTGGTTTAAGTGGAATCATCCTAGATTCTAGTGTATCAGCTAAATATGATAAAATTGACGAAGCAGAAGCTAATTGGTCAGGTAACTGGTAGTAACCTGTTTTTCTACTAATAAGATAGAGAACTCTCTTATCTAGGCATTCACTATTTTTTGCAAATTTGTTTAAATGGTGAATACAGATAGGAGGGATAATATTTGACAGACATATGTGATTTAATACATGGCTATGAATATATGAATTGCATCCTAAGAGGGAATTTTCGCAATAATATTCTTGGCCTATATGATTTTTATGTTACTGCTAAGCACCAAAATATGCGAACAGCTGCTGCGTTTAATAATATAAACCAGTCGACTATTTGCAGAAGTATCAAAAATCTTGAAAATAGATGTTGCTTTAGCCTAATTATTACTCATAATCGCGGTGTCCGGTTAACTGAATCAGGAAATTACTTATTCAGAAGTCTCCATGATTACTTCTATTAGTCTTGTTTTTCAAAAAAAATGTGTTATAATATAACCCAGTTATGCGGGAGCGCATACCAATGGGGGAGAATGCCATGCAATATGAATTGGATGAACTAAAAAATAAATCACGTTTTTTTTACAGAGAACTAGAGAAAGATTTAATCGACATCAACGATACACAAATAGATAATTATGAAATAGGATTAATAATTAACCATATTATAGAAAAAGATCTATATGAGGTGTACTATTTCATTAGCGGTCACAAAAAGACTGTTTCTGGTATATATAATAGATTATTTAGAAGTAAAATTATGGCTAAAATATATTTTGATTTAGCAGGATGGCGTCTAGAACAACGCGGATTAAAGCTATTTTTTAAAAAATAGTATGCTTAGCCATGCAAATGGAGTAAAAAATGAATTAATTATTTAATAGATAATTAGTTCATTTTTTTTGTTAATCAATTATTTTTAAGATATAATAATAGTAATATTATTTAAAGGGAGTATGAAAAATGCGCATTATTAGTTATGGGGATTTATATATTGATTATTATTTTAATTCAGAGCTATTAATAGGAATATGCGGAGGAAAATCTAACGCTAATATTATTAGTAATTTATCGCGTTATTACAAAACTGCCTTTTTTGGTGCTGTTGGCAATGATACCCAAGGCACTATCGCAATAAAATCCTTAGCTAAACTAGGAGTAGATGTCGATAATATTGAAATTGTAGAAGGAAAAACCAAGGCTCTTTTTATTAATCCCAGTGGCTATCAGAAAGATTGTCCTTATTGCGGAAGAACTCTTTCTTATCAAGGTTTAAAAACGGACTTTGATACTATCCCAAGTTTAATACAAGAAGATGATATTATCGTTTTAGATAGTGCTAATCGAGAATCCCTTGAAGTATTAAAATATGTTCAGAACAAGGCCTTTATTGAACTTAATCATTTAGGGGATTTACTATATGAATCATTAGATGAATTTGTAACACTATTAAGTAATCGCTTCGAAATAATTAACATGAGTGGATCGGTATATAAAAATATTCGTAAAAAGTTTGGAATAGATTCCCTAGATCTATACGAACTTTTAAATCCGCAAGTTCTCATTATTTCTAATGGGAAAAGCGGGGTAGATATAATACATGATGGTATCCTAGAAGAAAAAGAAAATATCGATCCTATCCCCGTCGTTGAGTCATCTGGAGCTAAAGATGCCTTTTTCTCTGAATTCATTCGCACCTATTTAGAGTTTGAAGGGAACATTGATGATAAAATGCTTTCCTTAGCTTACATGCGAGCTAGTTCATTAGCGCGTTTTGTTGAATCTAACTATGGAGCTCGCACGCATCTAGAACCCCTAACCAAAATAAGTAATTATAAAGGATGCATATGTGAAAGCATTAACATTGAATAAGCAAAAAAGACGTTATAGATTTATTATCTTAATTAGTGTATAATTAAACTACACAAGGTGATGAACATGAAAGAATTACTAAAATTAACCAATAAACACGAGTGGCTACTAACCGGCTTATATAAGATAGCAATTTATATATGTTGGTTTTTATTTGCATGTATTTTCAATATCTACTTAAAAGATAGCATAACTGATGCTAAACTAATCATGATTGTACTATCGATTACTGCTGTATACATCCTTCGCTCATTCTTAAAAATTCTATATAAAAAGAATGCCAATAAAAACTATTACAATATAAAACACGCTATTGAAGTTTATTACTTCAATAAACTTAAAGATGTAAGTTATCAAAAGCTAGAGACCATTGATACCCGTGATTTATCCAATCAAATCCTTAAAGTATCATATAGTTACACTAAAATTATAGCGGATATATTCGAGGTTATCATCCCAAGTCTTATAGGTGTTTTTATTGTTTTCATTAAACTATTAGAGTTAAATCGCGTTTTTGGCACTATAGTTAGTTTAGCATTAATTAGTATTCTTACATATGCTTATAATAACCTTGCTAATGAAGAATTAAAGCCTACTAATTATAATGATCTTTTAAAAGAGTATATCAAGAAAATGCTCATAATAAAGAAATTAAATATCTTTGATTATTGTTCAAAAAAATTAGATGAAACTAACGAAAATGACATTTGCATATTAAAAAATAATGATACAATTAATGATATTAAATTTACTAATTTTATCTTTATTTTAGTTGGTATAATTTTACTATCAACTTTCCTATTCATTAAAAGTCCTATTACTCGTTTGGGAGTAATTATCTTTTACATTATAATGGCTTTAAAATTACATAAGCTTCTTTATAAAATCAATCCAGCTATTAAAAATATGTTTTCATCGTCTAAAAGCAAAATAAAACTAGATAACTCTCTGAGTTTAAGTGAGCCATTAAAAGTTAATAAAACATGGAAAAAGATTGTCGTTAAAAATGGTCTTGTAAACTATAATTCAACTACAGAAGATATCAAAATTCCATCTTTTGAATTAGTTCGCAATGATCACATAAGTATCATGGGTTCAAAAGGGCAGGGGAAATCTACAATACTTAATATACTAAGTGGCATATTTAAGCTCGATCAAGGAGACATACTATTTGACGGACATGTAACAAATGAAATAGTTGATGCCTTTTACTTATCTGGTTCATCTTGCATATTTTGTACAACTCTACGCGAAAATTTAAACTTTTTACAAGAAGAAACTGATGAAGTCCTGATTGACTTAATAAATGAAATAAACCTAACTGATTGGTATACATCTCTTGAACATGGCCTTGATGAAATTCTGAGTGATGATATAAGTCCCGCTATCTTACAAAAAATAAATATCTTAAGAGCTATAATTAGCAAGAAGGACATCTACTTTTTTGATGAACCTACTACTAACTTAGATAGTGATTCAGAAAAAAAGGTTGCCGCACTTTTAAAGAAATATTTTAAAGATAAAACCTATATTATTATCTCAAAAAAAACAGTGTTAACTAATCTTTGTAAAAAGAATTATTTCATAAAAAATCACACTCTACTAGAAAAAGAGCCACTTTTGTAACTTGGACTTATAAAGTCCGTTACAACACATATGGTGTATGTTAATCTGGCAATAGAGTAGTGAGGTGATAAAGAATTATTCCCCTAAAAAATAAAATAATAATATTTAGAAGCTGCTAAGGGGAAAACGCGGGTAAATCACTACTCGTGCTTTTATTTGTTAAAAAAAGCAACAAATCACCATAAAACTATTTCAAAATTTCTCAAATTGTACTATCATATAACTTTCGGAGAGGAAATGTCAAAATGGAAGTAACACCACTAATTATAACAAAAGAAGAATTTTTAAGAATACAGAAAAAAACCATTGGCTATGGAACTGAAGGCAAAGTTTTTAAAGTAAACAGAAAAGAACTAATCAAAATATATCATGAAAATATTGCTAATATTATCGCTTCTCAAGATGTTGAACAGTGTGATAATATTACAAAGATTTATCAAAAAGGTACTGGCAACAATCGCAGAGCCGAAGCCTTAATTGCTTACTTTTATAATCGAGAAAATGATGAATATCTAAAATTAGCGCCTAAACATGCCATTAAATATGCCATTGATAGACAAAAGAAGGTTACTAGAACTAAATTACCTAAAAATATTGTCTATGTTGAAAAAATATTTGCTGGGTGTTTGCTAGATCGTATCCGTGGTATCCAGATTCATAAATTGACAACTCTTCCTTTAAATATTCGCAAAAAAATAGTCTTAGAAGTATTAAGAAGTGTACGTGAACTTATTGAAAATTATATCTATCATGTCGATTTAGATAATTCACCTTTTTCCTCTACAGAATTAATCCATGAAGATGGAAGTTCCGAGCTTGTTGGCCACTCACATATTCTAATTGACCAATATCTTCATCCCCATATCATTGATTTAGATGGAAAATCAACTATTTATACTGAGCGTCGAAATGATTACTACGAATCTTTAAGCATTTTAAGTCTAAATACTTTAATAATGGAATACTTACTAAAAATAGACAATGAAGTACTTAAAGATCTTGAAAATGAAAGAGAAATGTTAGCATATCAGCTAGAGAGTACAGGAGTTAAAGACCAACATATTGAGAAACTTATTAACTTAGAACTAGGACTCGATGACTTAGAGACATTTACTAAAACCTTAAACATTAGAAAATAATTATTCATAAACAAGAAAAAGGACCATAATATATATTATAGTCCTATTTCTAATATCATCATAGCAACAAAGCCAATAAGAGCTAAGTAAGCCATCAATGTTTTATATTTGCTTTTCATAGCCTCGGGAACCAGTTCCTCAACGACAACAAATATCATAGCGCCAGCTGCAAAAGCTAGTAAGTATGGTAGAATAAGCTTAACCTTTAATACTAAAAATACCCCTGTAAGAGCTGCAATTGGCTCAACAATTCCGGTTAAAGCGCCAATTATAAATGACTTTAAACGCGAAAACTCTTGATTTCTAAGTGGAATTGATATAGCTGCTCCCTCAGGAAAGTTTTGAATTCCAATACCAACTGCTAATGATATAGCCGCAGCTACAGTAGCTCCTTCTAATCCATAAATGATTGAACCAAATGCAACTCCAATAGCCATACCCTCAGGAATATTGTGAAGAATAATCGATACTACTAGTAGTAGAGTATTTTTAAATCCCTTGTTATTTGGCACAATATACTTATTAGTTATTTTATCTCCCGCAATTAAGAGTAGGGAACCAAGTAGTATACTAAGCGAAACAGTTAATGCAACAGGCATATTTAAATTTCCTGCTTGTTCAATTGATGGCAGCAATAATGAAAATATCGCTGCTGCTAACATGATTCCTGCTGATAAAGCCAGCATAGAGTTCATTACCTCTTTTTTGACATTTTTAAAAAAGAATACAGTTGCGGCTCCTAAACAAGTCATTACAAAAGTTAGAAGCGAAGCAATTAATGTTTGTGAATAAACATCTAAATTATAAAAAAAATTAATCATTTCTATCCCTCACGATATAATATGACTAATTTTTTTATTTGCTAATCTAAATTAAAAAATTATATTTATTTTTTTACTTCCATAATAACTGGTAAAATCATTGGACGACGTCCTGTTTTCTCACTAATAAACATATTAAGTTCTAATATAACTTGATTCTTTATATCGATGACATTATATTTACCACTTAAAGATTTATTAACAATATCGGCTACCTTATTCTCGATTTCCTTTATTAATTCCGCATTTTCATTGACAAGAACGAATCCTCTTGTCGTAATATTTGGTTTAATTAACAACTGATGTTTATCTGGATTTATATTTAAGATAGTTACCAATACTCCGTCATTACTCATAATCTTACGATCTTTAATAACAACTGATCCAATATCTCCAATACGTGATCCATCGACATAGACATCTCCAGCCTGAACTCTCTTACCACGATGACACCCAGCATCATCCATGATAACGATATCTCCATTAGTACAAATAAATGTGTTTTCTTCCTTAACTCCACAAGAGATAGCTAAATTAGTGTGTTCTTTTAGCATACGATATTCTCCGTGAATAGGCATCAAATACTCTGGTTTAATTAGGCGTAACATCCACTTTAATTCCTCAGCCTTAGCATGTCCAGATGTATGAATATCTGATAACTCTGAATTAGTATAGACTTTAACACCTTTTAAATATAATTTATTAATAATTTTATTAATACTAGCCGAATTTCCTGGAATTGGATTCGATGAGAAGACAATTATATCATCTGGCATAAGTTGTACTTGCTTATGGGTTCCATTGGCAATTCTCGATAATGCAGCTAAAGGCTCTCCCTGAGATCCCGTACATAATATACATATTTCATGTTTCTTTAAATCTTTAGCTTGATTAGTATCAATAAATATTGATGAATCTTTTATTAAACCATTTTTTAAGGCAATATCTTTAGCATTTTCCATACTTCGACCAAAAGTTATAATCTTACGATTATTCTCACGACAAGTTTCTACAATATGCTTAATACGATAAATATTTGAAGCAAAAGTCGCAAGTATAATACGATTAGTACAGGCTTTAGCAAAAACATCACCTAATGCCTCATCAACTATAGCTTCACTTGCTGAAAAACCTGGGGACAAAGCATTAGTACTCTCTGATAGCAATAACTTAACACCACTTTCTCCTAGACGCGCCATCTTATGAATATCCGCCATCGGACCAATTGGAGTTAAATCAAACTTAAAGTCTCCTGTATGCATTATAATCCCATTTGGTGTTTTTACAACAATAGCATATGAATCTGGAATAGAGTGGGTAGTTGTAATAAATTCTACTTCAATATTCTTAAACTTAATAACTGTATCCTCATCATATACTTCTAAATTTTTATAGCCTAAGTTCTTATCTTCTAATTTCTTTGTTATTAAATCAAGAGCAATCTTCGAAGCATATATAACGGGAATTTGTACATTTTGTAATAAAAATGATATTCCTCCTATGTGATCTTCATGCCCATGAGTAATAATTAAAGCTTTAATCTTATTTTCGTTTTGTTTTAAATAAGTTACATCTTGAATTACGTAATCAACACCTAATAGTTCATCTTCTGGAAACATAACTCCTGCGTCGATAATAACTAGCTCTTGTGCATACTCAATTACGTACATATTTTTACCAACTTCGCCTAAACCGCCAAGGGCAAAAACGGATGTAACGTTTTCATGTGTTTTCATTATATCCTCCTTAAGTAAAAATAAGTATATATAAAGCTCTCAGGTACTTAATACTATACTACATATTTCTTTATTTGTCTATATTAACCCAATATCGTCATAATATTTGACATTAAAAAATAACATCAACATATATCTTAATTAGGAGATGATTTTTATAAAAAAAGTAGTTTTGTTATTGATAAGTATTTTCTTAATAACTGGATGTGGAGCTAATAAAACTGACACTTTAAAAGCTTTCAAAGATTATAACAATAAACATGAATCATACGAACTAATTGGAACCATGAAAATTCGCAGTAATGAAGATGAATTTACTTATAATTTAAATATTGGTGTTGAAAATAATAAATATTATAAAGTTTCATTAACTAATACTATCAACAATCACGAACAAGTTATTTTAAGAAATGATGATGGAGTTTATGTTGTTACCCCAGAACTTAATAAAAGCTTTAAGTTTATGAGTGAATGGCCAAACAACTCAAGCCAAGCCTATTTATTAGAATCCCTTGTAAATGATGTTAATAAGGATGTAGAAGCAACTGTTAACAAGGTAAGTGATGGTTATGAGATAACTTCTAAAGTAAATTATCCTAATAATCAAAAAATGGATCATGAAATAATTAAGGTTGACAATGACTTTAATTTAAAGAAAGTAGAAGTAAAAGATGTCAATGAGACAACTCTTATTACAGTTGAAGTAAGTAAGTTAAACTACAAACCTAAATTTAACAATACTTATTTTAATCTCGATGAATTAGTCAAAGAAGAACCAACTACTGATAAGAAAAAAGTTGATGAAGAGTGTATGAAGTCATGTACAGACACAGAAGAAAATTGCAAGAATACTTGTAAAATTGAATCAACATCTAATATCTTAGAGGACATTATATACCCACTATATGTACCTAATGATACCTATCTATCTAGTAAAGATACTGTTGCAACTGACAATGGGAATCGTGTTATTCTTACCTTCGCTGGAGTAAGTCCATTTATTCTTGTTGAAGAGGCTACAAGTAATTTTAATGAGATGAATATTGTTCCAGTAAATGGGGAACCATTATTTATGGGAGCAACAATTGGTGCCTTAGGAACAAACTCATTATATTGGTCTAATAATGGTGTTGATTATTATTTAACTAGTAAAAATTTAGATAGTAATGAGATGCTCACAATCGCGGAAAGTGTTCAAAATTCTTCAAATTTAGTTGCAGGAGTAAAATAGTTGATATATAATATTAACCCGTGAAGAGGTGTAGTTATGAAAAACAAAATAAATAGTATAAACGTTTTATTGAAAGCATTTGAGACTCGCAACGATCAACTGCACGAAGAAATTCGAAAAAATGAAGAGGCCATTGCAGAGATGCAAGCCGAATTGCGCATTCTTTTAGAAGACGAAAATTCCACTAATGAATTTAAAGGATGTACAATTGCAAGTTAAAACTAACTTTTAAGCTAAATATATGGTATAATACGTAGTAGGTGAAATTTATTATGAAGAAAAAACAAAAACAACAACAAACTAAGAAATTTGATAGTAAGGAAATTAAACAAGTAAACTATAGTGATGAAGACTATAAAGTTATTCGTTCCTTCTTTATTGTACTTGCCATTGTCCTAGTGCTACTTGCATCTCTTTTCTTCTTAAATGGAAAATATGTAACTAAGGATCAATTTCAAGATGATGTACCAACAACAACCAAAGCGGTTAATTATGATGAGTCAGTTATTCTAGTTGACCAAATGTTTTCAATTAAGGATGATGAATACATGGTTTTACTATATGATACCACTGATAATACAAATAATCTTCTTTATAACAAATTAGCTAATAGCTACACAGGAAAGACACCATTTTATTCAGTTGATTTATCTAACGCTATGAATAAAAAATACTACGATAAGTCTAAAGAAGATAATCAAAATCCAACTAAACCAAGTGAAGTAATGGTTAAAGGACCAAGATTATTTGTTATAAAAAAAGGACAAGTTACTTCTTTTATATCAGATGAAGCTGAAATAGTTAAATTATTGAGTGTTAAACCTGAGAAATAGAATACTTTAATTAGTGTTCTTTTTTTTGACAAAATACTACACCATAAACGTTGTAAAAAAGTTCCTTTTTATGATAAAATATCATCAGAATAGGATGCATGTTTATGAGGAAGAGAAGTCTACTATTTTTAAGTATCATGCTTTTAATAATCGGATTTGCTAGTGTAGCAACTAATCTAGTGATAAATAATACTTTGAATATAGGTTTTAATAATACATTCTTAGATGATGTTGTATTCATAAAAACAAAAACTGAGGGAACTGCTTCTATAAGTGAAGATGGGAAGTCGATTACTTATGATGCTAAAA
>CATNCE010000006.1 GCA_950097225.1 uncultured Bacilli bacterium
ATAAATAATACTTTGAATATAGGTTTTAATAATACATTCTTAGATGATGTTGTATTCATAAAAACAAAAACTGAGGGAACTGCTTCTATAAGTGAAGATGGGAAGTCGATTACTTATGATGCTAAAAAAATAAGTAATAAAGATGAAGAAGCAAATCTAACATTCTGGATAAAAAATGAAAATACTCAATATGATGCAGATGTATCTATTAATTGTAGTCTAAATGATAATTCAAGTAACTTAGCTGATTTAGTTGATTTAACAATTGAGCCAAGTAACTTTGTATTAGAATCTAATGAAGTAAAGACAGGCGAAGTAAAAGTAAAGTTAAAAAGTGTAGTAACCGAAGAAAAATATGGAACATTTACATGTGAATTAGTAGCAACGCCAACTGAAAGAGAAGTACCAGGTGTAATAACTGATACATGTATAGAAGATTTAAATGGAGCAGAACCAGTGATAAATGGAGAGTTAATACCAGTTGAATTATCAAATAATGGTGAAGTTACATATTCTGATGAGAGTGAATCTTGGTACAACTATTGTGAACAAAAATGGGCTAATACAGTAATACTAGTTGATAGTCCAAGCAAAACTTATAATGTAGGTGATATAATTCAGGAAAGTGATATTGAATCATATTTCGTATGGATACCAAGATATCGATATAAGTTGTTTCATGCTAATCAAGCAGATGGTTATGAAAATAAATTATCAGAAAGTATAGCCCAGACAATCGAGATTGAGTTTGAGAGTAAAGATACACCAGTATCAAATGGAACTCAAGACGGAGAATGGTTAACGCATCCCGCCTTCACAAATTTCGATGTAAATGGAATGTGGGTAGGTAAATTCGAAATAGGATATAAAGGAGCAACAAGTGTATCTTCTGCTCAAGTAAGTTCATCCGATCCAACCAAAATCCAAGTAAAACCGAGTGTATATAGTTGGCGTTCCAACTCAGTAGGTAATTTTTTCAAAGCCATGTATAATTATAATCGTGGGTTAGATTCGCATATGATGAAGAATACAGAATGGGGAGCTGTTGCATATTTAAGTCATTCAAGATATGGAATAAACACAGAAGTAAGAATAAATAATAATTCCAATTTTTTAACAGGATATGCAGCTAATACCAAAGATGCAGGGCAAAGTACTACAGCAAACCAGCCATATAATACAGAAACAGGATATCTAGCATCAACTACTGGTAATATAACTGGAGTATATGATATGTCTGGTGGCGCATGGGAATACGTAGCAGGATATAGAGATGGAAATGTCAAGAATAGTGGACTAACATTAGACGAAATAAGAAACACCTATAGTAAATATATAGATGTATATGCAAGTAATAGTGTAGTAACAACATATAGTAAGCGTATATTAGGAGATGCCACAGGAGAAATGGGACCATTTTATTATTCTAGTGGATATTATCGAAATAACTGGTATGATGATTATTCGTACTTTGTGGAGTCTTCTTACCCTTGGTTCGGTCGCGGCGGCTATTACGGCCATGGCTCCGGTGCAGGCCAGTTCTACTTCGGTAGGAGCACTGGTGGTGCCTACAGCGGCGACAGCGCTCGCCTCGTACTTTGTGGTTAATTTATACAAAGATAATATCAAATATTGTCTTTTTTCTTTACACTTATCGTGTATAAAACTCTTTACTTTCTAGTAATTATGATAAAATATAAATAGGTGAAGTATATGATAAGTGGGGATATGCTTAAATATTATCGAGAAAAAGCGAATTTAACAACTAAAGAATTAGCAAAAAGAATTAATGCGCCTAAAGTTATCGTTGAACTTTGGGAAGTCGGCAAAAAGATGCCTCGTGAAAAAGATATCGCCAAGTTATGCGAAATATATGGCATAAGCGAATCGGATTTAATTATTGTTCCAAAACACAACCACAGAATAATAATTTCTATTATTTTGGGAATCATATCAATAATAATAGGTTTCATTGTTAAAAGTATAGTTATTGGTATTTTTGCACCTATCATGGTGGCAATCTTGTTTTTAACCACGATGTGTATAAAAGATAATTTTAGCAAATCATCTGATATTCCTAAAACTCTATTTTCTCTTCCTTTAGATGGTATTGGATTAAAAGAAAGAGTACATTACTACTTAGCCGATGCACTATGCATATCGAGTACATATATAATATTTAACATTATATGTAAAATTTTGGGCTTATATCAAATTATTATTAATAAATCCTTTGTTGACAATATCGACCTTAATTATGCTATCATTTGGAGCTCATTATTTTTATTACTAAGTGTTCTTGTTTTTATAATTGAATTTGTAATTGGTGAATACTTAAAAAAACAATATAAGGAGAATAATCATGAATGATGAGGAAACTAAGGTTGTTAACACGACGATTTTGAATACTGGTTTAGCAAAGCCCATTGCTGTATCTAAAGAAGATGCATTAAATCTTGCTCATGCTCAGGAATTACAAGGAGTTAAAAAGCAACAATCGGCCGCTGATGATACTCCTCTTGCTTCAATTATACCAACATCTAAACAAGAATTAGACGAACAAAAAATAAATGAGATAAACGATTTGATGAAAGATGATTATGTAAAATTAGTTGAAGTTCGTCATTCTAAAAAGACATACATACTACTTATACTAGGCCTTATTTTAATAGTAGGAATTATCATATTTGAACTAATATATTTTGGAGGTAAAATGTCATGAAAGACAAACTAAAAAACATCTTAGCTGATGAAAAAAAGCGTCTAACTCTCATTTTATTCATTGTTACATTCATAATAATCACAAGTGTTATTTTAATAGTCGTTATTTTTTATACAAAAGAAGAAAAAGTGGAAAACTCATCTACGACAACCCAAACTACCCTTAAGAAAAAAGACATATTTAAGGGTTATCAAAAATATGAGTTTAATCCTGATTATCAGGCTAAATACGATTACCAGTCTCGTTATGAATTTATTTATGCTGAAAAAGAAGATAAGGAAATTATTTATACTCACAAAGATAATGTCGAATTAAACTACGAATTAACTCTTAAAGATGGAGCAATTATTTTTAGTGAACAGAGGTATAATAATGAATTACAAGCATATGAATATACTGGTAAGACGAGTAGCTATAAGGCCGAAAATAAGATAACTGATTATTTAGTTGTTCCAACTTGTGAACAAGATACATTTTCGATAATTGCTCAAGATGCAAGTGGAAATGGCTACAAATACACATCTTCTGAAAATGATGGTATATCTGAAATAATCTCTAATTTTAAAAAAATAAAAACAATATCAAAAATAAAGAAGATCGGATACTATACGGGTAATAATAATCCCAATACTACATGTAATGACTATGAACTAATATATCTTGATTCATCAAATCATATTCGTTATTTTGATGGTAAAAGCAGTTTATTTTATGATGACGCGTATTACCGCTATATTGGGAATAAAGACTATGACAATCATGTTTATGTATTAAAAGATGGTTTGATGAAATACGATATTGGTAACACAAATACCAATTTAGGAGATGGGAAATATCATCTTATGTATCGTGGTAGTTTTTATACGATTAATAATAATCAAGAAAACTTATACATAATTGATGACAATGGTTACTTATATAAAATAGAGGATTTCAAAGAGGATAGTCCAGTTATTATAAAAAGAGTAACCAACAACACTATCAAGCGCCTAGGGATCCGTAGTATTACTGATGAAAATCATTTTGCTACCGATAGATCTAATATTCTGATTGAATTTTCTGATGATGAAATATTAGAAATAACAGAAATCTACGAGTTTGAATTATTAAATGGCTAAATACATTTGCTTAATAACTTCTTGAAGGCTTTGAAAATTTGCTTTATTAAGGATAATATGCTATAATGTCTTACATGTGTGGTGCATTATGCTAGTCATTATACTATTTGAAGGTAGGGCTAAAAATCTACCAATTGTACAACTGAGACTTCGCATATCTGCTTCTTCGGCCCAAGTTGGGGTGGATTTGTGATTTAAAATATTAGGATAAACTATAATGGCATATAGTTGATGATTCCTTTTATTGCCTCACTTATACAAAGATAGTAAAATAACGTACATGATGTGAGTGATTACTAGGGATTTGCAAAATGAAATAGTAATTGCAAAAGCATATAAGAATAGTCACTTTTGTTAGGGAAAACCTCTAGCGTGTATATATTATAAGTATTGGAGTGCGGACTAAGTGGTAATCGAGTAGTTAGATTCGGTAACGACTAACTAATCTATTTAAATCGAAAGAGCTCGCGGGTAACTAAGAGTATGAGATTAGAGAAATTCAACTCGACCAAAGCCGTAAAATTGATTTATAATATACCATACAAGATTTGACTTTAATTCGGGGAAAGAAGCGAGTTAAAGTTTTTTTTTGCTTTTATTTTTGATATAATTATCTTTAAGGTGATAATATGAAGAAGAAAGATAGTTTTATAGTAACCATATTCATTATGACATTTATCTTATCAGTTGTATTTAGTAGTATTTCTAATGTCATTGCTGCTACATTTAACGATATCGTCTTATTTTTTATAATGATTCTCGTTATCTCGATAGGTATATTATTTGATGCGATTGGTACGGCTGGAATAACGGCTAAAGAGGCTACTTTTCATTCTATGTCATCATCTAAAATAAAAGGAGCTAAACATGCTCTAAAATTGATCAAAAGTGGCAGTAAAATATCTTCTATATGCAACGATGTTATTGGCGATGTATGTGGAATTATCTCCGGTGGCTTAGGAGCAGTTTTAGCTATAAGCTTAGCAACGAGATTTAACATCAACAACACCCTAATATCGGTAATTATCTCGGCATTTATCTCAAGTTTTACTGTAGGCGGGAAGGCCGTAATTAAAAAAATTGCCATAAAAAAGGCTGATAACATAATATTCGGAGTTGGAAAGATAATGTATTTCTTTAGTATTAAAAAATAAATATAGGTAACTATATAAAAAAGGATGATTAAATGAAAGCACTAATAACAGGAGCGAGTAGTGGAATAGGCTATGAAATGGCTCGCTACTTAAATGATTTAGGTATTGATTTAATTGTAGTAGGTCGTCGTAAAGATCGCCTCGTGGCACTAAAAAAAGAATTACAGGTTGAAGTCAAAGTAATTCCTTTAGATTTATCTGAATTTGATAATGTTGAACTTCTGTATAATGAGGTAAAAAATGATAATATTGATATAGTTATTAATAACGCAGGATTTGGTTTATCTGGTGAATTTAGTAAAACAGATATTGAAACAGAGATGAAAATGATTAACGTTAACATTAAACAAGTCCATTATTTAACTAAGATGTTTTTAAAAGACTTTATCAAAAGAGATTCTGGTTATATTTTAAATGTTGCCTCATCTGCTGGTTTTATGGCAGGTCCTAAGTTGTCTACGTATTATGCCACTAAAAATTATATCCTCAAATTAACAGAGGCTATATATGAAGAAATACGCCATAAAAAGAATAATGTCCATATCAGTGCTCTTTGTCCAGGACCAGTTAATACAGAATTTAACACAGTAGCAAAGTGTGAATTTCATACTAAATCGGCATCTCCTGAGTTTGTAGCTAAATACGGAATAGACCAAATGTTTAAACAGAAGTTGATCATTATTCCTACTATGCGCATGAAATTGGCCATATTTTTAATACGCTTTCTGCCAACTAAGCTTCTACTAAAAATAACTTATAATATTCAAGATCGTAAGACAACAAAAAAATAGGGCACATCTTCTAAAATGTGTCCTGTTTCTTTATTTTTTTGCTATTTTATCAATAATATCTTTTATTTTGGCATTATCACCATCAAATGCTCTTAACACTTCAATAGGTACAGCAAATATAATCGTATTAGATTGATCCGATGATACATCATTTAAAGTTGCTAATGTTCTTAAGTGTAATGCACCAGGAGTAACCGACATTATCTCAGCAGCCTTAGCTAGATTAATAGCAGCTTCTTCTTCACCTTTTGACTTTGTGATAACTGCTTGTTTTTCTCTTTCTGCTTCAGCAACTTTGGCAATAACTCTTTGCATCTCTTCTGGTAATTTGATGTCTTTTAGCTCAACATTTTCAACTTTGATTCCCCATGGATCTGTAGCTTCATCAATTATATTGCAAATCTCAGTAGATATCTTTTCGCGTTCAGTTAATAGTTCGTCTAAAGAAACTGCCCCAACAGCATTACGCATTGTCGTTTGGGCAAGTTGTGAAACAGCATATTGATATCTCTCAACCGCAATAACTGCTTTAGAAGCATCAAACACTTTATAATAAATTACAGCATTAATGCGAATCGAAACATTGTCCTTTGTGATAGCATCCTGTTCAGGAACATCAACTGCCTTTGTTCTAATATCGACTTTTTGGAAACTCTGAATTATTGGTAATACAATATTCCATCCTGGATTTAATATTCTCTTATATTTTCCGCATTGGAATAAAATTCCTCTTTCATATTCTGAGATTTGACGGATTGATGATAAAATAATTATGACAATAACAACGATGATAATAGGTACTAAAAACTCCATAAAAAGGCTCCTTTCTGCCTATATTGTATAACGAGATTAACTTTAATTCAACATATATTGACAATTAAAAAATATTCAAGTACTATTAATTAAAGAATGTGATTGATTAGTATGAGTAAAAATCGAAAAAATTTTATAATAGGTGTTTTAGGGTGTAGTATTATTTTCATAGTTGGGGTTTTATATATTCTAATTCCCACGTATTATGGTTTATCAGCTATGCCAAAGTTAAATACCAATAATTTATTCTTAAGTTTGATGATTATCTATACGAGTATTAATTTAGGTTTTTATTATCTTATTGGACTAAGTCCTAATCATGAAAGCATTTTTCTTGCCGTATCCTCATCAACTTGTGGCATAGTAAATCTTGCTTTTTCACATATATTCAAGCCATCTTTTACTCTTGCTTTGAGTGTACTATTATTTACTATCGCTATAACTATTATAAGATTATTCACCGTTGCCTATTATCATAACCATCAAGATGCATTCTTTTATATTGAAATGTTACTATTGCTTATTTTTTCTATTACTGGGCTCACTTTATCGATTAGTTTATTTAATGATCCATTAGTTCAAACTATTGGTCTTGGCTTTTTTGTTATAACCATTTCTACAATCGAAGTTGTTAGAATAACTACAAAATGTCTGTTAAAAGCCCCAAGGTTCTTGGGCAAAATTAAGTTTTAAAAAAGGTGATTATATGAAAGTAATAAATAATTTTTATGACTATGAAATACTAGATATGGCGCATGGCCAAAAATTAGAAAGATGGAATGGTGTCTTATTGTCACGACCTGATCCACAAATTATTTGGAATCAGAAGAGTCGTCCAAGTCTATGGGATAGTGCCGATGCTAAATACCAAAGAAGTAAAACTGGAGGCGGGGAGTGGCATGTATTTAATAAGGATATGCCAGTTTCTTGGACCATATCTTGGGAAAATTTAACATTTAATTTAAAATTAATGGGTTTTAAACACACTGGATTATTTCCTGAACAAGCTTATAACTGGCAGATTATTCGCGAAAAAATTGCCCGTGAAGTGAGTAAAAGAGAAGTTAAAGTACTAAACTTATTTGCCTACACAGGCGGAGCTAGTTTAGCTGCTTTATCCGCTGGAGCCAGTGTAGTTCATGTCGATTCCTCTCAAGGGATGGTATCTTGGGCTAAAGAAAATGTTAAATCATCTCATCTTGATGATCGCCCCATTAGATTCATAGTTGATGATGTCGTTAAATTTGTGGAAAGAGAAATTCGTCGTGGAAATAAATACGACGTAATTATCATGGATCCACCTTCATTTGGACGTGGAGCAAACAAAGAAATATGGAATATCGAAGCAGACTTATTTAATCTTATTAAATTATGCCAAGAAGTTTTAAGCGATGAGCCCCTTATGTTCTTGATTAATTCTTACACATCAGGCTTATCGATGAATGTCTTAGCTGATGTTCTAAAATTAACTGTTCAAAACAAACACCAAGGATTCATTGCCTGTGATGAGGTAGGGATAAAGATGAAAGATAGTGATCTCATCTTGCCTTGTGGAATATTTGCCCGTTGGGAACGTGACAAATACGAAGATTAAAATACTTTATTAAAATGTTTTCCAACAAAAAACATATCAAGTAGAATGATATGTTTTTTTAACTTTCTATAGAATCATCAAAGTTCATAATATTTTCTAGGTCTATATTTTCATTAAAATCATATAAATTACTAGGAATATTATCCATGTCTAAATGATTTTTATCTTTATCCTTATCTTTTTTCTTGTCCTTCTTTTTATCATGATCTTTTTTTATTTCTTTGTTATTGTCTAAAACATCTGACATATCAACACTTTCGTGCGTCGTCATAACGTCTTCTTTGTTGTCATTATCGCTTTCTTCCTCGATAACTTTTGTCTCTTCTATTACGTAATCATCTTTTATACTATTTTTTATAGTTTCATTTTTATTATTTGTCTCTTTTCGAACATCAACTTTAGTAAAATTGTCCTTTATACCATTTCCTTGTTCATAAAAGCACTTTGATAGATTACCAACATTATCGGTAGAGTAGCTTATAATTTGATTAAGAGCCTTAGTATAAAATTCATAAGAATCAAGGATTTTAGTTAAACATAGTTCTAAAGCTTTTTTCTCAGCTGTAATCTTAACTAATTTATTTTTTGATAACTCAGCTTTTTCTACTAATTCGTTCATCGCGATTTTATCTTTCGCAATCTTGCGTTTTCTCTCATCGATACGAGCTGAAATTTCCTTATTAGCAGCAATCAAGATATTGGCAAGTTCATCATCTTTAAAACGATCAACTAGGTTTTGATAATCCTGCTCGAACCCTTCAATATCTGAATTCATCTTTTCGATTTTTTGCTTTGATACAAAAAAGTCTTCCTTATATTTATTTACTTTAGCAAGTTCAATTTCAATTTCCTTTGAGCTGCGTTCTAGCTTTGTTTCATATTCGTTTTTTATAGTTGTAAGGTTATCAATTACATCTTGAAGCCTTGAGTTAGTCTCATTAATTAAATTATCCATACATACCTTCCTATTCTCTAATATGAATTATAACAAAGAATAAATATTTTGTAAACATAAAGCCAATAAAATATTTTTAAAAATATAGGCTTGACTTTTAGCAATATGCGTCGTATACTATAGATACTTAGTAAGACAGCTAACTAAGCAACTGGTATAGTATAATTGTTGACTTTATCCAAACAAAGTAATAACAAATACATATCTTTTATATATATTATTTAATTCGAAGGCAAGTTGGCTTTTGGTTAAGTCAACTTACTCGATGATGAATATTATATGATGGGCTTAGGTTTAGTTAATAGTTTTCGTTCGTTGGACGGGATGTTCGACACTGATATTATTAACTGCTGTTGTCTGATGCCGAAAAAGGTCTTATCTTATTACTAAGTGTGTGATCACATTGAGAAAGAAACTCAATAATTAAAAGATAAGCAATGGTGATTTGGGATCTGACATTCTCAATAGCTGTTGATCTTACAAACTAGGAAACATATAGTTGTCAGCTGTATGTTTTTTTTGTGCTTAAATAAATGTGATAATTATTGTTATTGATAATCTTTTTTGATATACTTAAAAAGAAGATATAAAAGGATTGATGCTTATGAAAGATAAAATTGTTATCTTAATTGCAGTATTATTTTCGTACCTAATTCCTAATGTTAGAGTTCTTGCTGAGGGAACTTGCAGTTATAAAGACCAAGCGGATTTAAACAAGGCGGCAGGAAAAGTTGAAACATCTTATTCGTTTGAACGTGACGAAACTGGTGCCGAGTATTTTCTCATTTCCATATATAATGTCGTTGATAATATTTATGTTGATGTTGAAAGCGAGACATTAGAAGAAGCAGTTATAGCAACTCCTAGTGGATCAACTGCTGGAGTTTATAGTTTTCGTGTTAATGATATTGATAATGTGATTAAATATGAAATGTATGTCCGTAGTTCAATTGAAGGCTGTCAGGGTGATTTGCGCAAACTTACTTTAACAAAACCTAAGAAAAACAAATATCATGATTATGATGAATGCAAGTTTGAAGATACTGAGAAAATTCCTTATTGTCAAGAGTGGATAACTAAAGATTTCGGAATGACGGAAAAAGAAATCCTCGCTAAAATTGAAGAACAGCGTTCCTTAAAACAAGTTATTATTGATGATACAAAGAATGAAACGGATAACATTCGAGCTTCTAATAAGTTGGAATTATTAAAACAAATAAGAAGATATGCAATATTGGGGCTTTCTATAGGTATTTCTCTTGATATAATATTCATCTATTTAAAGATAAGCGACATAAGGAGGTCAAGCCTATGATGCGTATAGAAAAAGAAAAGAAATTTAAAAACGAATATATTCCCGTAGTAATTGGCGGAATCATTCTCGTTTTATTCATTATTTTATTGATATTGGCATTTAGTTATGAACCTAAAAAAGAAGAAATTAATCCGAATGACAAGACAGTATTAAATGAAGATTTAGCACTTGAAAAAAATGATTCTAAATGTGCCACAAAAGAGTTAAACGAATTATTAGAGTCTGCAGGTAATATTGCTGGGAACTATACTTCTCAAACAAAAAAGATGCCAATTGATGATTCTGGTATGACTCCCGAGCAAAAAGAGACTTACTTGTTGGATTATCCGGATGGAACTTACAATCATGCTTATTTGGAATTGCAAATATCTGGACTTACCTCTGATGTATACTTGCAAATAACCAATAGCTTTAATGACGATGTAGTTACCATCAACGCCACTGACGCTGATGAATCTGGCATTTACAAATATGAAGCTCCAACGATGGACGAGCGAGTTCGCTATACTATCAATGTTTATGCTAACAAATACGAGTGTAAGGGAGAAATTATTCGCAAGATTGCCTTTGATACCAAAGTGTTCAACATCTATAGTAATATGTTAGCTTGCTTAAAATATCCTAAATATGATAATTGTGCAACCTTCTTAACAACACCGATTACCTATAATGAATTTTATAAGGGGTATGAAAACTATCGCAAGACACATCCTGAGGCTGAATATGAAGCAGAGGCAAACTTAATAAATGCCTTTAATCCAGATAAAAAAATGACGGCCGATAAAGTTAAGAAAGATGCAAACAAGGATGTATCAGTCTTTATTAAAATTGGCGACAAATTTAAAGCTAATAAGGATTTGATTTTAATTTCTTTAACAATTATTGGAATAGGGGTTCTAGTCGTTGTACTGCTAATGTTTATAAGGAGACATAGAGTATGAAAAAGAAGTATATAGTTATTATTATATTAGTGCTTTCTCTTTTTATTGGTACTAAGGATGCTTACGCCACTCAAGGTATTGCAAACTTCTCAGGACCTAATTATTCGACTGGAGTAACTTGGTGTGAAACGGGAAATAATGAAACAGGAATATGTGGAAATTATATCGATTCTCCCAAAGTTATCACCGTTGGAGGAAAGAGTTATGCTGCTTATTGTATCGATCCAGGACTTCATATGGTGCCTAATACTTCTTATACCTGTGAAACAACAGACGATGCAGGACTTGTTTATTTGATGGAAAAAGCACCTCTTTCAACCGCAGGCTACTCATACGAATATTCATTATTTCAATTGGCGTTTCGTATGTATGCAACCAGAAAAAATATAGGAAACAACTCTTTGACACTGATGAAAGCTGCCATCGTTAGATATAACCAAATTATGGAAGAAGATGGGGACCCTTATCGTGTTTTAGCTGGATGTAAACCAGGACAGAATTGTGCCACAGATCCTCACGCCTATTTAGGTGGAAATCTTGGACTCATTGACCAAGCCTGGCAGCTTACTCTCGAAGCATACGCGTTAGCGCCAGATGAATTCGGTAGTGATATTGCCGGAAACAAGGAAAGTAGTGAAAGTGCTAGTGGAAGTAATGGAACTTTAAAACTTACTGCCGTATTGGGAGAACCAAATAGTGAGGTAGTTACCTATAAAGTTACTTCAACTCAAAACATCGAAAAAGTCACTTTTGCTTGTGAAAATTGTCAAATACTAAGCCAAAGCTTTAGCGGTATATCTGGCGAGATTACAGTTCGTATTTTATCTGACCCATCTTTGTGTAAACCATATAAAATAAAAGCTTATTACAATCCCAAAGGCGTTCAAATATGCCATACAACTAACTCAGGATTGTCTGCGGACTTTCAATATTTAGTAACTAGTTTTGAAGAAACTGGCCTTGATGCTGGAGGAACTAGTCCAAATCCAAATCCCAATCCGACTGGGGAACCAACAGCAGTATTTGAGTTTGAACCTCCATATTGTGATGACCCAACTTGTTGTCATTTTGGTGGCGATATAGATCCTGGATTTATTGATGGAGATATTTACAATTGCTGTTATGATAGCACTCATTCTGAAGCAAGTCAGTATGGTCTAAATGATTTATTCTGCTATCACAATGGCTTAGGTGTAGATCATTATTTTGCTAAGTGTAATACCGATAGTTTTATTGATAAAAACCTACAAGGATCTTTAAATTCATATTGTAGTATTTATTGTACTGAGCGTGTTTCTATTGATGTTCCTGATCCAATAACCGCTAAATCTGGTCGTTATTTTGAGTTGTCGAAATCATCGAAGGGAACTAAATCACCTTATATAGAAGGCGCTAAACGTTGCAGAATGATCATTGATTATGATAAGTGGAATAGTGACTATATCAGTCAAGTAAAAAAAGAAATTGAAAAATACAATAAATTCCAGCGAGCAAAGGCTTATGAACTGATGTATGAAAATGCCATTTCTAAGGCAAGTGATGCAGAAGAAACTGTCACTATAACGTGTACGCCAACCGCGCAATCAGGAACAACGCAAACATGTTCATATTACAAAACTGTTGAAGGATGTAAAAATCCTAATGCATCAAATAACTATTGTAAGGAGACAACTGCGTCTACTGAGAGTGTTACAGCCACATCTAAGACAACTGATGATAATGGAACTGCTATAGCTGCCAAGACATTAACAGTTACGTTGAAATATAAAAAATATCCATTTAGTACTAAATATAATTGGTATGAAACTAAGATTAAACTAGGCGGTAAAACTGGTGTTGAAATTGACCCGGCTGGCAAATATACAACATCCCATGCACAAGATTGGTCAGGCTGGAGTGATACCCTAGATGAACAATTAGCTTCGATTACGGAATTCAATACTACATATAACAATAAAGAAATTGATGGCACTAGCACGACAGCAACATCAACCAACTGTACAGGCTCTGCAACAGTAACATCAACTTCACCAAAAACAAAATATGTATGTTCACGAAATTATGCAGAAGTTGAGAGTCATAAAGAAAATGTTCCTAAAATTTATGATGATTATAAGGCAAGTGCTAGCTCTGCTAACTCTGAATTTAATAGTGCTGCCCAAACCGCTAAATCGACTGAAGATAAATTAACTCAGTGTGATAATTTCTTCACATCTGATGCAGCTAAGGCAGAAAACGTTTATAAATTCGCACCAGAGTTAGAAGGATTTGAATATACTCAAGTATACAAAGATGATTATGGAAAATTAAAATCTGAAACAACAATCATACCATTTAAAAATACTCCAGGTTGTGAGGTAGAAGGACCGATATTAGGACCATCTACTGCTGGCGATCCTGATGCATTAGAATCTCCACAATATTCTCAATATTATGGGGATGGAAATGCTTTCATGCACGATTTTAAAGCAACAACATTAGTTTGGGATTCTAACGGATCTGGTTATAGAGACTTCTTAGATGGAGTTTATTATGCAGATAAGAAATTAACCCAAGATGCAAAATATATTTCTAAATGTTCTTGGGATGAAGAAGATAAGATTATATATACATTAATTCCACGCGGAGAAGCAACTGAGGAAAAGAACTTCAATTATACAATGGGAACACATCAATATCGCGTCTTCTTATCTACATTAGCAGGAACTTATGACACTCGCTGGTTAATTAAAAACTTGGGAACAAACGGAAAATTTGATGAAATATTCCAAAATTCAACAGCGTGCTCTAGTAAACAATACACTGATAAAGACGGAATGCTACATTGTGGATTAGAAGTAGAAAATGAACTTATAACGGTTGGAACTTGTAATACCGAGAAAACGATAGTTGATCCAGATGAATGTCCAGATCCAGAACCTGGAGATAACGAGTCGGTATTAAAATTCAAAATTGTTGATCCAGCTCATGTTTTCCCATCATGTAACTCTTTTGATAGCTGTGGATTTGGATATAATTGGTTTGAAGGAACTAATGGACCAGAGACCCAAAAAAATATTGAACAAAAAGGTGCTAAAAATTCAACTTACGCACCAGAAAACATGTCATATTCATTCACTTTTACACCAAAGGATTTAAAACACATTAAAAATTATAACAAGTATCGTGAAGAAAATAACCGTGGTGGATATTCAGACTTCGAGCTTGGTTGTCAATGTCCTGACGTTGTTGAAGAATGTAATCCTGTTGGAGAAACTCAAGTATGTAAACGAGTTGATAGCTGTAAAAAGTGTTTGAGTTCATTCTTAACTAACTTATATAATGGAGAAATAAAATACGGAGGAGCAACCTATAAGGTTACATCTTCCAAGGGTTCGATTAATACTATTCGTGATACAAAAATTCATTGGGCAGGGGTGTAATTAATGAAAGAAAGTTTATGGGGCTATTGGATAGTAGTACTAGGAATATCGATAATGAGTGTAATGATCTTGTTGCAGAATCTAACGACGACGAGTGAACAAGATTATTACATGATAAGAGAAGTATTAGAGGCAAGTATGTATGAGGCAGTAGATTATGGATACTACCGAGATACCGGGGAGTTGAAGATGAATACAGAGAAATTCACAGAGAACTTCATAAGAAGGTTTGCAGAATCGGTAAACATAAATAAGAAATATAACATAACATTTTATGATATATATGAAACACCGCCAGCAGCATCAGTATCGATAATAACGACAACAGAACATAGTAACTTTGGAGAGAACCAAGGAGCGGGAGAGACAGCAGATGTAGTAAGCCGCTTAACAGGAATCTTATACACAAATAGTAAATACCAACCAAAATCTTAGAAGATAAACTTTATCTTCTTTTTTTATTGAGTATAAAAAACATTTTTGCTATAATTTATATAAGGATAAAGAGGAATAGATATATGAAAAAGATTATTTGCTTTTTAATTAGTATTTCGTCTTTCTTTTTACTTAGTTTTCATGTAATGGCAGAAGAAGATACAACTTGTAGTTATTCTTCGCAAGTCTCTTTAAGCAAAGCGGCCTACAATGTGGATGCTAATTATACGATAAAAAAAGATGAACAAAATAATTATTATTTTGAAATAACTATATATAACATTACAGATGAAATATATGCTGTTGTTGAAAATGATATCTCAAGAGATACAATCGAAATATCAGCTAGCATGACGACTAATAATAATTATACATTTCGAGTATATGATATCGTAACCATTATAAACTACACCATTCGCATAAGAGGTTTTAAATATGGTTGTAACAATGAATTGCGCAAGATCAATATTGTTAAACCCCGTTACAATGATTTGAGTGAAATTAGTGTCTGTAAAAACGATTTGATGCTTGATTATTCTTATTGTCAGCCTTGGGTTACCAAGTATTTTAAAGAAACGCGTGAAGAAGTAATAGAGAGAATCAATAATCAATTTAGCAAAAATAATAGCCAATTTACTACTAAGTGTATAACTTGTGAGGCAAATGAACAAACCAAAAAGCTATTAAAGCGAAAACAAAATATACGAATTGCTGTTATTATCGGACTCATAATCGGAATAGTTATTGACACTTCCGTAATAGTTTTATTAATAATAAGATTGAAGAGGTATGATCTATGAAAGTAAAAAAAACAAACGAAGAAAAAAAGGAAATTAAAAAATTTAAAAAAGATAAGTATCAAAGGTCTATATCCCATGAAAAAAAGGGCTTTAAGATAGAATACATATACATAGCTGGAGCTGCTATAATACTTCTATTGCTAGTAGCAATTTTGATCTATATGCTTTTTTTCAGTAAAGGCGAAAATCTTATTGTTCCTAACAAGCCTAATTACGATATTTTAGATATTGGTGTAGTTGATTTTGCAGACAATGCAGCTAATGCCTTCGATTTAAATACTAAGAAAAATGATAAGATTAATGTTAGCTATAATATCATAAGTGATTATTATAAAAAGGGAATAACTTTATCAAATACTCAAGCTAATTACTTAAATGATTCATTTATTATCACAAGTGGACCATTATCAAAGGACTCATTTATATCAGCAATTAGTAAAGATAGTAAACTAAAGTGGTTATTAACTTTAGATGATAAAGAATTTGGCCTTGCTCATGTATATAGTACAGTAAGTACTAACAATGCTTACTACATAAGTGCTGTAACAGAGCTTAGTAATAAAAAGAATTTATCAGTAATTCAAGTTGATAACAATGGAAAACGCATCGCTACACGCACTATCAAAAGTGCTTTTAACGGAAAAATCAAAGATATGTTAGTCGTCGATAAAAATTTAATTATCATAGCTCAAGAAGATGATCAAATAAATTTATATTTTACGGATATCAACTTAAAAGAAAATAAAAATACTATCAACATCAACAAACAATTTAATGATTCTAAATACATAGATTATCAAATGGCTACTAGTTTAGATAATACAATCGAGCTTGTTTGTAAAAGTGATAATAAGTACTACAGCATTAGTGTCAATGTTGAAGGATACACTGCTTCATTAAAAGAACTTGATGCTATTAATACTTTAGAAACTGATGCTAATATAAAGATAAGAAATTATTTAAAGGGCTATGTAGCAAACACAAATGACACCTTATATAAATTAGATCCTGATGCGCGTTTGATCAATAAGTATGAATACAAGAATATTAAATTAGAAGATGATTCTGCTTACAAAGAAAAGTATAAAGATGATGAATTTATCAATGTTGAAGATATGGAAAATCGTATAAGCATTGAATCTATTAGTAGTAATAATACCAGTATTATTGTAAATAGTAGGACAATATACTCATCAATTTATGATATATATGATTTAAATTTAAATATAAATAAGCGAATTATATTAGATGCAGTTAAATATACCTATGACGAAGGCGTTATCTTGAATCGTTTCTACATCGATGGAAATATTTATGAAGTTTACTCATATGGCAGTGAGACGCCATCTATTATGATAAGTAAAATAGGTTAGGGAGGATAATATGAAGAAGAGTACAATATTAATTATTACATTATGGTTATTTATTTTCGTTCCTACTATAGTATTTGCTGCTAGTGATTCATCTGGAGAACAAGGTGGAAGTGCTGGTATCGTTAATTCATGTAGTCCAAATTGTGTCGGAATGCAAAGATCATCCTCACTTGCAGGGGTGCGTATTACTTTCGTTGATTCCGAAGGTAAAGCTGTATCCGCATCTAATGGCTTGAGTTTCGACTTTGAAACATACATTGGACCAGGAAAAGCCGGACTTAATACTCATTATAATGCTTATAATGGAGATCGTAACAAGGTTGCCCTAGCTTCTGGCGGAAATTACACTGAAGGGTTTACTAATGAACGTGACATTAAAAAATTTAGTGCCGTTGCTGCCGCATACAATAAATACGTACCTATTGAAGGATCTAATCATTATACCACTTTAAAAACTAGTGGAAATACGGGTGGAAATTTAAATGGTATGGGAAATGAACTAGATTTCTTTTTGAGTTTAACTAAATCAGGAAATCCAACTTATGCAGCTGATGTAAATGCCTTCATCCGTGCTATCGCAGAAGTATCAGGAGGCTTCAATGCCGATGATTTGATTTATAAAGTAGCCGAAGGATGTAATACTGGGGAAGAGATATTTATCGTTATGGAACCATTATTCTTCTGGTCTGGTAAAATTAACAATGCTTGGCAAAATTATTTTGGTTCATTAGCTGACTCTTATCATTTCTTTAATGGTAAAGTAGTAGGTGGTTTGTGGAATATTAACAATCAGGCTTATTTAATTCATTATGAACGTGAACTATCGGCATATAATGGTGCACAAGGGGTAGCAGCCAAAGGATTTAATATTCAAAGTGGTGCTGATCTTCTATCAACAGCAGGATTTGCTATTGCTGTTGACTGGGCCAATGATCCAGGGGAGTATTGTAATGCATGTTCATACTCTGATGGCAAATTTTCCTATGATAATAAAGTATATCCAGGCGATTTAGTTATCCCAAGTAAATATGGAAGTATTCAAGATTTTGCCTTCTCTAATCGTGGTGAGGGAGGAGCAGGATGTTGTGCACTTCTTAAACCGCAAATTAATTCTATGCCAGCTGAATGGCAAGAGGCTTATAATCGTTTATGTGATGTTCCTGATAAAGACGATCCTGAGTGTTGTAATCCAGGGGTGCCACTTGAACCAGAAATTGACGTTAATAACTGTTGTACAGATGGAACTGTATCATCTGTTGCTGAAAGTGAACTCGATGATATATTCTGTTATGATTCTGAACTAAAAGTCGACTTCTATAAAGATCGATGTGAAAATGATAAATTTAAAAATAAAATAAATGATTATTGTGATCTTTATTGTACTGAACGCGTAACCATGGAAGTACCAGGAGCTATAACCGCAGTATCTGGTCGTTATTTTGAATTAAGTAAGACATCATATGGAACGACCTCTCCATATATAGAAGGATATCGTCGTTGTCGTGTTAAGATATACTATAATGAGTGGCGTGATAAATATGTTGAAAAAGTCGACGAAGAAGTAAAACAATATAACGAATTCCAAAAGCAATCGTCAATGAAAGCCAACTATGATGATGCCATTGGCACAAAAGAAACCATCACTAAAACTGGAAAAGTAACTGCTAGTTGTTCTGAAACTGATCCAGTTACAAACAAGACTAAGTCTAATTCGGCAACTGAATCATTTAGTTACACATACTATAAATATACTTTTGCCAATAAACATGACTATTACACAGTGTCTTTGAGTAATGATAAATACTCTCGCGTAGAAATAGTAAATGGCTCTAAGAAAAAAGAAAGTCATGAACCATATAGCCTATATAAATATGCAGATGCTCTAAAGGCTTATAATGAAGCTAAAGATAAAGCTGCTAAGAGCTGTGGATATGGCAATGTTACATATAAAGGGGATTCTTTTGATACGCAAAATATCACTTCTTATCGTGATGAAGATCCTGAATCTGTAGTTAAGGAAATCGAAAAAGCTATTAGTGTTGCCAAATCGGCTTATGAAATTGCCACTAAAGATGCTTATAAATTAGAGCAGAATATCGATGAATGCGACTTCTACTTTGATGATTCTAAGAGTCGCTTAGGAGAGGAAGTAACATACTCTGGTAAAGATGCTTCTAAAAATTATGAATTTAGTCCAGATCTTTTATTCCGTTATTCTGAAGTATACTTGGGATCTAAATCGGAAAAAGTTCTTGATAAATTAGCAATTGAGTTTGATCGTGAATGTAATTCAGAAATTATTTATGACGAAAATGAAACGGGTGTTGATGAAATAAAGCCAGATCGTTACTCAGGTGTATATGGTAGTGGTTCTGAAAAAATGCATGACTTTAACCGCAATGTAACAATTGCTTATGAAAGCAATTTTAACTTATCTAAATATTATGATAATGCCTATAGTGCAGATAAGAAACATTCAACTGATGCTAAATATCATACAACATGCAAATGGACAGAAAAAGAAAAGAATACTTACACTTTAGTTCCATCTGGAATAGTTAGTGGAGAATCATCAACAAACCATACCATTCACAATCAAGAATATCGTATTAATTTAACAACTTTAGATGGAACATATGAAACTTATTGGGATATCGAAGGTATCGGGCACAAAGGACGATTTACTGACTACTTTAAAAAGGGTGGAACAACTTGTAGCAACCAATTACCTAGTGAAGCAGGTACAACAATAACTTGTAAACTTCATGTTGAACATGAACTGATTACGACAGGTACTTGTAATGGCACTGATGGTAGTGAAGTCACTATTAATCCTGAAGATTGTGATGAATTAAAAGAAGGATACGATTTATTTAACTTTAAAATTGTTGATCCTGCCGATTTATTCCCAGGTGGAACAACTACAGCTACAGGAACAATCGGTTATAACTGGACGATGAGTCCTCGCGGTCAAGATGTAATGAAAGAAATTACTGATAAGGCCGCAACTTCATCGACTTATGCACCAGAAAATATATCTTATTCAGTTAACTTAAGTCCAAAAGACTTAAAGAATATCAAAAATTACAATAAAGAGCGTGAATCGAATAATCAGAAGGGTTACAGTGATTTTAATCTTCATTGTGAATGTCCAACCGAAGTACAAACAGGATCTCTAACCAATGGAGTAGGTTGTACACAATGTAAAAGTTACTTTATGGAAAATCTAGAAAATGGTATTATAAGATATGGAAATACCGATCATCGTGTAAATGTATGGGCTTCTCCAAAAAGATTACAAGAAATAAGAGAAGATAATACTCTTAAAAGAAAATGGTAGGCGAATATTATGAAAGAAAGTTTATGGGGCTACTGGATAGTAGTACTAGGAATATCGATAATGAGTGTAATGATCTTGTTGCAGAATCTAACGACGACGAGTGAACAAGATTATTACATGATAAGAGAAGTATTAGAGGCGAGTATGTATGAGGCAGTAGATTATGGATACTACCGAGATACCGGGGAGTTAAAGATGAATACAGAGAAATTCACAGAGAACTTCATAAGAAGGTTTGCAGAATCGGTAAACATAAATAAGAAATATAACATAACATTTTATGATATATATGAAACACCGCCAGCAGCATCAGTATCGATAATAACGACAACAGAACATAGTAACTTTGGAGAGAACCAAGGAGCGGGAGAGACAGCAGATGTAGTAAGCCGCTTAACAGGAATCTTATACACAAATAGTAAATACCAACCAAAATCTTAGAAGATAAACTTTATCTTCTTTTTTTGTGTTATCTATTTCTTTTTTTCATATACATTATTAGAAAGGAAAATAATAATGGAAATATTAAAAGTATCGAGCAAATCAAATCCTAGTAAAGTTGCAGGAGCGATTGCTAATGTATTTAGAAGTTTAGGCAGTGTTGAAATTCAAACTATTGGAGCAGGTAGCTTAAATCAAGCAATTAAAGCAATTTGTATTGCTAGAGGTTTTGTTGCTCCGAGTGGTAAAAACCTAGTAGTTATCCCAGCATTTTCGGACATAACTATTGAAGGTGAAGAAAAAACGGCGATAAAATTAATCGTTGAGGCAAGATAAGCCTCTTTTTATTTGGAAAATTAAGTCAAACTATACATGGTTTTTCTTGCAAAAATCTTAGAAATGGGGTATCATAAAGCGCAAAAGAAGGTGTTATACATGAGGAAGTTTAAAAGACTAATTAGAAATATTTTAAGCGTATTAGCTATAATTATCTTATTCTCAGTATCAGTTCTAATTGGCGTAAGCCTATACAACCAAGGAAATATAACTCCTGAAAATGTCGTTATTAATGAAAGAGAAGCAATGTATAGCATGTATATCGATACTACCTCACTAGTTGAGTTAACATTCAAAGAGAGCTATCGCGTCTGTAGCTACAAAGGCAGTGAAAACACTTGTGGTGGCTACCGAGATACCATAGTTGATTTTAGATTATTGAATTCTAAGGCTAAAAGTGAATTTAAAGAAAAAGACTTTCGTGAAATGTCTTTGAGTGATGCCATAAAAATTATTCTAAACAAAGAAAACATTAAAAACGTAAATATTATTACCAATTGGAATAAGACCGAAGAAGTTATTAACAAGCTCATCTATGATAATACTGATCATAATTTAAGTATAAATATCAGTATCGATGAAAATATTAATGAAGAATTCATTGAAAACTACATCGATAATGCTAAGACATACAAAGTTAAATTTAATAGCAATAAAGGATCTAAAGTAAGTACTCTTATCGTATCTAAAAATGATACAGTAACTAAACCTAAAAATCCGACTCGTAAAGGTTACGTCTTTGTCGAGTGGCAGCTAAATAAAAAGAAATATAATTTTAATAAACCTGTTACTAAAGACATAACCTTAAAAGCTAAATGGAAGAAAAAATAAAATGGACTTTATATCGTCCATTTTTTAGTGATACTTTTTATCTATAACTTTATTGTATGCATCATTTATAAATGCTTTTGTTAAACCCAATTGATAGCGCAGATGAGAAGTTTCTTGTTGATCGGTATATTGAGAAAACGGAACCAATAAGAAGTTATTCATATCTTTATCAAAATAATTTACAATAGGAATTGCCTTGACATTATTTATCGTTAATTCATTAAATTCATCTATAACTACATCGAGTGTTGATAAAAGACCGAATTGATAGGCATTATCAAAAGTCTCATATCCTTTAGGAGTTCTTGCAATATCATCATCGTGGGATACAAAGTTGCCAAGAGAATAATAAACCAAAGTCTTGTGTGCATCGCCAATTTCCGAAATAGGTTGTATTGAATGCGAGTGACTGCCATAAATGATATCTACACCTAAACTATTTAAAAAAGTAGCTATCTCTTTTTGTTCTTCATTTGGTGTATAAGTAAATTCATTTCCCCAATGCATCATTACTATTAAAACATCACAAGCATCTCTTAGCTTCATTACTTCTCTTGTCAATATACTCTTGTATTCCTCATCAAACTTTCTTGTTTCAGGGGAGCGATATAAACCAACTAAATCTCTTTTATCAGCCGGAACAACTACATTGGTACCCAAGGTATAAGAAAGGAACCCAAATTTTATGTCATTTACATTTAAAATGCGCATTGTATCACGATCTGTTTTATCTCTGTAAGTGCCAACAGTCATAATATCCGTCTTAGCAAAAAAATCTAATGTTGAATTAATTCCTTCCAATTTTTGATCATAAGAGTGATTATTAGCAGTTGCTAATACCTCTAAATCAAGTGTATTAACGAGTTCACCAATATAAGGCGGAGCACAGAAATTATAGCCGTCCCCAGATACTTTCATATCCTCACTACCAATAACTACTTCCATATTGCCAATACTAAGATCATCATCTATAAAGTAGTTCTTAACTAAACTAAAATATTGATTTTTATCATATCCTTTATCAACTGCTTTATAAAAGGGCGACTCAAATAAAAAATCGCCGACTAAAGTAAGTTTAGCTTTTCTAATATGTTTATCCTCTTTATCTTCTACATGTATAGTCGTTTTTTCATTATTATAATTATCTAATTTTTTTCTTTTTACATAAGCTGGTAAAGTAAGTGCAAGTATCCCTCCAATAATTAAAATAAATAAAGAAATCTTAAATTGTCTTTTTAATTTCCTTTTTGCCATATAATTCACCAACTATATAATACCATATTTTTAATTATATGTTATAATCTTACATAAGGGAGCGCCTATGAAAATTCAAAAATACGTAAAAGATAAGCAAAATAAATATAAAGTCATAATTGATGATGAAGAATATATCTTATATGATGATGTTATTATTAAATATAATCTTCTTGCCAAAAGTGATATTGATGCCATTTCTTTAAGAGAGATAATTATTTTTAATGATGAACTAAAGAGTTACTATGAATCTATAAAATATATAAACAAGAAACTGCGTAGCGAAAAAGAAATAATCACCTATCTAGAGAAAAAAGGGATAGAAAGCAGTGTTATAAAGACGACTATTAAACGTTTAAAAGATAATAACTTTTTAAATGATGACTATTATTTAAAAGCCTATTTAAGTGATCAAATAAATTTAACTAATAATGGTCCAAGAAAAATTACTGCATCCCTTTTAAATCAAGGACTTAAAGAAGACATTATTAATGAAAAAATAGATGCTATCAGTTCGGATATTTGGGAGAATAAGGTAAATAAATATATTGCCCAGAAGATCAAGAATAATCATAAATCATCCGCTTACATGTTAAAGATAAAAATAACTAATGATTTAGTAAATTTAGGTTATGACAAAGAAATAGTAAGTTCTCTTATCAGTAACTTTGAAATAACCGATAATGATGCTTTAAAGATAGAATATCAAAAAGCTAAACGTCAATTAGAAAAAAAATATACAGGTTATGAATTAAGCCAGCATATTCGTGAAAAACTATATCGCAAGGGTTTTAATGTATATAACTTAGAGGAGTATTTAGATGAAGAGTAGATTTGAAAGATTAAGTAAAAAGGAACAAAAAGAAGCTATAAGGGAATTTAAAGAGGCTAGTACTAAAAATGCCAACGTTATAAATCGTTTACATCGCTTAAAAGTTATTGGTATATTAGGAACTATTTATTCATTAATCATGTTTATACTTGATTTCCTAAAAGAAGCTGATATTCTTGATTATGGTTTTAATACATTCGGCGATGCCATTATTTTAAATTATCTAATAGATGCCTCTTTGATGGTTTTCTGTGTCTTCTTTATTTTTAAATCAGAACAGATGATAAAAGAGCAAGTAAACAAATATCTAGTAGATAAATTAAGAAACAAACAGAAAAAAGCCTTTAAAGAAGAATTTGGTGAGAACTAAATTCTTCTTTTTATAACGAAATTTTGCTATAATATATATAGGTGATTATATGGAAAAAAATAATCCGCTTTATAAAGAACAGGGAATTCATGTTATATCGAGCTTATTTACTGTTGAACATGGAGTAGTAAAAGTTCTCTTAATCAAACGTAAAAATGAACCATATAAAGATTTTTGGGCTTTAGTTGGGGGTGCACTTTATAATAATGAAGACTTAGAGACCGGAATTGAAAGAGAAATTGAAGAAAAAACAGGACTTACTAATTTAAATTTAAAATTAATAAATGTTCATGGAAAAGTCGATAGAAGTCCTGTGATGCGTATGGTTGCCATATCTTATCTTGGCGTTATTGATATAAACCGCGTAAACTTTCAAGAAAGTACACTAAAAACCAGTGCTGCTGAATGGTTTGACATCAAAGATGTTAAAAATTTACAACTTGCCTATGACCATGCCGAGATAATTGAATCCGCTTTTCACGAACTTAAACACCAGATTTTAAAAAGCAATATTTTAACGTCTTTATTTCCCAGTGGTTTTACCTTGCCAGAAATTCATCAGGTTTATGAGGCTATCTTAGAGCATCCTCTTGATCGTCGTAATTTTCGTCGCAAACTGTTATCTTTAAACTTAGTTGAAGATACAGGAAAGTACTTTAATTTCGCCGGTAAAAAGCCTGCTAAATTATATAAATTTAAAGAAAATATCGAAGATACTGATATATTCTAAAAGGAAGATAATATGAAAAATAATGTAATTGATGCCTTGGTAGAAATTCCCTATGGCTCTAAAAATAAATACGAAATAGATAAAAAAACAGGCCGAATTCGCCTTGATCGTGTTTTATCATCATCTAATGTATATCCAGCTGAATATGGCATAATTGAAGGTACCTTAGCACTCGATAAAGACCCTTTAGACATTCTAATCTTGTCTAGTGAGAAAACTTATCCTGGTTGTATTGTTCCTGCTCGCGTACTAGGTTATTTAGAAATGATCGATAATGGTTATATGGATTATAAGATCATTTCAGTAGTTGATGTTGATCCTAAATTTAAGGGAGTAAACGAACTAAGTGACTTATCAGAGATAACTCTAAAAGAGATAAAAAACTTCTTTCAAAACTATAAAACTTTAGAAGGTGGAACTGTTCAAGTTAAAGAATATCATTCAAAAATAGATGCCATTAAACTAATCGAAGAGTGTCGTTTCCGTTATCGCGAAATTTAAGCATAAAAAATATTAACAATAATATAAATTACTATGAAGAAATTTATGTTATTGTTTTTTATTTGTTTTTTACCAATCAAAGTTAATGCCTCTTTGTGTGTTATGGATACGGACACATCACGTCTCCTTTATAGTGAGTCCCCACATGAAAAAAGATTGATCGCCTCAACGACTAAAGTTATGACAGCGCTAGTTGTTATTAAAAATGTCGACAATTTAGATAAAGAAATTGAGATCACCGATAGTGTCTTAAAAAGTTTTGGTTCAGGAATATATGTCGAAGTAGGGGAGCATATTAAAATAATTGATCTTTTATATGGCTTAATGCTTCGAAGTGGTAACGATGCAGCTATTGCCTTAGCTTTAGAAGTAGGTGGATCAAATGAGGGTTTTGCCTTACTAATGAATGAATATGCCTCATCACTTGGGATGAAAAATACCAACTTTATCAATTCCTCTGGACTTGAAGATAATAATGGTAATGGCAACACTTCGACTTGTTATGATATGGCTTTATTGATGTCGCATGCCACTAAAAACGAAAAACTAATGAGCATTATGAGTACTAAACATCATACAGTTCAAACAGATACCAAATATTATGATTGGTATAACAAGAATAAGTTATTAAGTTTATATAAATATACGACTGGTGGAAAAACTGGATACACGGAAAAAGCCTATCGAACTCTCGTTACAACAGCTTCAAAGGATAATAAAAATTTAACGGTCGTTACTTTAAACGAAGCTGATGATTTTTCAAAACATCAAAACAAATACGAAGAGTATTTTAAAAAATATAAATTAGTTAACATCATTGATTCGAAGACTTTCCTAAAAAAAGAGGGCTTATCGGTCAAAGAAGATTTTGATATGCTTTTAAGCGACGGTGAGATAAATAAAGTAAAAGTCGAAGTGAATTATACTAATGATGCTAAAAATCGCGTAGGATATGCAACTGTTTTACTAGATGGTAAAGAATATTATCGCACGGATATTTATGAGCAAGAGAAAAGTGTTGGCTTTTTTACTAAAATAAAATTATTTATTAAGAATTTATTTCATTAATATGATACAATTACCTTGGTGATTATATGCGTAAATGTATTGAAAATTTTTATCGACAAAACTTATTTGACACCTTTAACAACCGAGTTAATCCTTTTAGCTTTGTAACCATTAAGCTTGATATCACCTCTGCTTACAATTATTCTCGCAAACATAAGCATTTGTATGCCGTTTTGTGTTATTGCTTTACTAAAGCTATGAATCGTATTGACAATTTTAAATATCGAGCTGAAGATGGCAAAATAGTCTTCTATGATACTATAAAACCTAGTTACACAGAAATGCTCGACAATGGGGATGTAGTGTTTATCACTTTAGACAATACTAAAACTTTAATGGAGTTCATATCTCTTTCGGATTTAGCGAAAAAGGAACTAAAGGCTAAACAAAAATCCATTGATTTATCTCGTGAAGAAACAGGAGAGGTATGGTTATCATGTCTACCTTGGTTTAAGTTTACAGGAGTTGTTCCACCCTTTGATAAAAGTGCATCAAATCCTCAAATCATATGGGATAAATTTGAAATTGTTGACGATAAGGTATATATTAACGCTATGATTATGGCTCATCATGGTTTTGTTGATGGGGCACATATTGGCAAACTTGTACAATATATTGAAGCAGAATTAGCAGCTATCAAGGAGGATTAATATCCTTCTTTTTCATTTACTATTAATACTATTCTTGATACAATTAACGAGGAGGAATGGTTTTATGGAACGATTACAAAAAGTAATTGCTAGTGCAGGTTATACTTCAAGAAGAAAAGCGGAAGAATTAATAGTTGCCGGCAAAGTATCAGTTAATGGAAAAATTGTGCGTGAGCTTGGCACTAAAGTATCCGGAGATGATTTAATTTTAGTTAATGGCGAAAGCTTAGAAAGGGAAGATAAGGTATATTTTTTATTAAATAAACCGCGTGGTGTTGTATCAACCGTCAGCGATGAAGCTAATCGTAAGAAAGTAATCGATTATATCAATACTAATAAACGTATTTATCCAATTGGGCGTCTTGATTATGATACGACGGGCTTAATTATTCTAACTAATGATGGGGCTTTGGCTAATGCACTAATGCATCCATCTCACAGTGTCGAAAAAACTTACGTAGCTAAATTAAACAGAGTTATGACGCCTCAAGATCAAAAATTATTAAAACAGGGCGTTAAAGTTGAGGGCGTAAAATGCATCCCAACACGCGTTAAAGTACGCAAAGTTGATTATGAACATGATTCATGTATCGTTGAAATAACGATTGTTGAAGGTCGTAATCATATTATAAAAAGAGTATTCGAATCCCTTGGCTACTTAGTCGATAAACTAACGCGTATACAATATGGTTTTTTAACCCTAGATAATCTAAAAAGTGGAGAATATAGAGCTCTTTCTATTAAAGAAGTAAAGAAACTATATGAGTATTCTAAAAAATGAGAATAGAGAAATTAGATAACACAGGTCGTGGTATAACCCATCATGAAGGAATAATTACTTTTGTAGAAAATGCTTTACCTAACGAAGAAGTAGAGCTAATCATTACCCAAGAACATAAAACTTTTAAAACCGCCACAGCCACCAATATTGCGAATCAAAGTCCCAACCGAACTATTCCTAAGTGCCCTTATTATCATGACTGTGGGGGCTGCAATCTTTTACATATTAATGCCGAATACGAAGATGAGTATAAAGAAAACAAAGTAGAAGAAATTTTAAAAAAATATGCTGGTATAGAGTCACAGATAAAATATATAAAAAATGACAAAGAGCTCTTTTACCGCAATAAGATTTCTCTAAAAATTGAAAATTATGAATGGGGATATTATAACGCTGCTACCCATAAGTTATGTCCAGTTAAGGCCTGTTTAATCGCTAGTAACGCTATAAACTGTTTTTTAGAAAACAATAAGGCTTTTAAAATTTCAAATGGCTCCATAACGCTTCGTTCTAATTATAAGGATGAATTAATGCTAATAATTAATTCAAGTGACGCAGTAGATATCGACTTTTCTGCTATTCCCAATAATATCTGTGGCATTATTGTTAACAGCAAAATTATTTATGGAGATAATTTCTTTTTTGATTCTATTGGCGACATGTTATTTCGCTTATCCTACGATTCATTTTTTCAGATAAATAACTATATGGCATCTTGTATTTTTAACATTTTAAGAAATAATTTACATGGTAAAAATGTCTTAGATTTATATTGTGGAGTCGGAACTCTTGGATTAGCATTAAAGGATAATTACAAAAATATTTACGGAATCGAAAAAGTAAAAAATGCCATAATAGATGCTAAATATAATGCCAAACTAAATAATGTTACCAATGCTTTTTACTATGCTGGCGATACAGCTAAAGTATTAAAACACCTAGATAAATCCTTTGACACTATCATTGTCGATCCGCCTCGAAGTGGTTTAAATAAGGATACTTTGGATATTATCATAAATATTCATCCTAAAAATATCGCTTATATCTCTTGCGATCCAATGACTTTAGCTCGCGATTTAAAAATTTTAAAAGAACATTACTACGTTTCTAAGACAAATGTTTTGTGTATGTTTCCAAATACTTATCATGTTGAATGCGTTATCGTGCTAAATAGAAAATAAAACTTTATACATAAAGGGAACACAGGATACTTGGTAAGATATGGAAACAAGTAATTATTAATATTTTGAGTGATTTTAAAAAAATATTATAGAGGTTGTCTGTGGAGAATATGTTTCCTCAAACCACTGAAGACATGATTTTTGAAATAAGAGGAAAGCAAGTTATTTTCTCATCAGATGTTGCGAAGTTATATAAAACAGAAACAAGAATTATAAATCAAACAATTAAAAGAAATATTATGAGATTTCGGAATCATTTTGTTTTCAACTAACTATGGAAGAATTAATAAACTTGAGATCACAATTTGTGACCTCAAGTTTAAGGAATGAAATAGTACATGGGGGAATAAGATATTTACCATATGTTTTAACTGAACAAGGAATAATGATGTTATCTGGGCTTCTTAAAAGTGATGTTGCTGCCAAAGTAAATGTTCAAATTATTGACGCTTTTGTTGCTATGAGAAAATTTATTTCAAGCACAATGGTAAATCAAAGTTTTATAAATAATTTAGTTTATTCTGCAAATATGAATGAAAAATTAATCAAAAAATATAAAAGTCAATATAATAATGTTGAATTAGTATTTAATAATAGATTTCATGATAGATTTATTATTATAGACAACAAATGTATATATCATTGTGGTAGTAGTTTTAAAGATTTAGGAAAGAAGTGTTTTGCCATTAATAAAATAGAAAGCAACAAAATTTTAAATGATGTTTTAGATGAAATTAGAAAGTAGTATATACTAAGGAGGAATAATTATGTTATTAGAAGGTAAAGTTGCCATAATCACGGGAGGAACTCGTGGTATAGGTTTTGCAACCGCTCGCAAGTTTTTAGAACATGGGTGTAAGGTTGCTTTGTTTGGTTCAAAAGAAGAAACGGTTAATGAAGCTCTTGCCAAATTAAAAAAAGAAAATAGTGATTACGAAGTGAAGGGATTTTTTCCTAATTTAACGAGTGAAGAAGAAGTATCTTCTACTTTTAAATGCATTGCTGATGAATGGGGACGTATTGATATCTTAATCAACAACGCTGGTATTTCATCTAAAACTAAACTTAGCGAGTATACAGAAAGTGAATTTAATAATATTAGCAACTTAAATATCAAGTCAGTTTTTATCTGTTCAAAAGCTATAGTTCCATATTTAAGCAAAACAAAAGGCGTTATTTTAAACACTAGCTCAATGGTAAGCATCTATGGACAACCATCAGGAGTCATGTATCCTGCCAGTAAATTTGCCGTAAATGGAATAACTAAATCGTTAGCGCGTGAACTCTCAGCACAAAAAATTCGCGTCAATGCTGTAGCACCAGGGATTATCAATACTGATATGGTTGCCAAATTGCCAGCATCCCTAATCGAACCATTAATAGCGTCTATCCCGCTTGGACGAATTGGCGAGCCCGAAGATATAGCCAATGCTTTTGTCTTTTTAGCAAGTGACATGGCTAGTTATATTACTGGTGTCATTCTCAGTGTCGATGGAGCTGCTCAATGTTAAAATTCACATATGTGAATTTTTTTAATATATGTTATAATAGTACCAGATAAACGCAAATTTTTTATATTAGAAGGGTAGTAAAAATGAAAAAATTAATAATTGATACACAACCTAAAGTATTAAAAAGTAAGGATATAAATACTTTAGAATTTCGCTTAATATTTCCCATAAAGTATCATCCGGATAACCACTTTTATATTGATCTTTTAAAGCTATTTCTTACATCAAGTAGCTATCAATATAATGATTATGGCTTATTCCGCAAAGAGAGCGCACGAAAAACCATCCTTAATATGAGCCTTGGGACGCGAACTCTAGTAGACAATACTTATCTTGTTTTTGCTTTTTCAACTCCTAAGGAAGGCCTAATAAAGGATTTTGATTTAGACAGTGCATTTGCTTTTGCTATTGATGCTCTTTATCATCCTTTCTGTGAAAATGGCGAATTTGATTTAGCTAAATTTCAATATGAAAAAGATTATTTGATTGAAAATAATAAGCGTCATTTAGATGGTATATATAATTCTAATAGTTGCACATTTTATGAGGCAATTGATCCAGAAAGACATCTTGGCAATACTTATGAACAAGATACCGAGCTTCTTGATAAAATTACTCCTAAAGGTTTATATGAATTCTACACTAAATCCATCAAAGAAAACCCCTTTATTTCTTTAGTTTATGGTGATATTTCTGAATCTAGAGTTAAGAAGTTATTTAAAAACTATGCCAATCAAGAACAGGAAAAAGTAACAATTAGTACAAATTATTTTAAAGTGCTCCCAGAAAAAAAATGTAAACTAAAAAAAGAAATAGCAACATCTTTTAGTCAATCAGAATTATTTTTACTATATCAAGTCCCAGATATGAAAGAAAGTGAGCGCAAGTATTTAGCCATAATCATCAATATTTTACATGCTTCCGAAAATAATTTAATATTTGAGTCCCTACGGGTTAAAAATAATCTTGTCTATGATGTGCGTATGAATCCCGCTTCTAATCGAGCAATGTTTGTCATAACCGCTTTCATATCGCCAGAAAATAAAAATGCTACTAAGAAAGCTATCAATCAAGTCTTCAAAGATTTACATGATAAAGACTATTTACAATATTGTTTAGACAAACTACTAAAAGGCCTAGAAGTCGATATGCTAAAAGAAGAAGATAGCCCATCTAGTCCATTAAATAAAGCACTAGATAAACTCTTCAATATTCCAGGAACGGAAGAGGTCTTAAAAGAATTTAGAAGTGTTAAAATTAATGATTTAATAAAATTTATAGATCGTATAAAATTGACTAACGAAGTACTATTTAAGGGTGAGAGCAATGATAAAAAATAAGACCTTAATACTAGATAACGGCATAAGACTAGTATTAACAGAAAATAAAAACAAAAATCAAAGTTATGCTGAAATAATCGTTAATTACGGATCTCTCAATCAAAAATTTGCCATTGGAAAAAACACCTATACTATTCCTGAAGGAACAGCTCACTTACTAGAACACTCGATTGTTGAAAGCAACATATATGGTAATATGTTTGAACATCTAAAAGATGAATTTGTTGCTTTTAATGCTTACACTAGTGGGAATGAGACCAGATTTTTTGTCAGTACAGTTTATGATTTTGAGACTCATTTAGAAGAGCTAATAAAAATTGTCAATATGCCTGTCTTTAAAGACGAAGCACTAAAAAAAATCAAATTACCTATATACGAAGAGATCAAGCAGGGAAAAGATCGCCGCAATAAAAAATACATGGACGAATTAAATCGTTGCACTTTTAAAAACTTTGTTTTTCCTAGTACACTTGGTACTGTTGAAAATGTTCGCAAGATTAATGCTGAGTTTTTAAAGCTTGTTCACAGTACTTTTTATCAGCCCTGTAATCAAACTATTTTCTTAGCTGGTAATTTCGATACTAAGAATATTATTAAATTAATCGAAGAGACCTATAAATCAATCGAGTCAGAACCGGTTAATTATCAGTGTCTAGAGAAAAAAGAGAGCATAAAAGTCAATCATCGTAAGAGTAAAATAATCGACCCAAATGGGGAAGAGTTAATAACTATGACATTTAAAATTGATGTTAGTAAGCTAACTCCTAAGGAACGCGTCAAAGGCACATTCTATTTTTCCCATTTCCTTGATTATAATTTCAATGATTCTTCTAAGATATATAATGAATTTTACGAAAAGAATGAAACCATTTATAGCATTGATTATTCGTTGACAACTAAATTTGATGATATGTATATTATTGATATTGGTTTATATGGCAAAAATCATCGTAAATTTAAAAAATGGGTTTTGGATATCATGAAACATCAATATTATGATGAAGAAATGTTTTATTTATGGAAAAAACAAACGACAATTGATCTCATTATTAGAACTGGTTTGGTAATGCCTACAGGACGTGCCTTCTTAGACAATGTCATGAAACATGGTTATGACTATCCAGATGAAGTAGGGGATATCGAAGAATTTAGTCTCGACGATTACCGAGCTTTTTTGAAAAAACTAAATTTCAAAAACTATACAATTGTTAGATCTGTTAAAAAGTAAATTGAAAAGAAGTTAGCAACTTCTTTTTTCTGTTAGAAAGTGTGGTTCTGGATCTAATAAGCATAAAAAATGCTTTTTAGATACCAATGGATATTCAGAAGAAGACATAATAAAATGGATCTATGAACATCAATAAACATATACTTTAATAAAATCCTTTATTAAGTGGAAAATATTTGTTAGTATATATATAGGAGAATAAATATGAAAATAAACAAAATATATAAAAAGTATCATCGTCTAATCATACTTGGCTTTATCTTATTACTAATTGCTATTTTAATCACTAGTATAATGACTTCGATTAACAGTAAGAAGAAACTGAGTGCTGATCCCATTAATTCTAATGTGTTTTTTCTTCAAAATAAGGAAAACAGATACGCCTTATTTAATGAAAATGGCAAACAATTAACCAAATTTATCTACACAAGTGTTGGTAATTTTCATAACAATGCTGTTAAAGTTCGCGATGAAGCAGGGAAAATGGGGATTCTAAATTCCAAAGGCAAGTATATATCTAAATTAGGTAAATACGAAACTATAATATCTTATAATGGACTATTCAAAGTGTCTGCTAATGATGATCTGTATAATTTAATCAATGTTAATAATAAGAAGATAATTTCTTCTAAAGTATTTGATGTTATCCTTCCTGCAAGTGTTGATCTATTTATCATAACGACAGAAGAAAAAGGTTATGGTGTATATAACTATCTAGGAGAAAAAATTTATTTTTTTAAGACCAAAATTGATGAAAATATTCCCGTTCCCACCGCTAATCAATTAGGTAATTATGGGTCTGTTTACTTTAATGGCGAAACAATTATTTTTAATGCCAAAACCACTAAGATAATTAATAAAATTAAAGATAATACTCATTATTGCCTTAGCAATATTTCTAGTAATGAGGATACTATGGTATTAAACTCATGCACTAATTGGCAAGAAATTGATAATACTACCTATAAATTGTTAGTAAATGGCAAAGAAAAAAAGTTAGATTCATGTGATTCTTTATCTTTAGACAATGATAATCTTGTTTGCAGTACAAAAAACTCTAATCATCTACTTAATTCCAAATATAAACCAATTGATGATGAACTAGAAGACATGTCTTTTCAAAACTTTAAAAACTATGCTGTTCAAAAGAATAAAAATATTGAATTTATCAAAAATGGGAAGGTAGTTAGCAAGCTTGATGGAGCAACCCTAGCTGACAAAGGTTATACTAAAAAAAATATCTATCTTGTCTATAAAAATGGAGAGTACCAGTACTATGACATAAATGGCAAGAGCTTGTTTGCTAAAACATTTAAACGTGCTTATGCTTTTGATTCTAATGATTTAGCCAAAGTAAGTGATGGTGATGATTACTATTTCATCAACACAAAAGGAAAAAAAGTGAGTGACTTTTTTGCTTCCTCATATCAAAGTGGGGGTTATTACATTGTGAGTACAGATAACCAAAAAGGGCTTATTAATTCCAAAGGTGCAACCATATTAAAACCTCAATATCAAAATCTTACTATTCACACCCATGATGAAGAGGACTACGCATATATAAAAAATGACAATAAATTTGAAGTAATTAATCTACGTACTAATAAGACGATATTATCACTAGATAAAGAAATAATATTTAATGATCACTACTTAAAAGTGACAAATGCCTCTAATATAACTTATTATACTTATACTGGTAAGAAAATTTACGAAGAAGAAGCCTAAATAGGCTTTTTTCATTGTCCTAAAGACTAATATTGTAGTATTATAAAAACAAGGGAGGGAATACTATGAAACTAAATATTCTTTATACGATAAACCAAAAATATATCGATATAATGTTAGCATCGATTATGTCACTATATTTTAACAACTCACATAACGAGTTATCCTTTCATATTATCACTGAAGGATTTTCTTCATCCGACTATGCTCACGTTGAAAGTATTTTAAAACAAATTCCCAATGTCGGCATTCATTTTTATTCCTTAGATAATTACGATATTGAAAAGTATGATATTCCTTCATGGCGTGGTAGCCAAATAGGGAATGCTCGCCTATTCTTTCAAGACATAATAAAACTCGATGATATAAAAAATCTTCTTTACTTAGATGCCGACACTATAGTTGTAAACGATCTAGCAGGCATACTTTCTTATGAAAGCGCCATTAATGCTACATATGATTCTATTTCCATTCCTGAATTAAAGGAGCGCAACTTGACAGAATACTTCAACAGTGGAGTCTTATTTTTTAACATCGATAAATGGCTTAATGGGGACTATCTTCGCACCATCATTGATTATAACCAAAACAACCAAAAAGCTCTAATATATCCTGATCAAGACTTACTAAACTATGCTTTAGCTTCTAAAATAAATAAAATGCCATTTCGTTATAATATGGGCCCTTATGCCATGGCAACAAAGTTTAATTATAATAAACACTTCTACGATGGAAGATCTCGTTTACTTGATTTCTCCGCAATAAAAGAGGATATTGAAGACCCTGTTATATTCCATAGTTATGGTGCTTACTCCTCTAAACCATGGACGGATAATAAAGTTAACCCCTTCAACGAGGATTTTGAATACTATATGAATTTTGTCAACCAAGAGTTTACCAAAGAAAAACTAACAGGACTCAAGCGTCTAATTTATAGAAATCGCAACCTTTACTATTTCCTTTTGTTATCTCGTGGCTTACTGGCGCAAAATCGCAACAAACTAACTAAGCATGTTCGAGAACTAAAAAATAACTCATCTAATGTTTAAAGATGAGTTTTTTATTACAGAGCCAAACTAGGAATAGGACCGAACCTAAAATTATTGGCGAGAATTGATAAATAACTAAAATATATTCGTAGTGTTGATTCATATACGATGTAATAAACAATAGTACAATAAAAATAATATTAATCATTTTTGGATTCTTTAAATTATGTTTTATCGAATTACCACAAGAGGCAATTAACATAAATACATCAATTATCCACATATAGGAAACAATATTTTCAATATTCTGAATAGCACTACTAATGCTTACTTCTTTTAAAATTAAATACTCAGGATACCTAACAATACCCGCAAGTTCAGGCCCTAAGATACCATATGTTAGCATGAATATTACTCCCATAGTGATAGAGGAAATAATATACATCTTATATATTGGAACATCTTTATATTCACTTGTTCTCGTAAATAATGTAGGTGTAATTGAGAATAAAGCAAATTCAATTGCTGAAACAAAAACATTACTAATATTTGTATTCGTATAATTAAAAGCCGAGAATGAAAAATACTTTAATAAAGGGAATAATGATAGAAAATAATATACTAAATTAAAGAACAATAAAATATTTGTTAGCCTAAACAAGACTTTTTCATCCTTATTCAACAAATATAAAAGCAAAAGCGTGAAGGGTAGACCAATTAAAAATTTAGGCATCTGTGTCAAATACATTGTTGATATCATATTTATCAAAATAACTAACGACATAACGATAATGACTGAATTTAATATAGTGTTAAAAAAACTAGATTTCATTTCGATGCGCAGTAAATAAAGCAACACTAAACCAATTATCGTACCTAAAATAATTGCAAGAAAAGAATACTCATTCGTATTAGCTAAAATTCGGGATAAGCCAACACCCATAAATAAAGCTCGTGTATTAAAATAATTTAAAATATTAAATTCTTTTTTCATTTTAATAATAATCCTTTCTTATATATTGATACATCTGCTTCTATTTCATAATCATAATCGTTAAAATACTTATCTAACTTATGATACTTATTCATAATTAGGGTGTTAATACCTAATATATCGGTGCTATCATTATTTAACTTATCAATTAATTTTTTGGCATCTTCTTCTAAAGACTTACTTGCTAATTTCTCTAGTTTCTTTAGATCATCTATTTTAGTGATATCCTCAGAACAAGTAAATTCTTGAATTCCCGATTTAATATTTATTTTAATCTTAATTTTATTGTCTACCTTGATTTTAGTATCAACAGAGTTTATCTCTAATATAAAATAATCATTGCCACATTTAGTATTAAGAAGAGCATTATTATTTTCTAATAGGATTTTCAAAACGTTTTCCTCAGCATCCTTAATTTCACTTTTAAAATTTTGATTACTAAGAGTTTTAATACCATCTAATTTATTATCTTTATAAATAGGGAGGGTCAAATCACTTGTCTTGTTAATAAAGTTTTTAGCATCAGAGAAAAACGAAAAGTCTTGACCATATCCTAAGTCATTGCGAATCGCTAATCCAACATTAAATTCTTCATCGTTATATATTTCTTCATCATTAGTGTTAATCAAAGAGAAATTATCATTAGTCTCAGGATTACGGAAAAAATAATATATGATATGTTCAATATTGACATTATCTGTAACTAAAACGGCATTTAAGTGACGATAGAAAAACTTATTATCACTTTTTGCTTCTGCAGATTTAAATGCCTCAGTAATATTTTCTCCTTCACCATCGAATATTTGAACTTCTTCTTCATCATAAATCTCTAGCTTTACTTTATATTTATCATCCTTAAAATCGATTAATATTGACGATACAACGCCCAACTCATCGAGTTCCTTATAGTTATAGCATCCTGTTAAAAAAAATAAACAAATTAATATTAAAAATAACTTTTTCATAAATCACCTTTAATTCTATTTTTACTTAACAATCTACTTCTTTTATTGTTGCGTATTTTTATTAAACTCTCTTTTAGATATGTCATATCAAATGGCGATATTGGATAAAAATATGGCTTGCCAAGTACTTCATAATTACAAAGGTTAGTAAATAATAAAATTGCCGATAAGCCAACACCATATAATCCAAAGAATGCTGAAATAAATAAGAATATAAATCGCCAATAGCGAATACCATTGATAACTTCTAAGTCAGTAAAAATCATGCTAGATATAAAAGTCATCGAGGCAACAATTATCATAATGGGAGATACAATACCAGCTGATACTGCTGCTTCACCTAATATTAAAGCTCCCAAAATGGATATTGCTGAACCATAGCTTGAAGGGAAGCGAATATCACTTTCTCTTAAAATTTCACATATTATCAAGGTTATTACGGATTCCATTACTGCTGGAAATGGCACATTGGCTCGCTGGTTTTGAATGTTAATTAAAAGACTAGTAGGAATAGTTTCCTGATTAATTGTTGTAACAGCTACATAAAAAGCAGGCAGTACAATAGCTAAAAGAAAACAACAAATACGCAAAATTTTTATAAAATTAACGTTTATCGATTTTAAGAAATTATCACTAATTGGATTGATAAAATCTACTAAGAAAGCGGGAAGAATTAATGCATAAGGAGAGTTATCAATAATAATAGCTATTTTTCCTTCTAATAAAGCTGAGGCTATGACATCAGGACGTTCCGTAGTCTTAACAGCTGGAAATACATTTTTAGTATCGTTAATAAGATAAGGTTTTAATTCACTTATATCGTTAACTCCATCGATATTGATATTCTCTAAACACTTTAAAATCTTGTCAACTAATTCTACCTCTGCCACATTATCAATATATAAAATAGAACACATCGTCTTTGTATATCGTCCAACATTGCAGACTGTATTTTTAAAATGACTACTCTTTATTCGACGCTTTATTAATCCTAAATTAGTTTGATAATTTTCTACTAATGAATCCTTAGGTCCATATAAAGTAGCCTCAGTTGTTGGGGATTCAATTCCACGATTTAGATTGCTCTTTGTCTCAACCGCGATAACTTGCTTACCATTGATAATAATAGTAAATCCCGTCTCTAAATAGAGATTTAAATCTTTATAATTAGTGACATCCTTAACGTTAGGAGAGGGAACTAATCTCTTGATATCTCTAGGTATTAAACTCTTAGGAATAATCTTTAAAATATAATTATTTATTTTATCTTGATCAGCTAAAGTTTCTAAATAAATAATATGGATACTTTTTATCTTCTTAACAACTAAATCTGTAACGTTTTCATAGTCTTTTTGTATTTTATTTAAATAATCCATATGCATTCACCATTACTAGTCTAACCCTAAATAGATTTATTTATGCGATTAATATTAACAAAAATTAATAGTTAAAATAATGTATAGCAAATATTAGCAAATTTTGTCATATCAGGCTTAAAACCAGGCCTTTTTTGATGTTCATGTTTACAAACATCAATATTTTTCTTATAATAAAATTAGGTGAGAAAATGAAAAAGTTATTAAAGAACAAGATAGTACAATTAGGCATTACCGCTTTTTGTGTAATAGCAGCTTGTATATTATTTGGATTTTGCTTGGCACGTATGGATAATATTATCGGCTTTTTTAAGAGTCTTATTAATATCCTAATGCCACTTATATTCGGATTTATCCTAGCATATATTATGCATCCATTAGTTAATCTATTTGAAAATAAAGTCTTTAATCGGATAAGTAAAGATACGCATCGTCGTAATCTGAGTATTTTTTGTACATTTGTAATTATTGTAGGAGCCTTAGTAGCCTTAATTAGCTTTATTATTCCACAGTTACTTTTGAGTATCCAATCGGTTATCGTCAATGCACCAGTTTACTTAAAAGACTTGGAGAGTTGGATTAAAGAGACTTTCAGTAATTCTGCTATGGAAGATAGTATTTTAAATAATTATGATTATATAACTAATTACTTAACTCAAGCTCTAAACAATGTCGTATTGCCAATGGCTAATGAGGCAATAGCAAAACTAAGTAATGGTATATTTGGCATTATTTCATTTATCTTTAACTTCAGTATTGGTCTTGTCTTTGCCGTATATATTCTAGCTAATACCAAGACATTTGGAGCGGGAATGCGCAAGAGCCTATGTTCTTTTATCGATGTTGAGCATGTTAATAACTTTATCGATGAAGTAAAACACGTTAATAAAGTATTCGGACAATTCATGGTTGGAAAAATATGTGATTCTGGTATTATCGGAATATGTACACTGATATTTTTAATCGTCTTCCGTTATCCATATCCATTACTAATTGCTGTTATTATCTGTTTAACGGATTTAATTCCTTATTTTGGGCCTTACATTGGTTCTATTCCATCAGTATTATTAATTCTTTTAGTAGATCCTGTTAAGGCAGTAACTTTCATATTATTTATGGTTATTTTACAACAAATTGATGCCAACCTTATTACTCCAAGGATTCAAAAACAAGCAACAGGATTGCCATCCTTCTGGGTATTATTTGCAATTACTTTATTTGGAGGATTATTTGGTATTATCGGGATGCTTATTGGTGTACCATGCTTCACGATTATTTATGAACTTATCACTGAGCACACCGATAAACGTCTGGCTAAGAAAAACTTGCCAGTTGATTTAGAAAGCTATCATAATACTGAAGAATTGGAAAAAGAGTTAAAAGAAGAAAGTGAAGAAGAACCTAAAATAACTAAAACCAAAAAAAGCAAGGGCGAGTAATCGCTCTTTTTCATATTTTTAGATATTTATCATAAGCTATAAATACGATTAGGATGTGATTCACATGATACGCATGATTGTCCTTGACTTAGATGGCACTATTTTAAATAAAGATAGCAAAATAACAGAATCCACTTTTGATTATCTAAAAAAGCTAAAAGATTTTGGATACATAATCACCATTGCAACAGGACGAAGCTATGTTAAAGCCAGATTGTCAACAGCTAATGCCTCTTTTGCTAACTATATTATTACTGATACGGGAGCTTGTATATATAGTTCATCTAACTCTATGCCATTACTAAAAAAAGCGATTGATCATGAAGTAATAGAAAAACTTTTCTCCTTGTACGATGATGATTACTCATTCATAGATATTTGTTGTAAAGACCAGGTTTACCATTATACTAATAGTATAACTGAGCATAGTAGTTACACATTAAATGATGAGGTATTTCACATTATCGTTAATATGAAGGATGATAGAAAATTAATTAATACTCACAAGAAATTATCTTCACTGCTACAAAATGTCGAAATAATTATCATGCAAGATTCTTTCTCGCCCCATTGTTGGCTAGAAATAATTCCTTCTGGTTGTACAAAATATCAAGCCATATCGCATCTTGCTCATCTTCTCAATATTTCAAATGATCAGATTATGGCCTTTGGAGATGGGGCTAACGATATTGATATGTTAAAAAAAGTCGGCTATGGAGTTGCTTTAGAAAATGCTTTGCCTGCAGTTAAGGCAGTTTCCAAGGCTACAACACTTTTGGATCACAATCACGACGGAGTCATTAATTTCCTAAAAGGCTATCTTGATATTAAATAAACTAAAAAAGAAACTTTTTTCAGGAGTTTCTTTTTTCTATATACCTTTTTTATCATTTTTGATATAATATCAGTAGGGTGAAAATATGGACAGTATATTTGATTATAAATTATCTGATATGCAGAACTATTTTGCTAGTATTGGGGAGAAAAAATATAAAGCCAGACAGGTTTTTGAATGGCTGTACAAAAAACGTGTTTTTGAGTTTTCCAACATGAGTAATATTAGTAAGGAGTTACAAGCAAAGTTAGCTAATACTTTTGATTCATCGCTGCTTATCTTACGCAAGAAGCAAACCAGCGCGCTTACTAATAAATATCTCTTCGAATTATCGGATGGTAATTTAATTGAAGCTGTTCTTATGCGTCATGACTACGGACTAAGTGTCTGTGTCTCAAGTCAAGTTGGCTGTAACATGGGATGTTCATTTTGCGAATCAGGACGCTTAAAAAAGGTTCGTGATCTAAAATCGGGCGAGATTGTTCGTCAAATATTGATGATTGAAGCAGACATTAAAGAGCGCATCTCATCAGTAGTAGTGATGGGAATTGGCGAACCATTTGATAATTATGATAATATTATGAATTTTATTCGAATAATTAATGACAACTTAGGAATAGCTATTGGGGCTAGACATATCACTGTATCAACTAGTGGGGTAGTGCCGCGAATATATGACTATGCTAATGAAGATATTCAGACTAACTTAGCTCTAAGCCTCCATGCTCCTAATAATATTCTAAGAAATAAACTTATGAAAATTAATCGTGCTTATCCAATCGACGAAGTCATGAAAGCTTTAAAGTTCTATATTGAAAAAACTAATCGTCGTGTCACAATCGAGTATTTATTGTTAGCTGATGTTAATGATACTACGGACTGTGCCAAAGAACTTGCTCATTTATTAAAAAACATGAATGTCTATGTCAATTTAATACCATATAATGAGACAAGTCATATTGAATATAAGAAGAGTGACAACAATCAAGTCATGAAATTTTACGATAATTTAAAAAAGTTAGGAATTAACGTGACTATAAGACGTGAATTTGGCGGTAATATTGATGCTGCTTGTGGACAGTTACGTGCTAGTGAGGTGGAAAAATGAAGTCGTTTTATATTACAGATTCAGGAAGGGTAAGGAGTCATAATGAAGACTCACTAACCATTGTTAAAAATTCGGCGTCTGAACACTTGATGATCGTTGCTGATGGTATGGGGGGACATCGTGCAGGAGAAATAGCTTCTTCCATGGTCGTTACCCAAATTGGCTCAAAATTTAAAGCTTTATCGACAATTGGCACGAAAATTGATGCCATCAATTGGCTAAAAGAAAACGTTCAAGAAGTAAATGCTAATATCATAAAATATTCCGAAGAGCACCCAGAGTCGATGGGACTTGGAACTACTTGTGTCATGGCATTATTAACTAAAGAATTCTTACTATTTGTAAACATCGGTGATTCAAGCGGATTCGTATTTAAAAATAAAAAATTAAAAAAAATAACTAAAGATCATACGCTTGTCAACTTCCTAGTAGAAACAGGAGATCTATCAGAATCAGAAGCAGCTAATCATCCTAAAAAAAATGTTTTAATGAAAGCTTTAGGAGCCGCTGATCAATGTGAGATTGATATCTTTGAAGTAGAATTAGAAGTTGATTCTATCATGCTTTGCAGTGATGGTTTAACTAACATGTTAACTCAAGAGCAAATCGAACGCGTATTAAATGAAACAGGAATATCTGTTGAAGATAAGTTAATTAAACTAATAAAAAAATGCAACGTTAGAGGTGGGACAGATAATATATCAATTGCTTATCTAGTTAAAGAAAGTGAGGCTTAACCATGATAATGAAAGGTCAGAAGATAAACGACCGTTACCAAATCATCAAAACGATTGGTGAAGGCGGAATGGCCAATGTTTATCTTGCTTATGATACTATTTTAGATCGTAATGTTGCTGTCAAAGTTTTAAGAGGAGACTTGGCAACTGATGAAAAATTCGTTCGCCGTTTTCAACGTGAAGCTTTATCAGCATCGAGTCTAAGTCATCCAAACATTGTTGAAGTTTATGATGTTGGAGAGGATAATGGCTCATACTACATTGTAATGGAATATATTGAAGGCAAACACTTAAAACAATTGCTAAAAAAACGTGGTAGTTTAACTCTTACAGAAGTCGTTGATGTTATGTTACAAGTAACCGATGGAATGTCAGCAGCTCATGATTCATATATTATCCATCGTGATATTAAACCACAAAACATAATGATTTTGGAAAATGGCTTAATTAAAATAACGGACTTTGGTATTGCCATGGCATTAAACTCAACCCAATTAACGCAAACCAATTCGGTAATGGGATCTGTTCACTATTTGCCACCAGAACAAGCCAGTGGAAAAGGTGCAACTATTCAGAGTGATGTTTACTCTATGGGAATATTAATGTATGAGCTTCTTACTGGGACTCTTCCATTCCGCGGAGATAACGCCGTTGAAATTGCTTTAAAACATATCAAGGAAACATTTCCAAGCATTAAGGAAAAATTGCCAACACTACCTCAGTCTATTGAAAACATTATCATGCGAGCTACAGCTAAGAATGTTAAAAATCGTTATACTGATGCCAAAGAAATGCACGATGATTTAAAAACAGCATTAACTGATGCTAGAGCTGGGGAACCTAAATACCAATTCAAATACTCTGAAGATGAAAGTGAAGAACGCAAGAAAAAAACATCAGTTGAAAAAGAAGTAGCTAATGAAAAAACTAAAACTGATGAAACTAATAAAAAAACAGAAACGAAGAAGAATAATAAAGAAACTAAAAAAGCTGCCAAGAAGGAAAAAGAAGAAATTGTCAGTGAATCAATTGAAAAAGAAGGTGACGTAGATATAAAAGCCAAAAAGATAACCGAAAAAGATTTAAAGAAAAAAGAAAATAAATTCTTACTTATATTAGCCATTATTTTTACAACCATAGTTGTTATCGTAACAACTTTAGTATTCTTATTTCCACAATTTACTAAAGTAAAAAGCATAACAGTTCCAGATGTTTCTAATATGAGTGTTTTAGAAGCAGAACAAAAACTTCAAGACTTAGGATTCGAAATTAGCGAAGAACAAAAAGAAATATCATCTGCTGATATTGAAGCTGGCAAAGTTGTGAAAACATCTCCTCAAGCTGGAAGTAAGCGCAAAGAAGGGGCAGAAATAACCATTTATATTTCAACTGGTGAAAAAGGCTATACGGTTGAAAACTTAATAGGTCAAAATGTCACAGAAGTTCGAGCTGTCTTAGAAAAAATGTATGGCTTATATGTTATTACTCGTGAAGAAGAAAACAGTGATGCCAAATCTGGTGAAATAACTCGTCAAGAACCAGAAGCGGGGGTTGTGTTAACGGAAGGGGACACCATTACTCTATGGACTCCATTATTGACAACTGATTACCCAGATTTCACATCAGGAGACTATTCATTAAAAGAGATAACAGAATGGTGTGCTAAATATAATGTAGAATTAATTCCAATATATAATCCAACAAGTGAATATGCAGCTGGAAAAATTTATGAACAATCACAGAAAGCTGGAACAACTGTTGTTGCTGGGGCTAAATTGACAATTTATATTGCTGAAGAACCAGAAACCAGTGATGATACGCCAGCCGAAGAAATTGATGCTGATAATCCAACTCCTGAGGAATAACATGACAGGACGAATTATAAAGATAATTAGTAATTTATACACTGTTGAAACCACATCAAATAAATATGAATGTCGAGCACGCGGGTTATTTCGTCATAAAGATGAAATGCCCTTAGTTGGCGACATCGTAGAATTTGATGATAAAGAAAAATATATCTTAGCTATAAATAAGCGTCGTAACATTTTGACTCGTCCTAAAATAGCTAATCTCGATAAATGTTTAATCGTTACTAGTTGTAAAAATCCCGATTATTCATCGAGCCTACTAGATAAAATGTTAACCAATGTTATCTTAGCCGATATTACCCCAATTATCATTTTATCTAAGTACGATTTATTAACGAGCGAGGAGCAGCCTCAGTTCTTAAATCTAAAAGAGTACTACAATAAAATAGGTATACTAACTCTTTTTAATTACGAAATAGATGAGCTAGAGTCTAAAATAGCTGGATCAACCGTTACACTTACTGGCCAAACTGGAGCAGGAAAATCGACTCTGTTAAATAAATTAGATGCTACTCTTAATTTAAAAACTGATGAAATATCCTATGCTCTTGGAAGGGGAAAACACACGACTCGGCATGTCGAATTATTTAAAGTAAAAGATTATTACATAGCTGATACTCCTGGTTTTTCAGCTCTTGATGTAACCGATGATGTTGATAATATTCGTTTTGCTTTTCCTGAATTTCAAAATGACTTATGCAAATTCCGTAGTTGCAAACATTTAAGTGAAGTAGGGTGCCACGTTAAAGAACAGGTATCCAAAGGCGAAATCTTAAAAAGTCGTTATGAAAATTATAGAAATATGGTGATGAAATGAAGACTTCAATAACTTTCTTAAAAAGTCGTCTATCTCGTGAAGAAACCGTAAATGAGCTTATGAAAACTGATGCTGATTATATTCATGTTGATATCATGGATGGGAAGTTTGTTCCTCGTGAAGTATTGAGTATTAAAGAGACTATCGACCTATTTAAGGATTCAAAAAAGCCTCTAGATGTTCATCTCATGGTTGATAATCCTCTAGAATACATTAGAAATCTTGCTAATCTAAACATTGCATGTATTACTATTCATGCTGAGATCTCTAGAAATATCGATGAACTTATTAACTATATCCATTCACTAGGGATTAATGCAGGGTTAGCTATATGTGCTGAAACTTCAGTATCTAGTATCGCTAAATACTTAGATCATATCGAATGCATTTTGATCATGGGAGTTACTCCTGGCTACGGCGGACAAAAGATGATTCCAGAAACTGTCGACAAAATTGCTGAACTTTGTGATATGCGTGATCAATACAATTATCATTATAAAATCGCTTTTGATGGGGGAGTCAATCAAGAGACTAAAAATTTATTAACAAAACTTGATATCATTGTTGCTGGTTCCTATGTTTGCGAATCCCTCGATTATCAAGCCACGATAAATACATTAAAAGAAAATTAATGTATTTTCTTTTGCTTAAAATTAATGAAAATATTGACAATATATGATATAGTGTATGTGTGATCGTAGAATGAAATATGAAGTTATTATCGGATTATTGTTTATTTATTTAATATATTCATTTCTTGGTTGGGTATTAGAAGTTGGAACTGTTGCTGCTAAAGAAGGCAAGTTTGTAAATCGTGGAATACTAAATGGACCAATGTGTTTGATATATGGTATTGGGGCTTTGATAATTATCCTGACCACAGAAGATGCCACTAGCATTTTAGGAATTTTTTTAGGTTCGGTAATATATGGAACATTTTTAGAATTCGTAACAGGCAAATTAATTGAAAAGTTTAATAAGACGCGTTGGTGGGATTACTCTCACAAGCGCTTCAATTTAGATGGGTACATCTGCCTTGAATACTCCTTACTATGGGGACTTCTTGGTGTACTTCTTGTCAAAGTTGTTAATCCGATACTATTAACATCTTTTAATAGCATTAATTTGTTTGTTCGTTCAGTTATCGTATTTACGGGACTTATAATAACCTCTTTAGACTTATTAACATCGTTTATAACTCTAAAGAAAATTAAGACAGATAAAATTGGTTTAGTTTCTGACCGTTTAGGTAATTTCATCACTATATCTATTGTTGAACGTCTTGAACATGCTTATCCAACATTTAAACGCAAGCATAAAGAAAAGAAAAAATCAGATGTATTTGCCGAAGGCATCAGCTTTTATAAATTATTTTGGATATTTTTAATTGGAGCCTTTGTTGGCGACTTATGCGAAATCATCTATTGTAGATTCTCTATGCACCGCTTTATGAGTCGTTCATCCTTAGTATTTGGGCAGCTCTCCATTGTTTGGGGAGCAGCCATGGCCTTAGCTGCCTTATGTTTACACCGCTATAAGGATCGCAAGAGTAGTTTAATATTTACTATTGGAGCTATTATGGGTGGGGCCTTTGAATATGTTTGCAGTGTTTTTACCGAATTCTTTTTCGGAACAATTTTTTGGGACTACTCAAAAATACCTTTTAATCTAAATGGGCGAATTAACTTGTTGTTTTGTTTTGTTTGGGGACTATCCGCAGTATTATTCATCAAATACTTATACCCATATCTATCTAACCTTATTGAGTCCATCCCTAAAAAAATTGGCACAATTGTAACCAATATCTTAGTTGTTCTCTTCGTAATTGATCTCATAATAACGGGATGTGTGATGGAACGCTATCATGCTAGAGCTAAGGGAATAGAAGCTCAAAATATTGTTGAGAAGTGGTGTGATAAATGGGCACCAGATGACTATATGAAAAAACGATGGTCAAATATGAAAAATGTTATAGAAAAATAGGAGAAAAAATATGAAAAAAGTTAAAGATTATATTACTAATATGTTTAATGGATTCTGTATGGCTTTGGCCGATTCAGTTCCTGGTGTATCTGGAGGAACAATTGCATTCCTTTTAGGATTTTATGATCAGTTCATTAATTCGTTAGATGATTTATTTCGTGGAAAATTAGAGATGAAAAAGAATGCCTTAATATTCTTAATTAAACTTGGAATGGGCTGGGTTATTGGTTTTCTTCTCTCAGCTACCATTTTATCTAATTTATTCACTACTAAAATTTATGCGATGTCATCATTATTTATTGGCTTCATCATTGCTGCTATTCCTCTAATAGTTAAACAGGAGCTTGATTCCCTAAAAGGGCACTACACAAATATTATATTTGCACTTTTAGGTTTAGGATTAGTCATTGGAATAACTTTACTAAATGCCAATTCTTCTTTAAATATCGACATAACTAAACCTAATGTGTTTACATATCTTTATGTTTTCATCGCTGCAAGTATTGCCATTACAGCCATGGTTCTTCCTGGAATATCTGGATCAACTTTGCTGCTTGTCTTTGGTCTTTATATTCCCATCATGGGAGCAATTAAATCTTTCTTGACACTTGATTTTTCAGTAGTTCCTATTTTATTCGTCTTTGGAATTGGTATTCTTTTTGGAATTATCTTCTTCGTTAAATTAATTCGTCTAGGCTTAAAACACCATCGCAGTGCCATTTGCTATGCTATTCTTGGTATGATGATTGGCTCACTTTATTCCATAGTTATGGGCCCTACAACCCTTGATGAACCACTTTCTGCCTTAAATTTAAAAACATTTGACATAATATTTTTTATTTTAGGCATACTAGTAATAGCTCTACTCGAGAGTGTTAAGAAAATTATGACAACGAAAGAGTAGTAAACACGTATGTGTTAAATATTTACAAATAGTGTCAAAATATGTTGCAAATTGCAGATTATATTGATAATATTGTAATGTAAGATAAAATAAGCAAGGAAGGAATTTGATTATGAAAAAAACAAAGAAAAGTATCTTAATTCTAGTATTATTACTGACAGTAGGATTCGCTGCTGTAACAACAACGTTATATATTAACGGAACATTACATTTAGGAGCTAACGCAACTGATTTCGAAACAAACGTTATTTTTACAAAAGCTGAATTAACTTATAGTGATACTACTAAAACAGCTGTAACAACAGGTTTAATTTCTGAGGATGGTAAGACAATTACATTTGAAACAGATACTCTAAAAAGTATCGATGAAACAGCTACATTAACTTATGACATTACTAACAACAGTCAATATGGTGCTAGCTTATCTGACATGGTTTGTACTGTAACAAATGAAGCTGGAACTGATGTAACTGAAGCTGTAAATAACAATACAGAATACATTACATTAACACCATCTGCATTAACAGGAGTTTTGGCAACTAAAGCAGTAAAAGAAAACAATACTTTAGTTATCAAAATGAGAAGATCATATGCTCCTACAGAAGAAGGAAAAGAGACAACTAGTTATACAGTAAGTTGTACAATCGCTGCTGAAGGTACAACTGGAAGTTAAGATTGATTATAAAATAAAAATGTGGTGAGAAATATGTTAAAGTATATGTTAAAAATTTTGACATTAGTATTAACAATTTCTCTCTTATTCGTTAATACATTCTTAACTAAGAGTGTTAATTATGGAGCTACTCTAATTATCATAATAGTTGCCCTCATCGCGAGTTTCATCATATTTGGATATCGTAGAGTAGATAGAAGAGATTTTAAATATAAATTATTACTCGTACTAGGATTAACATTCTTGCTACAGAGTATGTTATATTTAATTGCTACTAAATCAGGTTACAGTGTCAATTATAGTAGTATATTTAAGCACTATATTCCTGGAAAAATAGTTCTGTATGTTTTCCTTATTACAATAGTAAGGGAACTTATCAGATATTTAGTAGTAAATACTAATACTAATAAAAAAATAGAATATTACATATTACAAGCTCTTTTAATTATAATGTGTGTTATTGTTGATTTAAGTATTGCAACAAAAGTGTATACATTTTCATCATTTACTCTTATATATGAATTTATAAGTATGTTTTTAATACCAAGTGTAGCTAAAAATATCTTATTATCTTACTTAAGTAAAATAGGTGGTTATGTTCTAACTTTTGCATACGTTCTAATAATGGATTTATACATTTATGTAATACCAGTAAAACCTGATTTAAATATGCTTTTAAATGCTGTTGTTTTATTAGTATTTCCATATTTAGTTTATAACTACATTAGCAAACTTAGTATAAGAAGGGCAACTGTAAAGAAAAAAGAAAAGAAAAAGAATAATAAGATAATTAATATTTTATCGACGATTGTCTTCATCATACTAGTATGTTTAGTATCTCGTGAATTTAAGTATTCAATGATAGGTATTGGATCTGGATCAATGACTGGTACAGTCAATAAGGGAGACGCTATCATATATCGTAAGTATGAACAGGACGAGGACATAAAAGATAAAGTAATTGTATTTAGAAGAAATAATGTAATGATTGTGCACCGAGTTATCAAAAGTTACATCATGGATGGCGATGTTGTCTATCAAACCAAGGGTGATGCAAATGAATCACAAGATAATTGGTTAGTAGAAAAAGCAGATATAATAGGTATTGTAGAATATCGTATACCATTTATTGCCTGGCCTTCCGTTCTCTTAGGAGAGTTATTTTAGTAAGTGGAGTGATTATTATGGAAAAAATCGAATTACCAATTTTAAAGGGAGATAATAGTAGAAAGTATATTCCAATGACTTTCGTTGTGGGTATTGCTGTTTTAGTTGTATTATTGTTAATTACTAGTTTGTCTTTGACATTTAAAAAAACATATAAGATTAACTATAGTGATCAATCAGACTTAGACTATAAAGTATACTTAAAGAAAAATAGTCACTATGACGTTAAGTATTTAACTAAGGATAAGCAATATATTTCTTCATTAATCGATTATGTTGATGCTGATTTTTCATACAATTTCCGCAGTGAAGACGACATTAAAATTGATTATGAATACTACATATTAGCTTCTCTAAATGTAACTAATAATGATGGTAAAATAATCTATGATAAAAAAGAATATTTACTAAGTACTAAAAAGAATAGTGCTAATGATAATAGCTTAAGTGTTAAAGAAAACGTTAAAGTTGATTATACTAAATATAATCAAATGGCTAAAGACTTTATCGATACATATGGTTTAACTGCTAATGCTAACCTAGTAGTTAGTTTAATTGTCGATGTAAAGGGAACAAATAGTAAATTTGATAAATCAATTAGAGATAATGGGGTTATTACCCTAAATATTCCACTTACTACTAAAACAGTAGATATCTCAATGGATTATGAACTTTCAAATAATAAGAATGCTGTATTACAATACAGTGAAGCAATTATCAAAAATAAGGCTTTATTTACAGCCGGAATCGTATTTATTATTATTGATGTATTATCAATCGCTGCAATAGTAATATATCTTATTATGAATAGAGATGAAAAAGAAAATTATCGTGTTACTTTAAACAAGATACTAAGAGATAATGAAAGATATATCAGTGAGACTGTCATTACCGAAAGAGTAGAAGATATGTTAAAAACTCGTTCTCTAAGAATCGAAGTGGTTAAGAGTTTCAATGCTCTTATGGATATTCGTGATAGTTTAAATAAACCTATCCTATATCATGAAGAAAAACTTGGAGAAGAAGCTGTATTCTACATCATAAGTGAACAAATCGGTTACATTTATATCATGAGTGTAAATGACTTTAAAAAGAAAAAATAATTATCTTAATTTAAAACTTAGAAAATATTTCTAAGTTTTTTCATGTCATGATATAATTTTATCAGGTGATTAGCATGAATGTTATTGAGTATGTAAAAAAGTATGGTAATTATTCTTTTGCTGAATGTGAGTTTAATGAAGTTGACAATGTTATTTTGGCAAGTCTTTCTTATCTAAATTTTAAAGGTATTTTGCTATCATCCTCAAAGAAAACTATTAAAGAGGCGGCTGAATTATTCTTTAATACATACTCTAAACGTGAGCAAAACAATAATATATCTTCTGTTAAAACGGCAATTAAAATATTATCTTCCATTCAAAGTAGTAGGCGTTATCAAGGTTTAGTACTATCACGTTATATTGAAAAAAATAATGGATTTATGCAATTTTCTGCTCTATGTATTAATATTAAACCAGGGCTTGTATATATTTCTTTTGAAGGAACTGATGACTCTGTAATTGGATGGCAAGAAGATGCCGAAATGTCATACCATTATCCTGTAGCTGCTCAAAGGGAAGCAATTCGTTATATAAATAGTCGCATTCACCCTTTTTCTCGTAAGAAATATATTTTAGGAGGGCACTCTAAGGGGGGCAATTTGGCTTTAGTAGCTGGAATGCATGCCAATCACTTTATAAGAAATAAAATTATAAATATCTATGTTAATGATGGACCAGGACTAAAAGAACAACAATTAAAATCTAGAGAATATAAGCGCATTAGAAAACGTATTATTAGCATAATTCCTAATTATTCTGTAGTGGGGTTACTCTTGCATCACAATGTTCAGCCCAAAATAATTCTTTCTAGTAAAAATAATATTTTTGCTCATAATATAATTAACTGGGAGATTACTGATAATCATTTTACAACCAGTGAATTATCTAAATTTAGCCAAAAATTTGATAGTTTATTTAAAGAATGGTTAAAAAATTATGACGATTTAGAACGCGAAAAATTTGTTCACGATCTGTTTTCTATATTTAATCGAGTTGGCATTAATTCAGTACTTGAATTAAAAAAGGGAAAATTACCTAAGATAGTTAAAATGGTAAAAGAATCCAAACAAATGTCTCCTAAAACTAAGAAGATGATTAACGAATTAATCAAGTTATTATTAAGTCATTTTAAGGAAGCGAATCCCCTTAGTAAAACTATCCAATCGATAAAACATTAATTTTACATAAAATATAGAAACTTCTTTTTATAATGTAGCTTCTTATGGTATAATTTTATTATAGAGATGAAGGTAATAGTATGGAATTCATTACAAAGAATTTAGAAATAAAGAAATTTATTCCCGAATATATACCTGTTATGTATAAATCTTGGGGAACTGATCGCGAAGTGGCAAAATATATGCCTGGTTTTCGCGTTGATTGGACTTTGGAAGAATTTACCGAATACATTATTAAAACTCATAGAGATGAATACTATACTCGTGCTCTTATTAAAGAAAAGAATAGTAATCAGGTAATTGGCAATATATCTTTATATCAGGAGGATAGTCGTAGTAAATCAGTCAATCTTTGGTTAACTCGCGATTCTTGGAATAAAGGGTATGGAACAGAAGCCTTAAAAGGAGTTGTCAAAGAGCTTAAAAAAACGGATTTAGGAAGTATATATGCAACCTGTGATGGACGCAATATAGGTGCAAAGACTATTCTAGAAAGAGCCGAATTTGAACTTATCGATAAAATACCTAATTATCGTGAAGATATCGATGGCAATATTGGAGACGAGTTGCTTTTTGAAATTGAATTAAGGAAAATGTAAACCTCATGATGAGGTTTTTATTTTGTCCTAGTCTCCTACATATCGACAAAATACTACAACGTATTTGTTGTAAGTGAATGATATTTTATGATACAATACTAATAGAATAGGAATGTCGTCTATGAGAAAGAAAAGTATCATATATTTCTTTGTTATCGCACTTGTAATAGGTTTTGCTAGTGTAGCAACTAATCTAGTGATAAATAATACTTTAAATATAAGTTTTAATAATACATTCTTGGATGACGTTGTATTCATAAATACTAAAACTGAGGGAACGGCTAGTATAAGTGAAGATGGGAAAACGATTACCTATGATGCCAAGAAAATAAGTGCAATGAATGAAGAGACAAGTTTAGCATTCTGGGTGAAGAATAAAAATACTCAGTATGATGCAGATGTAATCATTAATTGTGGTATAGATGATAATTCAAGTAACTTAGTTAACTTAGTAGATGTAACAATTGAGCCAGATAAATTTACCTTGGTATCTAATGAAGTTGTGTCTGGCGAAGTAAAAGTAAAGTTAAAAAGTGTAGTAATTGAAAGTATAGATGGAAACTTTACATGTGAATTAATAGCAACACCATTAGAAAGAGAAGAGACAGGTGTAATAATTGATACATGTGTCAATGCATTAAATGGAGCAGAGCCTGTGATAAATGGCGAGTTAATACCTATTGAATTATCTGATAATGGTGAAGTTACATACTCTGATGAGAGTGAGTCTTGGTACAACTATTGTGAACAGAAATGGGCAAATGCAGTAATATTAGTTGATAGTCCAAGTAAGCAATATAATGTAGGAGATACAATACAAGAAAGTGATATTGAGTCCTATTTCGTATGGATACCAAGATATA
>CATNCE010000007.1 GCA_950097225.1 uncultured Bacilli bacterium
TGATGAAGAATACTGAGTGGGGAGCTGTTGCATATTTAAGTCATTCAAGATATGGAATAAACACAGAAGTAAGAATAAATAATAATTCAAGTTATCTAACTGGATACGCAGCTAATACCAAAGATGCAGGTTCAAGTACAACAGCAAACCAGCCTTATAATACAGAAACAGGATATCTAGCATCAACTACAGGAAATATAACTGGAGTATATGATATGTCTGGTGGGTCTTGGGAGTATGTAGCTGGATATATAGATGGAAATGTCAAGAATAGTGGACTAACATTAACTGAAATAAGAGAAATATATAGTAAATATATAGATGTATATGCAAGTGATTCATCAACTAATACTTATAGTAGACGAATACTAGGAGATGCAACAGGAGAGATGGGACCATTTTATGGAGGTTATTATAACAACTGGTACAATGATTATTCGTACTTTGTGGAGTCTTCTCACCCTTGGTTCGGTCGCGGCGGCGCTTACAGCGGTGGCTCCAGTGCAGGCCAGTTCTACTTCAATAGCTACACTGGTGGTGCCGACAGCAGCCGCAGCGCTCGCCTCGTTTTGTTAGGATAAATTTTTATATTAGTTTAGAGGAAAGAATAGATATCTTTTCTCTTTTATTTTTGTTATAATTGTAATTAGAATAGGGTGATGATATGGATGAGGCAAGATTAATTGAACAAGTATTACGAATTATTAATGCTAATTATAGTAATATTTATGTTGCTGATATTCAAGGTGATAAAGTATATGTTTTAGTATTTAGTGAAAATAATAATTTAATTGTTAAAGAGACGATAACTTATACTGATTTTATCGATAGAGCTTCGAGTTTTGTTCATGAAGAAGACTTAAGTAGTTATTTTGATGCGATATCATTATCTAAACTAGAAGAAGAATTTAATAAGGGGAATAGAGAAACTAAAGTAAAGTATCGTTGTCTTTGTCCGACTGGAGAGTATCGTTGGTATGTTAATATTATTAATTATTTAAATTTTGATAATAAAAGACTTTTATTCATGATGAGTGATGATATTAACGAGCGCTTAATTGATGTAGAAGTTGATAATATTCGCTTAGCTAATGAGGTAGATGGTTATAAGACGCGAATTACCCAAGAAAGTGAATCAATTGGGGATGCTATTTATCAAATTAATAATCTTATAGAAAATAGTAAGGATGACAAGATTTTAACAAGGAAAGATACGAGAGAGTATATAAATTCCTTGTTTAGTAAGGTTAGTCTTGATCATCCAGAATTGAATAAAGTAATTATTGATAAAATGGTTGATTCAAATAATTATATGAAGCCTTGCTTATTGATCGTTGATGATTCTTCGATAATCCGCAATTCTCTAAAAAAGATATTCGATAGTGAGTATACAATTATGATGGCCACTAATGGAGATGAGGCAATTAGGATAATTAATGAAAGTGCTTTTAATATTTTAGATTCGAAAGATAATATTGTTGGGGTTCTTTTAGATTTAGTGATGCCTGTTAGTGATGGTTTTGCTGTTTTAGACTACATGAAAAAGAATAATCTTTTGAAAAAAATCCCTGTTGCAATAATAAGTGGGGATGAGACAAAGGAAACTAGAAGAAGAGTATACGAGTATGATATTGTGGATATGTTAGAAAAACCATTTAATACAGAGAATATTCGTCGTCGTTTGGGGAAGATAATTAGTCTTTATAGTGCTTCTGATAATTTAAATAATTTACTTTTACAACAGAGTAGGGAGCTAGAAAGCCAAAAAGCGCTTGCAGATGTTAAAGGCATTATTAAGAAGATAACTGATAATGTTTCAGAAAGTAGTGTTGCTCTTCGTATGAAGAATATGACACGGATTATAGCATCGGGACTTGCTAAAATGCCAGATTATGATATTAATGATAAATATATAGATGCTATTGTTAAGGGAGTTCCTTTATATAATATTGGGGCCATCGCGATGAGGGAAGATATTGAAATTAATACTAATACAATTAGAGAAGAGATTACTAATGGCATTAATATTTCTTCTATTATTATTGATGATGAGTATGAACTTAATGTAGTTAAAAATATTATTAATTATAGTTGTGAGATGTATAATGGAAGTGGATTTCCTAATGGTATTAAGGGGAGTGCTATTCCAATTGAGGCACAAATTGCGAATGTCGTTGTTAGATTAGTTAATGGATCAAAGTCGGTTTTAAATAATATTAAGGCTATAGTAGCAGAAAGTGATAAATATAATCCAGATTTAATTAAAGTTATTAATAGTAAAAAGAAAGATTTAAAAGGTATTTAAAGTAGAAAGGTATAGGGTATTTATGAGTAAGAGAGGTATTTTTCAAAATGTTTTAGTTGTAACATTGGCAGTAGTTATTATTGCTATGTCGTTTGGTTATGCTATTTTTGATCCAGATTTAGATGTAAGTAATGGGACTCTTGAGATTAAATCGCGTACTTGGAGTGTAAATTTGGAAAATCCGATAAGTACAGCTAATTCGACGATAGGCTTAGATGAGATATTAATGCGTCCAATGGTTGGCGATAATAAAGATAGTATTTTATTTAATGTTAGTTTGGGATCAGGAGATAGCTATGAATTTGCTTTTGATGTTCGTAATTCCGGAGATGTTGATGCTACACTGGCTAGTTATAGTTTAGTGGGAAAGAAAAATGGCAGTGATATTGTTGTTTTAGAGGATGGTAGTCTTAGTGAAATCATGTATGAAGTCACAGGAGATGAACGCACTTTAATGCGCGGGGAAGTTGCTACTAAGATCTTGCGTATAATGGTGCCAGAAAGTGAATCTGTTATTAAAGATAATTATGAATTTACTTTTAATATGGTGTATGAGCCAATAAAATAGGTGAGGTGATTTTTATGAATGGTAAAAAGAAGTTTTCTAAATTGACTATCTATGGAGTTTTTATGGTAGTCATCGTTGGTTTAGTTGTACTAGCAACAATATTTTCTGTTATCGAAATAGAAGATACTGTTTTAGCTAGTATTGATTATCAAGAGGATTTATCTTCTAATTATCGAGTTTATTATAAACCGAATGAATTTTACAATGAGCCTTATTTAGGAGAAGATGGGACATATATTAGTGAATATGTTGATCATATAGAAGTAGATTTTAAATACTTGGTTGAGTATTCAAAGAAGCTGGCAGGATCATATGAGTATCAGGTGAAGGCTAATTTAATTGCATTTACGCCAGGACGTGAAGATGAAGAATTATGGAAAAGAGAATATAGTTTATCAGAGTTAGAGATGGCTGATTTTACTAATGATTCTAACTATCAAATAGATAAACTAGTGAGCATTAATTATTCTAGTATTTTATCGGATTATTTAGGATATCAAGCGAGTAGTCCAGTTGCAACTTCTGCTAAGCTAGTAGTTGATTTTGTAGCTAATAATCGAGCTAATTATGTTGGGTTAGATGAATTTACTTATACAAATAAAATTAGTATGGAACTTCCTATTGGAGATGCAACATTTAAGATAAGAAAAGAAGTTAAGGATGGAGTAGTAAGACAAAACGTTAAGAGCATTGATGATAATTCCGTTGAAAAAATGTTTATATTGATTATTGCTGGTTTACTTTGGGTATTAGTAATATTTACTAGTTCTTGCTTGGTTATTGTCTATCGCAATGATGCCAAGAAAATAAGTTTTTATGAGCGCATGCTTGCTAAGATATTGACTACTTATGATAGTGTTATCGTTAATGTTGAGAATTTACCATCTTTAACTAAGCTTAATGTCGTTGATGTCATATCTTTTGAAGAGCTATTAGATGCTCAAAATGAAGTGCGCTTACCGATTAATTTTAAGGAAGATAAACGCAAACATGTTGCCAAATTCGTCTTAGTTAGTGATGGTATGGCATGGGTTTATACATTTAAAGAAGAAGATTTAGATTAATAAAGGTAAGTAACTTGTTTGTATTTTTGGTTAATTATGATAAAATTTGGGATAGGTGATGATTATGGCATCTTTTACAACACAGATTAAAGAAGAAATAACCAAAATCGAGACAGAGAAATGCGAGTCTTTAGCTGAGGTATGTGCTTATATATATTTTCATGGGATTGTCGATGATAAGATTGCTCTTTTCGTTGAAAATAATTCGGTTGCTAGGAGAATGTTTAATTTACTTAAACGTCTTTATGGAGCCGATATAAGACTTACAACTAGAACTCAGAAACGCTTTAATGTAAAAACAATATATATTTTAGAAATATTGAATAAAATTGCCGATATAAAGGCGGATATAAATGATTCAATTCTGCATATTAGAGATTATTCTGATGAAGAGAAGGCCTCTTTTTTAAAGGGAGTGTTTTTGGGAAGCGGATCAATTAATGATCCTTCTAAAAGCAAATATCATTTAGAGTTATTAGTTATGGAGGAACGGGACGCTTTCTTAGTTAATTCATTGCTTCAAGATTTGCGCTTTTCTTCAAAAGTTTTAAAAAGAGATAAAGGATTCATGGTTTATCTAAAACAAGCCGAAGAAATCAGTGATTTTATTAAATTGCTGGGAGCTATTAATGCCTTATTTTACTATGAAGATATTCGCATCTATCGCGATCACAAGAACATGGTAAATAGGCTTAATAATTGTGAACAGGCTAATGTTGAGAAATCGATGAAGACATGTAATGAGCAGATTAAAAATATTGAATATTTAAAAGAAAATGATTTACTTAATTTGCTAGATGAGAAGAGTATTTTAGTAATCGATTATCGGATGAAATATCCAGAGACTACGATGAGTGAGCTTGCGGATATTATAAGTTTAGAGACTGATTATAAAATATCGAAGTCAGGTATTAATCATCATTTCCGTAAGATTAAAGATTTAGTAATGAAAAATGAGTCAAAGAAAAATGAGCAGTAAATTTGCTCATTTTATAATTTTATCAATTATGCCATATTTTAAAGCGGCATTAGCGTCCATATAGTAATCTCTTTTTGTATCATTGTTGATTTTCTTTATAGATTGATTAGTATTTTTAGCTAATATTTTATTTAATTTTTCCCGTAAGTATAAAATATGGTCGGCTTGTATTTTTATTTCTGTGGCTTGGCCTTGAGAACCACCCAATACTTCGTGAATCATTACTTCTGTATTTTCAAGACAGAAGCGTTTTCCCTTTTCACCACTTGATAGAAGAAAAGCTCCCATGCTTGCACATGTTCCAATGCCGATTGTGCTTACATTAGATTTTATAAAATTCATAGTGTCATAGATTGCTAAACCAGATGAGACAGATCCGCCAGGAGAATTAATATATAAAGAGATGTCTTCATGACTCAGGGAATCTAAATAGAGAAGTTCGGCAATAACTATTTCCGATAGATCATCATTGATTTCACCATTTACAAAAACAATGCGATCTTTTAACAAACGCGAACAGATATCAAAACAAAAACTACCTTCATAACTTTTTTCAATTATTGTTGGTATTAACATTTTTTCTTCACCTGTTTATAGTATATAAAAATTTTAAAATATTATAACGTTAATAATTGTATAATATTGCCGAATTATTTACATTAGTTTTAATTTTTAGTATGGGATTAGAAAAAAGATGATATAATTAGAATAGGTGATACTGGTGAATACAAAGATATATACGGCGGGGTTAAAGTTTATGTTATGTAATGCAGTAAAACGTCTTTATAATGGCGAAGTGATATTTCATCATTCTCTAGATCATGGAATTTATGCATCTATTATCAGTGATAAAATCGTCGATGCCAACGAGCTTGGAAATTTAAAATCCTATATGGATAAGATGGTGAGTCAAGACATTGTATTTCATAAAAAAGTAGTAAGTAAACAAGAAGCTTATGATTTTTTTATGAAAAAAGGTAATGTTGAAAAAGCTATAAATGTTAACAATATAAGTAATTTAACAGTTTCTTTATTTGAGTTTGAGGGACAATATAATTATTTTTATTCACATGATATGCCACATAGCTCAAAGGAGATTCCCTTATTTGATTTGTATTTTGTAAGAGAAAATGAACTCATACTATTGTATCCTTATAATGGTAAGATGGACTTTACTTTTAGGCATAATGTTTATTCTTCGTTTCATCTATATGATGAATGGTTAAATAAGATGGGATTAAACTTTGTCAGTGATGTTAATAAAATTGTTGCTGAAGGTAGTATAAGAGATCTCATTAAGAAAAATGATATTATGGTTGATCAATCAGTTTATGATATTGCTAAAAGGGTAGAGGAGAATAAGAAGCGTATTGTATTAATTGCTGGGCCTTCATCTAGTGGAAAAACGACGACTAGTAAGAAGTTAAGCTTGTATTTATCGAGTTTGGGATTTAAAGCTCATGCTATAAGTTTAGATGATTTTTTTGTTAGTCGTGAAGATACGCCACTTGATGAGGCAGGAAATCGTGATTATGAGTGTTTAGAGAGTTTGGACTTAGAGCTATTTAATCGTTCATTAAAAGATTTATTGGATGGGAAGTCAGTTAGTTTGCCAACTTATAATTTCTTAAGTGGGGAAAAAGAATATAAGAGGGAGCCATTAGAGATTGGTGATAATGATATTTTAGTTATTGAAGGATTGCACGCTTTAAATCCTAATTTGATGAATTTATCAGATACTTCGATGGTTTATAAGATTTATATAAGTCCATTGACACCATTAAATGTCGATCGTCATAACTATGTATCAACTACAGATAATCGTTTGATGAGAAGAATAGTAAGGGATTATCGAACGAGAGGACGTTCGGCTGAGGCAACACTTGCTACTTGGGCTAGTGTTAGAAAAGGCGAAGAGAAATATATTTTTCCATATACAGATACTGCTGATGCGATTGTAAATACAGCTTATGTTTATGAGCTAGGGGTATTAAAGGTATATGTAGAACCATTACTTTATAATATCAGTATGGATTCAGAATTTTACTATGAGTCGCGAAGACTTATTGATAATTTAAAAGCTGTATATGCAATACCAAGTGAGTACGTTGAGGCGGATAATTTATTAAGAGAATTTATTGGAGGATCTTGTTTTGAGGAGGATGAAAAATGAAAAAGATAGCAATTAATGGATTTGGACGAATAGGAAGACTCGCATTCCGTGAACTTATGGATGAGGCAGACATGGAAGTTGTTGCAATAAATGATTTAACAAGTATTGAAGATTTATATTATTTATTAAAGTATGATTCTAATTTTAGAGCTTTTGATAATACGCGCATTAGTTTTAATGGAGACGGGCTTATAGTTGACGGAAGAAACGTGTGTGTATTTAAAGAGAGCGATGCTGCTAATTTACCTTGGAGTGAGTTAGATGTAGATGTAGTATTAGAATGTACGGGATTTTATACTGATTTAGAGCGTGCGAGTGCGCATATTAAAGCGGGGGCCAAACATGTAGTTATCTCAGCACCAGCTAAGGGAGAGATGAAGACGATTGTCTATGGCGTTAATTCTGATACTTTAGATGGTAGTGAAAAGGTTATTTCAGCTGCTTCTTGTACTACTAATTGTCTAGCACCTGTATTAAATGTCATGGATCAAAATTTTAAGGTTATAAAGGGTTATATGACGACTATTCATGCGACTACTAATGATCAAACTACTTTAGATGTTGCACATAAGAAAGGGGCTTTTAGCCGAAGAGGACGTAGTGCTTTAGCTAATATTATTCCTTCATCAACAGGAGCTGCGTTGGCGATTGGCAAAGTTTTACCTAATTTAAATGGTAAGTTATCTGGGTCAGCATTTCGTGTACCGACGATTGATGGGTCAGTAATTGATTTAACGTTGGAACTAGATAAGAAAGTGACAAAAGAAGAGATAAATCAAGCGTTTATGAATAGTCAAAGTGAGGTTATTAAAATAACGAATGATCCTATTGTTTCAATGGATGTTGTTGGTACTTCGACAGGGGCTTTAGTAGATGGACTCTTAACAGAGGTTTTGGAGAGTGAAGATGGAAGTCAACTAGTTAAAATTGTCGCTTGGTATGACAATGAACTTGGATATACTAAACAAATGATTAGAACGATGAAAGTCCTTGTATAATATTAAAAAATTCCTATCTATGGGAATTTTTTTTTGATATAATATTTATAATAGAGGTGTGTTATGAAAGCATTTAAATGTTTTTTATTAAGTTTGTTTGTAGTTTTAATTGGGGCAACAAGTGTATCAGCTGCTGCTTCTAATTTTGAAGTATTTACGAGTATGCAACCAGATATAACAGAAAATAAGGTGCGTGTCGTTTTAGGATTTGATGGGGAAGAAGTCATGGCTGTAAAAGAGACGATTAGCTATGACACTAATAAGCTTTCTTTGGTAGAAGTAAGTGCCTTAGATAATTTTAATGTTGTTAAATCAGATGAAAAGAAAGATGGAAAATATGCGACATTTAATGTTTTAGCTGATAGTGAGTATTCTTTTTTGAGTACAAACTTTTGTGTTTTGGTGTTTGAGGTGAAACCTGGATTTAAAGTTAATAGTAATACAGATATTTTTGTTTATGATGCTTCTGGAAGTGGGCCCGAGGAGATAAAGTATCGCTTTCGTGGTAGTGTTATCAACATGAAACGTCTATCAGCATCGGAGATGAGTTATTTAGAAGAAGCCATAACCGATAAGACGAAGAAGAAGTTTTGGTTTGTTGAACATTCATATATGTTTATAGTTGGAGGAATCTTTTTATTAGCAGTTATTATGGTTATATTGGTAATGCCAAGTCGTCGTAAAAAGGAAAGACGTGATGATAGTATAGAGGATTCGATTAGGGCCAATAATTATGTTCCAGGAAGTAGCAATATTAAAATTGATCAAGCGGCAATTGATGCAATAGGCAAAGTGGAAAGGCCAATCGATATGACGCAGGCGATAATTGTTAATGAGGATGTCAAGCCATTTGGAGATATAGTTGGTAAGTTTGAAGGCGAAGAGATAAAAAAAGAAGACAATCAATTTGAAAATATTGGAATGATTAATGTCTTTGAGCAGAGAAATCCAGATAGTTATGAGGAACATGCAAAAGTAGAAGAGGTTGAAACTTTGCCAGAAGATCAGAAAGTTACTGCTGGTGTTGATATTAAACCGGTAATAGATTTTCCTACCAACGATGAGCTTCAGATGATAAGTGTTAATACTTTAGAGGATGTTAGCTCAAAAATGCAAGAAATTGATCCTTTTAATGTTAATTTGACTAGTGTTGATGCTAAAAGTGAAGAAGAGAAAAAAGATTCGGAAATTGAGATGCCTAAGTTAGCACAAGTTAATGGAGATGAAAAGAAGGAAAATAAAGGGAGCACTAATGCCTTAATACTATTATTAATCGTCGTTAGTGGATTTACTTCGGTAGCTTATGCTGAACCGAGTGTTTCTGATATGCGTTTATGCATCGTGAATAACGAGTATGTTAAAGAGTTTGATTACAATGATGATGGCAAAGTTGATGTTTTAGATTTAGTTTCTACTAAAGATTTTAGTAATTGTAATTTTGAGAGTTTGTTAATTCAGGAACCAGGATTTGCAGAGTTACATGGAGAAAGCAATAACCTAATTAGTACTGATTCAAATTTTGTTAGACCAACGAAGCGACCTAGTAAAACGACTACTAAAAGGGCAGGTTCAACTAGTGCTGATAGTGGCAAAACCACTTCTAAAAAAGTAACAACTAAGAAGCCAAATGAAGATGGTACGATAAGAACAACTACTAAAACACAAGTAGATGCAAGTACTGTTAATTATAATGTTAGTATATCAACTACTAATGGGACAGTTTCTAGTGATTATTTTACTTTGACTAGTTCTAAAACGCGCTCTATAACATTGATTCCTAATGAGGGATATAAGGTAGATAGAGAGCGAGTTAGCTGTAATAATATATCTTATTCGTTTTCTAGCAATAATCGCATGATTTTATCTAAACCAACGGGAGATGCTAGTTGTAGTGTTGGATTCATTGTTAAAAATGATATTAGAGTTACTTTAAGAAACTTTAAGGGCAATGGAAACTCTAATGTAGTAAATCCAGCGATTAGTTATAGTAGTACTAGCTATGATAATAATGGGCAAGGAACATTTAATCAAACTTGGCTTAGATACTTGCCAGTTCCTGATGGGTATAAATTAAAAGAAGCACCTTCGTGTGGTTCATATACAAATGGGACATTTAGTTTGAAGGTTCCAGCTAATAATACGAGTTGTAATTTATATTTTGATCCAATATTATATGATCTTAAAGTGTATTTGCCAAATCAAAGTTCAGCAATTAATACGGGAACTTTATCGCGCATTTTCTTTGATGAAAGTAAGAAGGTAACATTTATGGCTAATGTTAATTATAGTCGGGTTACTTGTAATGGGTTGGCTCTTAAATTAAGTAAGTCAGGGACCAATGCTCCTTATAGCTATAGTTTTACATATAAACATAAAAGTGCTTCTACTGCAATATGTCAGGTATCATGATTTATAGTTGACAAAGATATCTGCATTTAATATAATTTTGTTTATAAAGCAATTGATGAAGACGATGAGGTTTAAACCTTTTAGAGAAGCTGTGGTTGGTGCAAACAGCCAAGGGGATTAGTTCATAGATCACTTCAGATGTGACTTAAGGATAAGTTAAGTTCGTTTACTCGCGTTAAGAGAATTAAGTGCATGTTACTCATGAAATAAGGTGGTACCACGGTTTTTTCCGTCCTTATATTTCATGAGTTTTTTTATTAGGAGGACTTATGCAGACAGAATATGAAGTTAAAGTCTTGGAAGTAAATTATGAAGAAATGGTTTTAAAGCTAGAGAAGTTAGGTGCTATTAAAACTATGGATGTTTTACAAGAAAGATATGTTTATGATGTTATACCATATGATGAACATAAATGGATAAGACTTAGAACAAATGGACAAGACTCTACTTTAACAATTAAGGATTTGAAAGGTAAGAGTATTGATGGGATGAAGGAAATTGAAATAGGTGTTAGTGATTTTTTGAATACCCATGCCTTATTAGAAAATCTTGGATATAAAAGCAAGGGATTTCAACAAAATAAACGGATACAATATATTCTTAATGGGGTAGAAATTGATTTTGATCGTTGGCCTTTAATTCCTATGTATATGGAAATAGAGGGAAAAAGTGAAGATGAGGTTAAGAGTATGCTTGAAGTACTTGGAATAGATGAGAGCATGGTAGTAACTCTAGATGTCGATAGTATATATAGGCATTATGGTATTGAGAATATAGGGGACTTAAATTTTGAAATGGAGGATAAATGATGAAAAATTTTAAATAATTAGATAAGAGAAATGTTAATGAAGTAGAAAATACGATGTTAGAAGAGTGGAAGAAACAAGATATTTTGAATAAGACAATTGAAAATCGTGCTGGGAAAGACAATTGGGTATTTTATGATGGGCCAGCAACAGCTAATGGGATGCCAGGGTTACATCATATGGTTGCTAAATTTTTAAAAGATACGTTTTGTAAATATCAGACGATGTGTGGGCATCGAGTATTAAGAAAAATAGGTTGGGATACACATGGATTGCCAGTGGAAGTTAATGTTGAAAAGAAACTAGGTTTTACTGGAAAAAGTGATATAGAAAAATACGGCATAAAAGAATTTAATAAGCTTTGTAAGGAAACGGTTTGGGATAATGAAAATGCATTTCGTAAATTAACTGATGAGATGGGACAATTTATCGATCTTGATAATCGTTATATAACTTATGATAATAATTATATTGAGACGGAATGGTGGATTTTAAAGAAATTCTTTGATGAAGGATTATTTTATGAGGGAGTAAAAATTATGCCTTGGTGTCCAAGATGTGGAACAGGGCTTGCTTCTCATGAGGTAGCACAAGGGTATAAAGAAATAGATGCTAATACTGTTATCGTTCCTTTTAAGCGCAAGGATATGGATGCTTACTTTTTAGTTTGGACGACAACACCTTGGACTTTGATTTCTAATGTTGGTCTTTGTGTTAATCCTAATGAAGATTATATAATGGCCTTATCAGGAGGATACAAGTTTATTTTAGCTAAGCAACTTGCTGATAGTGTATTAGGTAGTGATTATGAAGTATTAGAAAGCTATAAGGGTAGTGACTTAGAATATGTTCAATATGAGCAACTTATTCCAAGTGATATTGAGATCTCGGGAAAAGCGTTCTTTGTTACATGTGATAGCTATGTTACTATGTCTGATGGAACAGGAATTGTTCATATTGCACCTGCTTTTGGTGAGGATGATGCTAGTGTTGGCAAGAAATATAAACTTCCATATGTTAATCCAGTTTTAGAAGATGCGACTTATGGTGCTGGTTTGTGGAAGGGGATGAATATTTTTGATGCTGATTTAGAAGTAATAAAATGGCTAAAAGAAAATGATAAATTATTTAAGAAACAAAAAATTAAACACGATTATCCACATTGTTGGCGATGTGATTCACCGCTTGTTTATTATTCACGACCAAGTTATTATCTAGAAGTTACAAAAATTCAAGATAAGATAATTGAAGAAAATAAGAAAATAAATTGGTATCCAAGTTATGTTGGAGAGAAGCGATTTGGCAATTGGCTTATGAATATGAATGATTGGGCAATATCAAGAAATAGATATTGGGGAACTCCATTACCTTTATGGCGTTGTTCTTGTGGACACATGGAAATGCTTGGGTCGATAGAAGAATTGACTTCACGAGCAGTCGAGGATATCGAGCGTGATTCTATTGATTTGCATCGCCCTTTTGTTGATGATATTCATATTGAGTGTTTAAAATGTCATAAAAAGATGAGCCGTGTACCTGAAGTAATTGATTGTTGGTTTGATTCAGGAGCTATGCCTTTTGCACAATATCATTATCCTTTTGAAAATAAAGAATTGTGGGAAAGTCAATATCCAGCTGATTTTATAGCTGAGGGTATTGATCAAACAAGAGGATGGTTTTATTCATTAATTGTTTTAGGCGTATTTGTAACGGGACGTAGTCCATATAAAAATGTCTTGGTAAACGAGTTATTATTAGATAAGTATGGTAAGAAGATGCATAAATCTAAAGGAAATGCAATCGAGCCATTTACGCTTATTTCTAAATATGGAGCGGATGCTATTAGATGGTATTTACCTTATGTATCACCAACTTGGACGCCTTTGAAATTTGATGAGGATGGATTAAAAGAGGTTCATTCGAAATTCTTTAATCCGTTTAAAAATACTTATTCGTTTTTTCAAATGTATGCTAATATTGATGCAATTGATATCGATGAATGTCAGGTTGCTTATGAAAAAAGGGAAGAGATTGATAAGTGGCTGTTATCTAAATATAATAAATTACTAAAAAGTGTTACAGATGCTTATGATAAATATGATTTAAATGAAGTTGTTAAATTAGTTACGACTTTTGTATCTGAAGACTTATCTAATTGGTATATTAGACGTAATAGAGGAAGATTCTGGGCTAGTTCTTTGGATGATTCTAAAAAGGCTGTTTATATGACTACCTATGAGGTATTGGTTGGTTTATGTAAAATGTGTGCTCCGATTATACCTTATACGACAGAAGAAATTTATAAGAACTTAACAGGGGAAGCGTCTGTTCATTTGGCTGATTATCCTAAATATGATGAGGCACTAATTAATGAAGAAATTGAAATCAAAATGGATTTGGTTAGAGATTTAATTTCAACTGGACGTTATGTTAGGGAAGAAACAAAGATAAAGGTTCGTCAACCAATAAGTGAATGTTTAATTGATGGAAAATATGAAAGTATTTTAGGAGATCTAGTTAATTTAATTAATGAAGAGTTAAATGTTAAAAAAGTTACCTTTGTCGATGACTTATCTAAATATATGAATTTCACTATTAAGCCTAATTTTAAGGTATGTGGGGCTATGTTTGGACCAAAGATGAAGGATTATCAGAATGCATTACTTGATTTACATAATGAGGATATTGAACTTATTTTAAAAGAGGAGACTGTTACAATTGACTTTGATGGGGGTAGACTTGATGTTACTCCAGATATGGTTGATGTTAGAATTGAATCTAAAGAGGGATTTAATGTAGGTATGGAGAATAATAAGTTTATTATTTTAAATACAGAATTGACGCGTGAGTTAATTTTAGAAGGATTAGCTAGAGAAGTTGTTTCTAAGGTTCAAAATCTACGTAAGACTAATGGTTTTGAAATAGAGAATCGCATTAATTTATATTATGATGGAGATAAAGATATCTTAGCTTCTTTAGAGATGTTTGCTGATTATGTTAAGGAAGAGACGTTAGCAGTCGTTTATGAAAATAGTAGACGCGGGGAAGTTGTCGATATCAATGGTCATGAAGTTTATTTAGATATTGAAAAAAATTAATAGTTTTTTAAGGAGATAAGTTTATTATTATTTCCTTTTTATTTGACATAATATAGTTATCATGTTACTATTAAGTTACCTATTAGGTAATATGTGCGAAAGGAGGATAAACTTGCAATTTCAAATAAGTGATAAAAAATTAAATAAAGTTATTATGGATGCTAAGAAGTTAAGAGAGACGGTTGGTTTAGAGATGACAAGAAAAATCCTCCAAAGATTTAATGAGATTAATTCTAGTCCTAATTTCTTTCATTATGTTGAATATGGATTAGGAAAACCACATCCATTAACGTGCAATTTAGATAAATTATATGGTATAAGTTTAAATAAAAATTATAGATTAGTAGTAGAACCTTTAGTAGAAGCGTTAGATGATGATTCTCTAAAGGAATGTAAAATAGTTGATATAAAAGGAGTTGTTGATTATCATGGTCGAAAATATAACTGGATTATCCCTTGATTTGATTGTTCACCCAGGGGAAAGTATAAAAGAATTATTAGAAGAAAGTGATATGACACAAGATGAGTTAGCAATACGTACGGGATATTCATCTAAACATATAAGTGAAGTTTTAAGTGGGAAAAAAGATATCTCTTCTAAGTTTGCCAATGCTTTGGAGTATGTTTTTGATATTCCAACGGAGTTTTGGATTAATTTACAGGGAATATATGATAAACAAGTCTTAGAGTTAGAAAAAGTAAATAATATAACAGATAATGAATATGGCATATTAGAACAACTAAAAGAGGTTGTTAAATATTTTAATAAAATTGATTTAATTGATGATATTTCTAATAAGGCTTTAGTTGTTTTAAATTTAAGAAAGATATTCAAGTTAAATAATTTAATGAGCATTCCTAATTTGCCATTACAACAAGTAGCATTTAGAGGAGCGAAAAGTACGGTTAATATATATGTCTTATATGCTTGGCAAAAATTGTGTGAGAGTTTAACTGATAAAGTCGTAGTACATAATAAATTTGATAAGGAAAAATTGAAGACTAAGTATGATGATATAAAGGAAACGATGTTTTTAAATGCTAATGAGATGGTTGTTAAATTAAAAGAGATATTTTTAGAATGTGGAATTGTTTTTGAAGTTGTTAAACACTTTGCCGGAGCACCTGTTCAGGGATTTATCAAAAAGAAGGATGATAGAGTTATTTTGTGTATGACAATTAGGCAAGCATTTTCTGATATATTTTGGTTTACGCTTTTTCATGAGATAGGACACATTATAAATGAAGATTTTGAGGATAAATATATTGATTATTCTATTATCGATAGTGAAATAGAGAGACGTGCTGATGAATTTGCTAAGAATAGATTAATTAATGAAGATGAGTATAAAGCTTTTATGGATGCTAAAACTCATGAAATTAAGGACGTTGAAGAGTTTGCTAAGGCTCAGAAAGTCATTCCAAGTATCGTTATTGGGCGTATGCAAAGAGATCTTAATGATTATTCTTTCTTAATGAAATATAAGCATAAATATGTATGGGGGTAAAAAGAGGGGAATTATAAAGAGATAGTTCCTTTTTGTATGGCAATTTTATTATAATAATGTTATAATATCTAGTATAGAATAGGAAGAGTAATATGAATTTTGATCAATTAACGAGAATGTTATATCAAGAAAATATTAATTGGGTTTATTCAATTATTCGCGAGTTGGATGCGAAGGGGATTGAAAAAAAAGAGAAATTCATTGCTGATCCTTATGTATTTAATAATATCGTCGTTTTGGGATATTATTTTATGAATTTATATGTTGTTAGCAATATCAACGATTATGGGGAAGATGACGCTAATTTAATTATGAATTCTATTATTACAGGAGCTAGTAGTTATGATCAATATAAGTTAGCTCAAATATATAAAAAAGATATTGATTTGGGGAAATTAGTTGAACAATATAATTCGGTAGTTCGCAAGACAAAGACTTATGCTCCAACAGATGGACTTAAAGCGCGTGTTGTAGCTGTTGATGAAGTATATCGTAGAATTTATGATGTATTTAACAAACGTCACTTTAATATTTTTATTAAAGTATTCATTGCTTCTTTTAAAGATTATGAGAGTAGTGTTAAAGAGGTTATTAATAATTATTTGATGCAAAGATAGGGTTTGATATTATGATAATGACTAGTAATGAGAAGATTAAGCAGGTTTTTAATGCTATTAAAGAGAATGGTTTGAATGCTTTTGATGACGAATCATTATCAAAGTTGTTGGCAATTTTAAATGAGAGAGAACTAGATGATTTTATGAATAGAGCTTTTGAAGAGCTAGGGGGAGTTGATGCATTAAAAAGAGTAATGGCGATTCGCCCTTTTGTCGAGGCTATAGTTAATCAAGACTTGTACAGAATAAGAACTAGTTCATTATTTAATAATTATCGATCATCTTTAGAAGATGATAATTATGTGGAATTTTTGAAAACTCTTCATATTCAGGAGCTAGCCGATTTGAAAAAGTATATATCTTTTACGTTGATTACCGAAGATGAAAATAATATGTCGGGGTCAAAAAAGATTATTAATATGATTACTAGATTAATAAAACAAAAAGAAGAAGCAAAAAAACCTCGTTTTGAATAATAAATGGAAACGAGGTTTTATTATGCAAAGAAAAAATGCAGTTGTATCTGCATTTTTATCTGTTGTAGAATTCAACTACTAGAGATTCATTAATTTCAGCGTTAAGTTCGCTTCTTTCTGGTAATCTTAAATAAGTTCCAGTTAATTTTTTGCTATCAAATTCAACAAAAGCTGGTTTTGTGATGTTAGCTTCAAGTGCTAATCTTATTGCTGGGTGTTCAAGAGAATTTTCTTTAACACTAACGATGTCTCCAGGTTTACATTGATAAGAAGGAATATTAACTTTCTTACCATTTACTAAAATGTGTCCATGGTTAACGATTTGTCTAGCAGCACGACGAGTATTAGCCATACCCATTCTATAAACTAAATTATCAAGTCTTGATTCTAATAATTTTAAGAAGTTTTCACCATGAATACCTTGCATTTTAGAAGCTTTATCAAATGTACGTCTAAATTGTTTTTCATTTAAACCATACATAAATCTGATTTTTTGTTTTTCTTGTAATTGGATACCATATTCAGAAACTTTTTTTCTACGACCTGCACCATGTTGTCCGGGAGCATAAGGTCTTTTAGCGATATCCTTACCATTTTCTAAAGTAGAAAAACCTAATCTTCTTGATTTTTTGTAAGCTGGACCAGTATATCTTGACATAAATAATCTCCTTTCTATATTTTTACGTGTAAAGCGTTTTTTATATTCCATTTACTAGGGTGTTTAATGATCTTTCCCTTAGGCAGTTTAAGTTACTAGAACTATTTCAATTAAACACATCAATAAAGAAATATAAATACTGCCACTACGCACTTAGTAATATACACTAGATACGGGTAAAAGTCAACGATTTTATAGTCGACTTGTAGGAAATAAGCAGCTCATTTTTAAGTGCTTATTTTAGTTTTTGAAATAGTCTTTTAGCATTAGTGTCTAAGCGATACTCTAATTCTTCGGCATCCATGTGGTGTATTTCGCTTATTCTCTTAAAGGGACTATTTTCATCCCCTTTAGGATTGCTGGTTGTTTTTCTAGAATTAAGTTCGAAGATTATATAATCTAAAGGCATGTTTTCGGCTGTTGATAAAGTGCTTTTTTCAGTATTATTACCAATTGCTATGTAGCCATCCATTTTCATAATTTCTCGTAAGTCGTCTGTAGAGGGATTAGAGTTGCGTAAGACGAATCCATATTTAGGTCGATGTCTTTTTAAGATATCTAAAATTATGAGATTAGCATTATTAGTATAGATAACAACTGGTAGTTTTAATAGATTGGCAATTTCAATAGATATGAAAAGGTTTTTTAGCTGTCTATCTAGATAATATTGTGTGTTAATTTTTACTCCTATAGCAACAATTTTATCTTTGTTATAACTAAGATTATATAAGTTTAGTAAATCTGTTTCATCATCTTGAACTAGAGGTTGAGTGCCAATACAGCAGTAGAACTTAGAATAATTATTAGCAATAGCTATAGCGTTTTTACTAGTATCTAAATCAATTCCAATGTTAATTACTTTGTCAACGTAACTTAGATTGTTAATTCTTATTAATTCTTTTTTTAGGTATTCTAAATTTTGGGAATTGATGTGGGTATGTGTATCTATCATAATTTTTTTCTCCTTAACGAAAGTTTATTATAACATATATTTTTTTATCTTTAATAAATAATTAGTTTATGTTAAAATTAATAGTAGGAAATAGGGTGATGTTATGGCGGAATTACAGGAACATTTTAAAATGAATTATGCGAAAATTTTACCGAGTACAAATAATATTATAAAGGGAAATAAATATCGAATAACTGTTTTATCAGAGCTATTAGTGCGTCTTGAGTATTCAGAGACTGGAGTATTTGAGGATCGACCAACGGAATTAGTAATGAATCGTAAGTTTCCCGTTATTAAATTTGAGAAAACAGAGGATAATGCCTATTTAACAATTAAGACAGCATATTTTACTTTGACTTATCAGAAGGAAATGCCGTTTGTTGGAACAAAAGTAGCGCCTGATCAGTATTTGCGTGTTGACTTAAATGGTACAGATAAATATTGGTATTTTGGTCATCCGGAAGTACGTAATTTTAAAGGAACTACTTTTTCTTTGGATGGGGCTGATGGGAAAGCGAAGTATGGAAAAGGGCTTTATAGCACTGATGGGTTTGTCTCTTTGGATGATGCACATACACTTATCTTCAATGAAGATGGTACTTTGGGCAAACGCAGTGATAAGCGAATAGACACGTATTTATTTATGTATCGTCGTGATTTTGGAGCTTGCTTGCGCGATTATTTTACGCTTACAGGGTATCCGCCTTTAATACCACGTTATACTCTTGGCGTATGGTGGAATCGTAATACGGCTTATGCTGCTAAGGACATCGAACAACTAGTGTATAAATTTAATAAAAATCGAATACCATTAGCAGTTTTGATGTTAGGAGATAAATGGCATAGACAAAATCCTAAGATGGAATCGGGTTTATCTTTTGATGAAAAACTATTTAAGAAACCAAAGCGTTTAATTGATTTTTTGCATACTAAATATATTCGTTTGGCTGTTAAAGTTAATCCAATGGAAGGTATTAGTAAAAATGAAGATTATTTTTTGCCATTTAAAAATGCTTCGGGTTTAGAAGGAGATGTTAAATTACCTTTTAATGTATTCAATAAAAATGTTTTGAGTGCTTATTTAGATTATTTAATTCATCCACTTATGAATTTTGGTGTTGATTTTTTCTGGATTGATTATGATAATGTCAATGATCGAACTAATTTGCGGGCTTTAACACATTATCATTTCAATGATTTTAAACAGATTAAGAATCGTCGAGGCGTAACTTTTGCTCGTAATGCAGGAATAGCAGCACATCGTTATCCAATTCACTATACAGGAGAGACTTTAGTTAGTTGGAAAAATTTAGAGATGATGCCAACTTATAATTCTACAGCTTCTAATTTAGGGTTATCTTGGATAAGTAATGATATTGGTGGATATACAGATGGAGTAGAAGACGGGGAGTTATATTCACGATTTGTACAATTTGGTTGTTTTTCACCAATATTACGTCTTTCGGCTGATGAAGGAAGATATTATAAACGTGAGCCTTGGGTGTGGGATATTACAACTCAATCAGTAGTTAATCAGTATTTGCGTTTACGTCATCAGCTAATACCATATCTTTATAGTGAGGCATTCCGTTATTCGAAAACCGGGTTGCCAGTTGTTCAGCCTCTTTATTATCGTTATCCAGAGATATATGATGAACCCTTGTATCGCTCAGAGTATTATTTTGGTTCAGCCCTTTTTGTTGCGCCAATCACGACTAAAAAAGATATGTTGATGGACCGAACTATTTTAAAATTATTCTTGCCAGAAGGCGTATGGTATGATTTTACTACGGGAAAAAGATATGCCGGAGGTAAAAGATATACGACTTTTTATAAGCTAGAAGATTATCCAGTATTTGCAAAAGCAGGAACAATTATTCCTATGGCAATTTTGGATGAACGCGCTATTAACGATACTAATCCACCGAAGGCAATGGAAGTACAGATATTCCCTGGACAAAGTAATACTTATGAACTTTATGAAGATGATGGGCTATCATCGCTTTATGAAAGTGAATACTATATTGTATCAGATATCGATTATACTTATCAGAAAAACAATTATACAGTGACGATTCGTCCAGTTGCTGGTAAAAGTGGAATAATTCCCGCTTATCGAGCTTACCGAATAAGATTTAGGAATACTCGTGAACCAGAGGAAGTTACAATAAGAATTGGCAATGAAAAAGTTAAGGGAGCAGAGAGTTATGTCGATGATAATGATTTTGTCATTGAAATGCCTGCTTTATCGACTTTAAAACAGGTTACTATTTCTGTTAAGGGAAAGAATTTGGAAATAGATGCTAAGCGTTTAATAAATGATGATATTGAATCTATTTTAAATGATTTGCCAATACAGACCAAGATTAAGAATGTTATTGGCAAGACGCTTCTTAGTGATATGGATGTTAAACAAAAGCGTATTGAGGTGCGCAAATTAAGAAAAATAGGTGTTAATAAACGCTACGTTAATTTATTTTTAAAACTTCTTGATTATCTAGCAGAAGTTTAGTATAATCCTTGTTAAGCAGATGAAGAAAAAGTAGTAGATTAAAGGAATCTTTTAGAGAGTTATCGGCTGGTGAAAGATAATAGAGAAATTTAATTGAACTTATTTTTGGATGTGATAGGGTAACTTCTTTATCAGTTTAGAGTATAATTAAGGTGGTACCGCGGTCTTTCGTCCTTTAGGATGGGCCGCTTTTATTTTGGAGGGATATATGAAATTAGTAACGCTTTATGCACTTATATTTCTTATCGTATTTTTAGTCCTCTATGTTTTTCAGTACTTGCTAAAAAGGCGCAAGGATGAACTTGGTTTAGCTAAGAGTTTTGTATTTATTACTAGGAAGTATAATCTTAGTATGAATAAAAAACGAGTCAGAACTTTATCAATGATAATTATTTTAACTAATACATTTATAATATCGGTACCTATGTTTATTGTGTTAGTGGGGAATATAAATTATTTTTTTGCGATGTTTATTTCCCTTGTGATATGTATAATTTTAATTATTGTAATGTATAATCTAATTGGCTATATTTTAAAAAAGAAAGGTTGGTAATTTATGGAATATAATTATAAAGAAATCGAGAAAAAATGGCAGGGGTTTTGGGGAGATAATAAAACATTTAAGACAGATATAAGAGATTTTTCTAAGCCAAAATTTTATGCTCTTGATATGTTTCCTTATCCATCGGGAGTAGGATTACATGCTGGACATCCAGAAGGATATACGGCAACAGACATAATATCTAGAATGAAGAGAATGCAAGGATTTAATGTTTTACATCCAATGGGATATGATTCATTTGGGCTTCCAGCTGAACAATATGCGGTACAAACAGGGAATCATCCTAGTAAATTTACAAATGAGAATATTGAGACGTTTACTAAGCAGTTAAAAGAATTAGGATTTGATTATGATTGGGACCGAGTTATTGCTACATCAGAGCCATCTTATTATAAATGGACACAGTGGATATTTAAAAATATGTATAATGATGGATACGCTAAATATATTGATATGCCAGTTAATTGGTGTGAGGAGTTAGGAACCGTTTTATCGAATGATGAAGTAATCGATGGCAAGAGTGAAAGAGGCGGATATCCTGTTGTTAGAAAGAATATGCGTCAATTATGCATAGATCAAGCGGCTTTTGCTGATGCGCTTTTGGAAGGCTTAGACACTATTGATTGGCCAAGTTCAACTAAAGAAATTCAAAAGAATTGGATTGGCAAGTCAATCGGAGCGCATGTTGATTTTCGTGTTGATGGATATAGTGATAAATTTACAGTTTTTACTACTAGATGTGATACGCTTTTTGGAGCCACATATTGTGTTTTAGCACCAGAACATGAATTGGTTGATAAAATAACAACTGATGATAAGCGTGCTAGTGTAGAAGAATACAAGGCAGCTTGTTCATTAAAGAATGATATGGAGAGAACAGAGCTTAATAAGGAGAAGACAGGAGTATTTATTGGAGCTTATGCAATTAATCCTGTTAATGATAAGCGCATTCCAATTTATATAAGTGATTATGTATTAGCAAGCTATGGGACAGGAGCTATTATGGCAGTACCTGCTCATGATGAAAGAGACTATGAGTTTGCTAAAAAATTTGATATTCCAATTATTCAAGTTTTGCAAGATGAAGATGGTAATAGTGATGGTGCCATGACGGGAGATGGCATACATATTAATTCCGAGTGGTTAAATGGTTTAAATAAGACAGAAGCCATTGATAAAATGATTAATTGGCTAGAAGAGAATCAGGCTGGATGTCGAAAAGTTAATTATAAAATGCGTGAATGGATTTTTGCAAGACAGAGATATTGGGGGGAACCTGTTCCAATCGTGCATATGGAGGATGGCTCTGATTATGTTTTAGAGGATAAGGAGTTACCTCTTGTTTTACCAGAACTTGATGATTATAAAGGACACAATGGACTTGCTCCACTTGAAAATGCAAGTTCGTGGAAAAATTATGAGCACGATGGTAAGAAGGGGATTAGAGAGACCTCAACTATGCCAGGAAGTGCGGGATCTAGTTGGTATTTTTTAAGATATATTGATCCAAACAATGAGGAAGTGTTTGCTGACTCCGAATTATTGAAGCACTGGATGCCAGTTGATTTATATGTTGGAGGACCAGAACATGCAGTTGGACATTTGATATATTCTCGTATCTGGAATCAATATCTTTATGATAAAGGTTTAGTACCTACTAAAGAACCATTTAAAAAATTAGTTCATCAGGGCATGATTTTGGGGGAAAATGGCATAAAAATGGGAAAAAGATTTCCAGAGTTTGTTATCAACCCATCTGATATTATTCGCGATTATGGAGCAGATACTTTGCGTCTTTACGAGATGTTTATGGGACCTTTAGAAGCATCTAAACCATGGAGTTCAACAGGTGTTGAAGGGGCTAAAAAGTTTTTAGATCGTGTTTGGCGTTTATATACAGATGAAAATAAAATAAGCGATGAAGGAAATGAAAACTTAGAAAGAATTTATCATGCAACAGTTAAGAAAGTTACGGGAGATTATGAGGCTTTAGCATTTAATACGGCTATAAGTCAGTTGATGGTATTTATTAATGCTGTATATAAAGAGAGTAATTTTCCAAGAGAATATGCAGAGGGATTTATTAAATTATTGAATCCGGTTGCTCCACATATTACCGAAGAACTTTGGAATACTGTTTTAGGACACAATGATACTATTGCATATGAATCTTGGCCAGAATTTGATGAGGCAAAGATCGTCTTAGATGAGGTTACGATAGGGGTTCAGGTTAATGGGAAATTAAGAGGAACAATCGTATGTAAGGCTGATGCAACAGAAGATGAGATAAAAAAATCGGCTTTTGATGATGAAAATGTCTCACGTCATATCGAAGGAAAAGAAATAGTAAAAGTTATTGTTATTAAAGGTAAAATTGTTAATATTGTCGTAAAAGGGTAGTTTTTAACTTATCCTTTTTTATTGGCATGAAAAAAGACAGATTTTTCTGTCTAAATTAGTTTATCGTAAATAATTGCGATATCGACTAGTGGATTTTTATTTTCATAACCGGGAGTTATATGATAGTGGGTGTGTTTAATTTCTTGGTTAGAACCAGTGTTTGTTGATATGGTTACTCCCGTTGCATTAAGATTTTCTATTAAAGAAGCAGACATACTTTTAATAACTTTATTAATGTGATTAAGTGTTTTTTCATCAGTTTCTAAAGCATTAGTAAAGTGCTTTTTGGTTAAAATTAATAAGTCGCCATTTTCTTCAGGATTGATATTCATTATTACTTTGATGATATCATCTTCATAAATAGTTTTACTGGGAATGTTGCCAGTAATTATGTCGCAAAAAATACAATTTTCCATTTTATCACCTGAGTCAATTATAGCATATTTTATTAAACAATTTCTAGTAATTGCATACTATATATCAGGAGGTTACTTATGGCTTATTATAAAGAGATTGTTACAAAGGCGGTTATTGGAAAGGGTAAAAAGACCATTCGCGAGAATAGAGAAGTTACTTTAGGTGAGAAGATTGATAATGTTTTAGGGTGTTGGGTTATTAATCATACTTTTTCTGGGGACATTTTAAATGAAGTAGTAGTAGTTAATGGTAATTATGATGTTAATATTTGGTATTCTTATGATAATAATACTAAAACGAACGTCATTATTAAGAAATTTAACTATCAGGATCCGATGAAAGTTAAATTAAAGGAAAACTCTAAAATCAATAATAATTCCGAAATAATTGTTAGGAGCTTGAGTCAACCAAGTGTTAGTGATGTTGAAGTTGTCGATGGCGTTATTAAATTAACAGTTGATAAACAAATGGGGGTTGAAGTAATAGGAGACACGATGGTTCGAGTAAGTGTTGAGGATCAAATGGATGATTATGAAGAGATATTCGATGATGAAGAAAATGATGATATGGATATCAATGAGGATTACTTGCAGTAAATTTTAATAGTCTTTTAGAAGACTTTTTTCTTTGCTATTTTTTGTTTATTTAAATTTTGTTTGGCAATGGTTTACATTTTGATAGTTAAATAAGAGGATTTCTGGACTTTTTTTAATAAAAACTTTAAAAAGTTTTGGAGTTATGCTATAATGGGTCTACTGATGGGCGCTTTATTTCTTTTTTGAAAGAAGGAAAAAAATGAGTAAAATTAAAGTGTTCGCCTTAGGCGGACTTAATGAGAGTGGTAAAAACACTTATGTTGTAGAAATAAATGAAAAGATATTTGTTTTAGATTGTGGTTTAAAATATGCAACCGATAGTATATATGGGATTGATTATATTTTGCCTAATTATCAGTATTTAGTAAAAAATAAGGAACGAATTGTCGGTGTATTTTTGACACATGCACATTTAGAAAATATGGGAGGGGTTTTTGATTTAATAAGTGAACTTCCAAATATTAAGGTGTATGCTACTAAATATACGAAGGAATACTTATTACTAGAAGGACTTAATGAAAAAAATATAGTAGAAATAAAAGCGCATAAAAAAGTTTCTTTTGGTGATGTTTCAGTATTTCCGATTAATGTAAGTCATTCGGTTCCGGATGCGGTTATGTATGTTATTAATACTAAAGATGGAGCGATTTGTTATACGGGAGATTTCTTAATTGATCCTACCATGGATGATAATTATGCTATGGATTTAGGAAAGATTGCTTATGTTGGAAAACAGGGAGTTCTTTGCTTGTTAAGTGAGTCTTCTTTTTCCGAGGTTCCAGGCCATACTAGTCCTCATCATCGTCTAACTAATTGGTTTAAAGATACAATGAATCATACGGAGGGAAGATTGATAATATCTGTCTTACCAGTACATCTACATGCTATAAGTGAGATATTTGATGCTGCTAAAAATATGCATCGAAAGATCGTTATTATGGGAAAAAAGCTTCAAAATATTGTCAATATGGCGATAAGTAATGGCTATTTACATGTGGAACCGGGAATTATTGGGGATTTATCAGATGTTGATACGCAAAGATGTATTTTATTGGTTTGTGATGATAGGGAAAAACCTTATGTTTCTGTTTCTAGAATAGTAACAGGGAATGATAAGTTTATTAAACTAAAACCGACGGATACATTTGTGTTTGCAGAACCAAAGTATGATGCCAATGAGAAATTATTGGTTCATATACAAGATGAAATTGCTATGATGGGTGCTAATAGTATTACGATTCCTAAAGAGAAAACAATTTTACATCATGCTTCACAAGAAGATTTGATGATTATGTTAAATTTAGTAAAACCAAAGTATTATATGCCTGTTAAGGGTGAATATCGTTTAATGGTTAATAATGCTAATTTAGCTTCTTCACTAGGGATGGATGCTAGCAATATTATTCTTAAGCAAAATGGAGATGTTGTAACATTCATTGATGGGGCTCTAAAGGATAATTTTGAAACTATAAAGGTTGAAGAGGTCTTGATTGATGGTAAATCGAATGATGATGTTGGTGAGTTAGTTATTAAAGATCGTGAAATGTTGGGAGAAAATGGTATAATGCTTATTTCAGCAACAATAGATAAACAAAGCAAGAAAGTCTTGGTAGGACCCGAGGTTACTACTAGAGGATTTATCTATGTTAAAGATTCTCTAGAGATGATCGAGGAGATAAAGCGAATTAGCTTGGGAATAATTGAGGCTAATACGACACCATCTTATGTTGATTATAATCAAATAAAAAATGAAATAAGAGAAGAATTAAGTAAATATTTCTATCATGAAACTGAATGTAAGCCGATGATAATCGCTGTTATTCAAGAGGTTTAATATGGGAATAAAAATAAATAATAATCAAGATCTTGAAATGAATGAACTTAAAGAAAAGTTATCGGCTTTAGGGTTAGAAATTGAATTGCCAGAAGACGAGGAAGATTCAGGTGATGAAGAAGAGGAAGAAACTAGTAAATAATTTCTTCTTTTTATATACCTAAAAATAATGATGTGTTAAAATAAATGTATAAAGGAGAAGACTATGAAAGTTATACAAGAAGCATCAAAAAAACTTTTAGAATATAGTGGAAAGGAATTAAGAGCAAAAGAATTAAATGAACTTGGTTTTAATTCACACTGTATAAAGAATTTGATGGAAAGCGGGACTTTAGAAAAGGTATCGCGTGGTTTATATTTAGTTAAGGTTAAAAAGAAAGAAATGAAGGGGAATTCGCGAAATCGTTCACTTACATTTTATTTATTTAAAAAGTTAGTAATGCGTCACGATTTTGATAAGGCTTATAAAGTTTTAATGGAAAATTATGGTTATCAAGAGACTCATGATTTTGATAGTCATATGCGTATTTATTTTACGTTACTTAAAGAATTATTAGGAAATTATGATTTTAGTGTGCTTGATGAGTTATGGGAAGTTTCTGATGTGCCACCTTCAAATAAGCGTTTTGATTATTATTTATTGTTTAAAGAACATCTATATAAAGGGCAGTTTTATGAGGCTTTAGAATATTTAGATCGTTATAAAACTGAGGAGTATAAAAGTTTAAAGACTAATTATGATAGTACTATTTTATTTTATGAATTACTTAATGAAGTTGTAAAAAGAGAACGTATAAAAGAAGCGACATCTAATTATGCTAATGAGATATCTCGATTATTGCACTTAGTGTACGATCATGTACGAGCGAAAAAATATGATGAAGCTTTGGAATGTGCTATTAAATTAGAAGAAATCAATAAAGAATTTGGTAATAAAAGGAAGATATCAATTATTAAAAAGTTAATTGAGATCGTTAAATACGCTGAAAATGGTCAAGAAATTGAAATTGGGAGTTGTCAAGAAAGCACAGGGAATATAATTGTCGATATTGATAATGCTATTAATGAAAAAGATTATGCGACAGCTTTAAAATTAGTTTCTAGGGATACTGGTTTATCAAGTAAAAAAAGTATTTTTTTAAATATTATAGAAGTATTGTTAGTGAGTTTATCTAATTATGTTCGTAAAAATGAAGATGAAAATTTAGAAGCAAATAAGGCAAAGGAAGAAGTTATGCCTGTTGTTAATTTACAAAATCTTTATTCGAGTTATTTGAGTTGCTTTAGGTTTGGGGACTATCCAAAAGCTTATGAATATATCAATTTATGGGTAAAAGCTGGTGGAAATGGCAATTATAAACAATATCTTAATAATTTACGCATGATGCAAATGTTAGAATTTTATTTTGATATGGAGAAAAATCATCATGGATTTATCGAGCATGATATAGATTATTCTAGTTTTGTAAGTGATTTTGCTGTTTTTAATGCCGCTTTAGATAAAAATGATTATAAAAAAGCTTTTAGTATTTCTGGAAAAATCACTTATAACAGTACTTCTGAAAGTTTAAATGCATTTAAAATTATATTATCTGAAATGTATGATCTTGATAAAAAATATGGAAGCGTTGTTAATAAGTCAGTTAGTGAGAAAAAAGAGGATGAAGGGTCAACGAATACTTTAAAGGCAGTTGTTAACCTTACGGAAGATGCGCTATATGATGAAGTTTATGATCGTAATTATGAGATGCTGTTTAATGTTTTAAAGGCAAAAAGGGATAGAGAAGGACTTACTCGAACAGAGACATTCGTGTTAAAATTAATAAGAATTGTCTATAAAGTAAACAATGGGACTTTTAAGAAGCAATACCATGTTTATCAAAATGAGGGTAGTTATAATTTTAAACGTTTTTTTGAAGCTATAAGTTGTGAAGATATTGATGAAATAAATGAGAGTATTGACACATTCCTTGATTTAGCCGTGAATAAACGTGAATTTGAAATTTATAAAATGATTGTTGATGATATAAATTATACTAAAGAACAAAATACTCAAACAGATGATAATCCTCTTAATTTATATACTGAATTGTTAGAAATAGCTAACAATAATAAGACTTTAACTAATGAACAAATTGATGATTTAACAACTAAGTTACTCCAAGAACAAGACAAATGTTATTCGATGTGTTATGCTCATTTATTAAATATTTTATATTTACATTGGTTAGCCAATAATAATGCAGTAGATCAAAGTTATTTTGATTTAGCTGATTTGTCATCGTTTGCAAGTGATGATGCAAGGTTAGAGTATTGCATAAATAATGGATATTATTTACAAGGGTTTGAAATATTAAGAAATATTAGTTTTAATACGGTTCTTAAAAATTGGAGTTTTAAGGAAAAGGTGTTGTTAAAGAAATATTTATTTTTATTAACAAATGTGTTATATACAAAGCAATATGTTGGTAATGTAGTTACTGATACAATAGTCACGGATAGTTTTTCTAGACATGCGTCTGTAATTTCTTCTTTACTAAAGAAGAGGGATTTTTATGGAGCTATGAAGTATGTTTTAGAAAATGATGTTGATAGAGAACTTATTAAAAGTTTTATTGGGGAATTGTATTTTCTCTTTATGATGGATATTAAAGAGGAAGAAGAATTAGTTGCTAGATTTAATAGGAGTCTTGCTAATGGACTACTTGATGATGCTCGTATTAGTATTCTTGATTATGAAGATTTATTTGCGCGTACATCTATCAAAAATAATGAGGAGTATAAACGTAAATTAGATAATATGCGTTTGGAGTATCGTAAGCGAAAGTAAGAATAGGTAGTGGTGATGATGAATAATAATGTTTTTCCAGCTGATACATATATGGTCGTTAATCAAACTGTGTTAACGGAGATTGATAAGAAAACTATTATTAGTCTTTATGAACCCATTATTGGACCGATTGCCGTAAGTCTATATTTAACTCTGTGGAGTGATTTAGATAAAAGGGAAATGGTAAGTAAGGATTATACACATCATCATCTTATGACTATTTTAAAAAGTTCTTTAGAAGTTATAAAGGAAGGACGTAAAAGTTTAGAGGCATTAGGATTATTAAAAAGTTATATAAAAAAGGGAGAGAATATAAGTGAATTTATATATGAATTATATTCACCTTTGTCACCATATGAGTTTTTTAATCATCCGATTTTAAGTGTCCTTTTGTTAAATAATATTGGCGAAAATGAATATAATAACTTAGTTGCTTTTTATAAAAAACATGCTGTTAATAAAATGGGATATGAAGAGATAACAGCTAGTATGAATAGTGCGTTTAAGGCAGTTACACCGAGGGAAGCTAATGATGAGACGATAAGAAAACAGACTAAAGAAAATATTAGTGTTAATAATGTTATTGATTTTGACTTATTGGAGGTGTCTTTGCCTAAAGGGATGATTAATCCTAGAACATTTAATAAGAAGGTTAAAGAACTTATTAATCAGTTGTCGTTTATATACAATATTGATACGATTAAAATGAGTGAGATTTTGCGTTTAGTTATTGATGAACTTGGGATGATTAATAAAGATAAGTTAAGAGAAGCTGCTAGAAAGAATTATGAATATAATAATAATGGTAGTTTACCAACTTTGGTGTTTAGAAGTCAGCCAGAGCATTTAAAGACACCTGTTGGAGATAATTCGAATCGGGCTAAGATGATATATGCTTTTGAAAATACTAAACCTTATGATTTTTTGAAAATAAAAAATAAGGGTATTAAACCAACGCCAAGAGATTTGAAGTTGATTGAACATCTATCCTTAGATTTTGATTTGCCAGTGGGGGTCATAAATGTTTTAATCGATTATGCTTTAATGGTTAATGATGGTAAACTCAATCAATCTTATTTGGAGACTATTGCATCATCTTGGTCACGTAAAGGAATAAAGACGGTTCCTGAGGCAATGGAGATCGCAGAGAAGGGACATAAAAAAGTAGTAAAGAAAGTCTATGAAAATAAAAATGTCAAAGAAGTTAAGGCTCCAGCGTGGATGTTTAAAGAAAATAAGAGTGAAGAGATGAGCCAAGCAGAGATTGAAGAGCTTGAGAGTATGTTTGAAGAATTTAGGTGATTTTTATGAAAAGTGTAAAAGATACTAGTTCAGATTATTTAGTTAATGACTTAGATTATGAACTACATAAGAATTATGTTTTAGCATTAAAAGATGAGAATTTTAAAAAATTAGTAACTAGATTAAAGATCAATGAAAAGGTTGCTCAAAAGTATACATCTAAGTTAGAGGGGACAGTTTTAGAGTTAGAGAATTGTAAGAAATGTAAGCATTTAATAGAGTGTAAAAATAAAGTTGCAGGATGTGTTAATTATCCTAAAGTTATAGATGATGATAGATTAAAGTTTGACTATGTGGCTTGTAAGTATAAAGTGGAAGATTTGGAAGAAAAGAAATATCAAGCTAATATCTTTGAGGAGCCCTTAGCTATTCGCAATGCTAAAATGGCGAGTATTGATCTTACTGACAAAAAGCGTGCTCATGTTATAAAGTGGGTTAAGAAATTTTATACGGATTATCAGACTAATAAAAATATTAAAGGCTGTTATTTACATGGATCATTCGGGTCAGGAAAAACCTATATACTTGCGGCTTTGCTAAATGAGCTTGCTCGCAAGAAAGTTAGCACTACTATTATTTATTATTCGGAAATGTTGCGCGTTTTAAAAGAGTCTTTTAATGATGATTTTGGGGCAAAAATGTACTTGCTTAAGACAACAGATATTTTGCTTATTGATGATATTGGAGCAGAAACTGTTACTGCTTGGAATAGAGATGAAATACTAGGGACGATTTTACAATATCGAATGGATGCGGAGTTACCGACATTTTTTACTAGCAATTTGACTTTATCAGAATTAGAAGTTCATCTTTCTTCGACTAAAGATTCTGTTGATATTGTCAAAGCTAGACGAATTATAGAGAGAATTAAGCAGCTTACAGAAGATTTAGAGTTAGTAAGTGAGAGTCGTAGATAGTAAAGCATGTGTTATAATTTTCAACTGATTGTTGCAAAGTAGATGACGATACTTTATAATTTAATTAAGGTGAATTTGATGAAAAAAATATGGTTGTTGATAGTAATGGTTGTGGGACTAATTTCTTTTTCTGGCTCGGTTAGTGCATTAGACTATGCTAGTTGTAATGCTTTTGCGGATCGTTATTTGAAGATAAATGGGACTTATAATTATAAACGTTGTTATAAGGTAACTTGTTCGTATGGTGTATATAATAAGAGTGAAACGCGTGAGACACCACAAGATTATAGTTGTGCTAATGGTAATACTAATCCTTATGTAAGTCTTATTAATACAGGTTGTAGTGGGTATACAGGTTCTTGTAATTTTTATGGGCAAAAGTTTTGTACGACAGTAGAGTTTGTCGATTGTGGTAAGACTTCTAATGGTCAAGAATTTGATTGTGGAGGAGGAAAAACAACAGTAGTAACTAATCGTCCAACAACACAAACTCCGACAACAACTACAAAAAAGCCAACGACTACAAAAAGACCAACTACCAATAAACCAACAGCTACAAAACCAGTTGTTACAACTAATCCTACGACTCAGGTTGAAACAACAACTACGACTACTACAGAGGTTCAAAGTAGTACTAATATAAAAAAAATATTGGTTAATGATACGGATATAAAATATGATAGTTCTAAAGATAGTTATACAATAAAGATGCTTTATGATATTACAGAAGTAGATGTTAAAGTAGAACTTGAAGATGAACGTGCACAAGTAAGTATTACTGGAAACACAGATATGCCAAATGAAGATCATGAGATTAAAATTGTGGTAACGTCTTTAACTGGGGAAACTAAAGAAGTAACATTAAAGGTTAAACGTTATACCAATTTATCTAATGATTGTACATTAGCTAATATATATTCGGAAGAGTATCCTCTTGATTTTTCTAAAAATAATTATAACTATAAATTGACGCTTCCTAAAAAAGCTAAGGCAATTAATTTGGAAGTCGTGCCAACAGATACAGAAAATGCTACTTATGAAGTAACAGGTAACGAAAATTTAAAGAATCGTAGTGTTATTAAAATTGATGTTCGTGCTGAAGATGGAACGATGTGTCAGTATACTATCAAAATTAAGAAGAATTCAAATACTTGGAAATATATAATAATAATAGTTTTATTGATTAGTATTTTAATAGGGGCAAGTTTCTTCTTGTACCGCTATTTGATGAAGAGCAAGGGAAAATATAAATACGAATAGAAGAAGTGTAAATTGCTTCTTTTTTTCATGTAAATAAAGTTGTTTATAGGTAGAATAATTAGTATAATTTTTTTAGATAGGGATGATTGATATGCGTAATTCTATTGGTGGAGCATGGGTGTTTTCAATAGTATTAGTATTTATGATGGTTTTAATTGCCTATATATCTATTCAAATAAATTATAGTAATGCTTATAAACTTAAGACTTCGATGATTACTAGATTGGAACAATATGAAGGTTTTAATAATACTAGTAAAGCGGAGTTAGATGGTTTAGTTAGAGATAATGGTTATCGCCAAAGAGGTTTATGTCGAGAGCCTAGTAATGGAGAAAAGTACTTTGGAGTATTAAATGGGACAGTTACAGAAAGTCCAGATACGCCACAGAATTATTGTGTTTATCGAAATGTTATCGATGAAAAAGATGGGAAGGAAGCTAAGTATTATTATTCAATAGATGTATTTTTTGGTTTTAATTTACCGGTTGTAGGTGACTTATATACTTTTAAAGTAAATGGTGAAACAGGCGCTATGTATTATGTTAATGATAATTACTTTAAATAGTTTATATTTATAATATATTAATCATGATAAAATTAGGTAAAGTAGGATGGATGTATTTATGAGAAGAAGAAGTATATTATTTTTAGGTATTTTGTTTCTTGTAATTGGTTTTGCTACAGTTACAACAACTCTTGTTATAAGCAGTAAAGCTATGGTGTCTGTTAATAAAGAAGAGTTTGATGTGTATTTTTCTAAGGTTGTTGAGAATGGAAGTAAGAATAATGGGTTAATTCAGGATGATACACATATTTCATTTACGCATAGTATGAGTTTAGTTGGTGAAAAGTATGTTCTTAATTATGATGTAACAAATGGAAGTCGTGAGTATGATGCACATGTCGCTATGGAATGTACGAATAATAGTAGACATTTTATTATTACTAATGTCTTTGATACGACTACTATTTTACCAGCTACGGAAACTAGAACAGGGACATTAACTATTGAGTTGGCATCAGCTGTGACTGAGGATGAACTTGATATTAATATATCATGTGAGATAGTTGGAAGTGCCATTTCAAGAGAAGAAGTGGCTGATGGAACACCAGCTGATAAAGTAAAAAGTGCATGGAAGATAACTGAGGATAATGATAGTAATGGTGAGGTATCTGTAGGGGATTTAATCACCTTAGGTAGTGAATCATTCTATGTCTATAATATTGAAGGAGATAATGTCTCGGCTATAGCTAGATATAACTTGCACGTTGGAGGAACAACAATGGATGACTCGTGGATAGTTGTGCCGATAGAAAACCCAACAGGATTACAAGATCCAAGTGCTAGAGGGGCAGTAGGTGAAGTGCAGGATAATTGGAGTATGATTTCTAAATATCCGTTTACTGGAGTAGTGCCATTCACAACAGAAGAAAAGTATAATCAAGCCAATGAAGGTGTAGCCGAAGAAAACAAATTAAAACAAAATGATTATAGTATAAGTCTAATTAAAGAGCATGTAGATGAGTATGCAACAAAATTAGCAGAGTTAGATGGAGAAGTAAAAACGACACGATTAATAACAAAAGAGGAGTTAGAAAGTGTCGGATGTGATTCGAATAAATATTCATGTAAAGCAGGGTATGATTATGGTGAAAATGCAGAAGATCCAACATTCGCAGGAGCACCAGAATACATGTATTCAACATCATACTGGACTTCTTCACCTAGTGAGAAAATCGTATCGGATGTGTTTAGCGTTTATTCTACTGGTAACTTTGGTTCCTTCAGCGTTGGTCTTGGTAGTGGCATTGGTGTGCGCCCTGTTATCGAAATTTCTAAGTCTTTATTTTAAACATGAAAAAGTTCTTTTATAAAAAGAGCTTTTTTTGAGGAAACTATAAAGTCAAAGTGGATATTAAATAAAAAATTTCACTTTTTATTTGTTATAAATCATTTTTTCATATGTTAATTGTGGTTTAAAGAAAGTCTTACAACTTTAAATGTAGTGTAAAATTATCGCATAAATTATTGAATATATAAAATAATAATAGTATAATGAGTTTATGATAAAGGAGAGATGTTTTAATGAAAGACGCGACAGGCGAATTAAGTATGACAGCAGTTGCAGTAGTTGCAATCGCAGCTATTTCAGTTGTATTTACAACGCTAATTTGGCCATCAATTAAGGCAAATATATTAAGAAGTACTAGATGTTCTCAAGTAACACGTTGTGAAGATGATTGTGATAGTGGTATGTGTACATGTTATTATTGTGCAGATGAAACTTGTGATGATGAACAAGAAGTACAATGTCCTGCTAAAGGCGACGCAAATTAACAGAAAGGAATTTAATTCATGAGAGAAGCGATAGGAGCTACTTGGCTATTAGGCATTGTTCTTGCTTTTATTGCATTATTTTCTGGTTATTTAGCGTTTTCTGTTAACTATTCTAAGGCATTTAGAATGAAAGACGGAATTATAGAAAAAATAGAAAAACACGGTGGGCCGAATATAGAGGCACTTGAAGATATTGGGGAAATGATGGACGAAGTAGGCTATTCATCTAAGGGCAAGTGTGCATCGTTTTTTAATAATGATTCTCTGGATTGGGGAGGCGTTACTAAAAACGTTGTAACTAAAGCTTGGGATGTAACTAGTGGAGATTCATTTAATTATTGTCTTCAAAGGGTTGATGCGTATAGTACAAGCGGTCAACTATCAGCTTCTTATTATAAGGTATACGTGTTTTTTTCTGTTTCATTGCCGATAGTAAATACGGGTAGTTTCTTTCATGTAACAGGAGAAACAGCAAATATTTATTTCCCAGAAGATTGTGTAACAACTAAGGGTGGATGCTAGTCAAAGTAGGAGGATAAAAAAATGAATGTTGTAACAGCAAATGAAAATAAGAGTATAATTGATCGCTTAGATATCGATATAATAAAGAGAATAGATGGTCAATTTGAGTTAAAAGAGTTATTAAGTAAATTTGTTAATTTATATTTTAATAAGATGATTATTGATATAACTTCGATTAAAGATTATCAAAATTTAGAAGTTATTAAGGAGTTATCTAAATCTGTTGATCCAAGTCGTGTTATTATTATATTAAATAATGATGCAACGGTTAATAGTTCGTTTTATATGTCGAATTTAATTGCGTGTGGTTTTTATAATTTTACGCGTAATTTTGAGGGTGTTAAATTTTTGTATAATACGCCAAATAGCTATGATAGCGTAAAACATTTGGTTATTAGCGAAGAAGAAGTAGTTCGCCAGAGTAATGCTTTTAAAGAAGAGCAAGCAGTTATTTATCAAAGTTCGGGTACTAATAAAAAACGCCAAATTATTGGCTTTATAAATTTGACTAATCATGCGGGTTCTACTAGTCTTGTAAATATGTTAGTAAGACAGCTTAATGCATCTGGGCAACAAGCTATTGGTTTAGAGATGTTTAGACAAGATATGCTTTATTATCACGATCCTAATTTATCGACTTGTTTTAATAAAAATGATTTAGAGAGCAAGTTAAAACTTTATGATGATGTTGCAGCAATATTTATTGATTTAAATGAATTTGGTGAGGCTGATAAATTTTGTGATAAGATTATATATGTTATTGAGCCTTCATATATTATGCTTACTAAGCTTTTGAAAAAGAATCGTAATGCTTTGGCTGAGCATAAAAATGATTTGATTTTGTTAAACAAGAGTTTTGTAAATGATCAAGAAATACCGGATTTTGAGTACGAAAGTAAGTTGAAGGTGTATTTTAATTTACCAGCTTTAAATGATCGAAACAACAATTTAGGTCCGATTAATGATTTTTTGCGTAAAATGGGCTTTAAAATTGATAATTAAATGATATAAGTGTCAATAATGTGTAATTTTGTTGACATATTATTAAATAATAACTTATAATGTATTTATGAAGGGAAGAGGTATTTATGTTAGGTGCATTTGATTTAGCTACTTTTTGTGATCAAACACAACAAATTTTGGTTTTTGTAGGATGGGCGGTAACAATTTTTAAAATTGCTATTCCATTTATAATAATTTTTTATGGAATTATGGATTTAGGAAAGGCTGTAACAGCATCAAAAGAAGATGAAATAAAGACAGCAGCAAAGAGATTGCTATTTAGAGCAATTGCTGGTGTATGTATTTTCTTTATACCTAGTGTAGTATTATGGTTGTTCTCAACTGTTGAGGATTTCTCTAGTTCATCAGATGGGTTTGCTGCTTGTCAAACTGCATTGTTAAAACCATGGGCTTCTGGCGGTAATGACGGTACTGGAACAGGGAAATAGTATAAAAATTTAAATGACAACGGATTTTATTCTGTTGCTTTTTTTTGACAATTTTTTGTCTTTTTTTATTGTTAAATATAAATGGTGAATAGAATGAAAGTTAAGGTATTTGATTTTGATCATGAAAAAGATTTAGAGGAAGCTATTAATGAATTTATATCAGGGGTAGAGGTTCTAGATATTAAGTTTAATGTAGCCGTTTCTGTCTTTTCGGAAGAACAGATTTTTTGCTTTTCAGCTTTAGTTGTTTATAGGTAAATTGGTGATTATATCTATTATTGATAATATAAGTTGTTTCTTATTAGTATTATACATGGTATAATTTTGTGTAGGTGAATATTTATGAGTATTGTTAGGTATGCATTAAGTGGTAACTTTAAGAATTTTTCAAATAAGTTGGATCGAATAAGTAAGGAGACCGGGAAAAGTAAATTGGGTCTTATGTTTAATTTTTTGCATTGTTTTATGATGATTGGTTCCGGTTATTCTGATTATTTAAATTATAAACTTTATAACCGAACTAAGAAGGAAATAAAAGAGTATGCGACGATTAAGACGCAGGATAAGTTTTATGAGATCGTTAGTCCTAGTGCATATAAGGATTTCTTTTCGATTAAGGCTAATTTTTTGAGAAACTTTGCTAAGTATATTGATCGTGATAAATTTTATCAGGGAAATTTGGATGAGTTAAAGGAATTTTTAGCTAAACATAAGGAGATTATGTATAAACCAGTTAATGGATTAGCTGGAAAGAATGTTAAGAAGATGCTTACTAAGGATATTGAAGATATTGATGCTTTTTATAAAGAGATAAATAGTAATGATATTTTGCTTGAAAGTTATGTCGTTCAACATAAGGATGTTTCTGAGTTTGCTTCGCCAAGTGTTAATACTGTGCGTGTTATGACATTTGCTTGTAATGGCAAATCAGAGATTGTGATTGCGATGATGCGCTTTGGAAATGGAATAAATAATGTTGATAATTTCCATCAAGGTGGAGTTGGCTGTTTGGTTGATCCAGAAACGGGGATTTTAGTTGGTAATGCTGTTGATAAAGATGATAATGTCTATGAATGTCATCCTTTTTCTAATAAGAAGTTTGATGGATTTCAAATTCCCAATTGGGATATTATCAAGAAAACGTGTTTAGAAGCAGCTTTAGTCAATGAGAATATTCATATGGTTGGTTGGGATGTAGCTGTTTTAGAGGATGGATGTACATTTATCGAAGGAAATAGACGTGCTGGCTGGGATCTTCCACAAGTCTTGTATGATAAGGGACGCAAGGACATTATGAATTATTGTCTTGATAAATTGAATAAAGAAAATGGAACAAATTATAAAGTATAAGAGGTTTTATGAAGAAAAATAGTTTTGTTGAAGGAACAATTATAGCAACATTAGCCATTGTCTTTGTAAAGATACTGGGAATGCTTTATGTCATCCCTTTTTATAAAATCGTTGGAGCTAATGGTGGTGCTCTTTATAGCTATGCTTATAATATTTATTTGATATTTTTGGGAATATCTAGTGCAGGTTTACCTGATGCTGTTGCCAAGATTATTAGTGAATACAATGCACTAGAAATGCATGATGCTAAAAGAAGAGCTTATAAAATTGGTCGAAAGATAATTAGCTTTATATCGGTAATTGTATTCATTATTTTGTTTGTTTTTGCCGAAGAGATTGGTCGATTTATTATTGGAGATTTAAATGGGGCTAATACGGCAGAGGATGTAGCTTTTGTAGTAAGATGTGTATCTCCTTCAGTGTTGCTAATACCATTTTTAAGTATTACTAAGGGGTATTTACAAGGGCACAAATATATTGGACCATCTTCGATTAGTCAATTAATTGAACAGATACTGAGAATAATTGTTATTTTAGCAGGTTATTATTTGGTGCTTAAAGTATTCAATCAAAGTCTGTCTTTGGCCATTGGTATTGCTGTATCCGGGGCTTTTGTTGGCGGTTTGGCAGCCTATTTGTATTTGCATCATGCGATAAAGAAAAGTAAATTAGATGTTGAAAACACTACCAAAAAAGATAAAATAACTAATAAAGAAATTACTAAGAAAATTGTTTTATATGCTGTTCCTTTTGTTATAATAAGTGTTGTTTCTCATTTCTATAATTTTACAGATCAAATTTTAGTTTTAAGAACTTTAGAACATATGCAGTTTAATTCGGAAGATGTTGAATTTATTGCTAGCGCTATTAGTACTTGGTCACCAAAAATTTGTATGATTATTAATGCTATGGCGATGGGAATGACGATGAGCTTAGTTCCAACTATTGTAAGTGCTGTTGCGAAAAAAGATACGAAAGAAGTAGAAAACAAAATCAATAAATCACTTAGTATGATTATCTTTATATCTTTGCCACTTAGCTTAGGGTTATGTATATTATCAAGGAGTGTTTGGACAGTTTTTTATGATACAAATAGCTATGGACCAATGATTTTAAGTTTAATGGTTTTCTCAGCTTTGTTTGGCAATTTGTATCTAATTGTATCTACGATATGTCAATCATTAAGTAAATACAAGTTAGTATATAAGGTTAGTATAAGTGGTTTTTTACTTAATGCTTTATTAGATGTACCAATTATGTATTTATTTAAATACATTGGGTTTAAACCATTTTTGGGAAGTATAACTTCTAGTATAATTGGGTATTCTATTTCCGTTCTTATAGGTCTTTCGAGTTTGAAAAAGGAAAAAAATATCTCATATCATGAGACTATTAAGAATATTTTAAAAACATTGGTGCCAAGCGGGATAATGGTTGCTGTTTTGCTTATTGTGAATTATTTTTTGAAATTCAATGTGTTAACTTTAAGTGGCGCTATTATGACTATTGTTATTAATGCTGTTATTGGCGGGTTTATTTATGTAGGGGTATCTTATAAATGTGGTTTACTTGAATCTATTTTAGGGCATGCAATGATAAATAATATCATAAAAAAACTTACCTTAGGTAAGTTAAAGTTAAAGAATTAAACCATGTACATTGAATTGGCAAAATTATAATCTGTATTATTAGTAGTACCATTTATAACAGTAGATGTTGATTCTAACTTAGATAAACGAGCATCAAGACGATTTATTTCGCGTTCTAATTTAGATATGCGAGATTCCAAATCGGATTCCATGTTATAATTTTGTGATCCATTCATATTGGGCATAGGATTCATATTCATGTTCATATTGGGCATTGTAGGCATTGGTTGGTTGTTATATCCATAACTTCCGAATTGAGAAAAGAAACTATTTCTATCTTTTTTCATAAAATCACTCCTACATTAGTTTATGATGTATTTTTCATATTGTTAACAAAGGAGGTAATAAAAATGCGTTTAAGGAATGTAAAAGATGCTGATAAGATTGTAGCATCTTCAAAATATGTAATTAATAATCCAGAGAATTATAAGGGGAATTTTAAGAAATTATTTAATAAAGAGAGAAAAATTCATATAGAAATTGGGATGGGAAAGGGAGACTTTATCATTGGAATGGCTAAAAAGTATCCAGATATTAACTTTATTGGGATTGAGAAGTATGCATCTGTAATGGTTAGGGCTATTCAAAAACTTGAGGAAGAAGAGTTAGACAATTTAAAATTAATTTGTATAGACGCTATGCAAATAGATGAAATATTTAAAAAAGAAATAGATGCGATTTATTTAAATTTCTCTGATCCTTGGCCTAAGAGTAAACATGCTAAAAGAAGATTAACTAGTCCCATTTTTTTAGAAAAATATGCGTCTTTGTTTGTTAATAGCCCACATATTGTTCAGAAGACTGATAATATAGGTTTATTTGCTTATTCAATTATGAGTTTAAGTCAATTTGGCTATACATTAGAAAGTGTTTCTTTAGATTTAGAACATGAGAATATAGATAATGTAGAAACAGAGTATGAGAAGAAATTTATGAGTTTAGGTGTTAAAATTAACTATCTAGATGCTGTAAAGTATTTGGAAAAATAGTTAATTTTTTTTATCATATGATATAATTATTTAAAGTAGGAGTGGTAGTATTAAAAAACGTATTTAAATTGGTCCTTTTTTTTGCTATAATTAGGTTAACAAGAGTAGGTGAATTATGAAAAAGAGCTTATTAATTGTTTTATTAACATTGATGACATGTGGGTGCGTATGTATAAATGATGTTAGTTTAGATACTTTAGTTGATACGACTTTGACTAGTAAGTATAAACTATATAATCATGTTAATTCGGGATATAAGTATTATTTGCCTAGGTCTTTAACGGCAAGAGTTACTGATGAATATAATGAGATAATTTCAAGTAAATATTATGATTATTATTTATTTGTCGATTTAGTGGCTTATTATAATAAAAAGACGAGTGTATATTTTACCTCTGATACAATTTATTATAGTAAACTTATTAATAATGGGGATAAAAAGGGAATAATTGATGTAAAAAAAGTAGATGATACATTTTTAGTTAAGGTTATATATAATTATGCTAAGGTAGAGGTAAAGTGTAATGAAGATGATCTTAATGAGGTAATAACAAATGCTTTGGTTATTTTATCTTCAATTAATTATGTTGATGATATTGTTGCTAACTTACTTAATAAGAATGAATTTGCATCAGCGGAAGAAAAGGTAAATATATTTGATAATGCTACGGGGGATACCAATTATTTAGATGAAGTAGATGATACTTATACTGGTAATGAATCAGATGATTATGATCCAGATGTTATCAAAGAAAGAAGATGAGTTATTATGGGTTTAGTAGATAAATTTAAGAAGATACTATTTGACGAGGATGTGATAGAGGTTCCTGTTAGTAATGATGAACTTCCAGAGAAGACTAAAAAGGCAAAAAAGGAAGATAAGAATACTGGATTTATTGACTATCATAATGATGAAGTTGAAGAAGATACGATTAAGGAAATAAAGGTTCCGGCTTATGATGAAAAGGAAGAGATAGAAGTTGAAGAGGCTCCTAAAACTTTTTCCTTTCCACAGGATATTGATTATGGAGAAAATGCTCCAACTAGATCGCGAAATTATGCAGATTTAGATTTGTCTTTCTTTGAAGAAGAGAAAGAAGAAGTAAAAACTGAGGTTGTAAGCAATTATCAAGTCAATAAAGAACCTTTAAAACAAGAAAGAGAAGTAAGAGATTACCGAAAAATACTTAGTAATGATGCTAGTGTACCAACAAAGAAGCCTTTTACTAATACACCAGTAATATCTCCAGTTTGGGGAATTCTTGATAAGAATTATAAACCAGAGGAGATTGTCGATAGGACTGAGACTCTTACTAAGGTGAATACGGGTGCTATGCCAAGAAGCTATGGTCCAGTTAGTTATAATGATGAGCCTATACCGCAAAAAAGAGTTAAGGAAGAGGCATCTTTAAAAGAGGATTTAGTGGAACTTAATACTACTATTTCGGATTTAATAAGTGAAAAATCTAGTGGTACTCAAGAAAAAGCTAGTGAAGATATAGTAGCTGGAATTGAGGATTTAGTTAATGAGGATATATCACCAACACATTCTTTAGAAAGTGTAAGTGAGGAAGTAATTAGAACAACTGATTATGATGATTATGATAGTATTGATAGTAGATATCAAAATGCTAGTATAGAAAGTCCGGAAAATGCTAATAATAATATTGAGGATGCATTTGAGAGTACTAGTGAATTAAATAGTATTAATGAACGTGATACTCAAGAGGAAGATGAACCAATGGTTGATCTAGAAACGTTAATCGATAAGAATGACGATGAGGATCCTGATGATGTTGGTTTAGATAATACCATTGAAACTGATTTGTTTAATTTGATTGATTCAATGTATAAGGACAAAGAGGAGGAATAATGGAAATACTAACAACTTTATTACCGATAATAATAGATATTCTATTAATTGTCTTGTTGATTGTAGGTATTATTTTAGTTATCAAGTGCATATATATTATTGATAAGGCCAGGAGCATTATGTTAAATGTTGAAGAAAAAGTTAATAGCTTAAATTCATTATTTAATTTAGTTGGCACTGTCAGTGATAAAGTATCGGGGGGACTTGAGTATATTATCACGAGTATCGAAAAGTTTTTTATACGACTTTTACATAAAAAGAAGGATGAGAAACTAGATGAAGAAGAAATCTAAGAGATTTTGAAGAAAGAAAGGAACGAGTAATATATGTCTAAAAAAGGTATTGGAAAAGTAATAGCTGGTGCAGCAGTTGGAGTAGGAATTGGAATGATGTTAGCTCCAAAAAGTGGGAAAGAAACAAGAGAGGATATTAAAAAAGGTGCTAAGAATTTAGCTAATAAAGTAAAAGATATCGATTTAAATGAAGTTAAAGAAGATTTAATAAATCAATATGAAAAATTAAAAGCTGAACTTGCAGATATGGATAAAGAGAAAGCTAAAAAAATAGCTACTAAAAAAATTAATGAATTAAATGATAAAGTTCAAGATTTAATGGAAAGTGCTAAAGAAAAAAGTGCTCCTGTTATTGAAAAGACAGCTAAAGATTTAAAGAAAAAATTATCTGATTTATTAGAAGATATTCAAGTTAAATTAGAAGATTAAAGTTTTGGAAGAATGATCTCATGATCATTCTTTTTGCTTGCTTTTTTGACAAGACATGACACCATAATTGTTGTAAATAAATTCTTATCTATGTTAAAATATTGTTAGAATAGAGGAAATATCATGGAAAGAAAAAGCATCATATTTTTAAGTATATTGTTACTTGTAATTGGTTTTGCAAGTGTAGCAACTAATTTAATAATCAATAATAGTTTAAATATTGGATATAATAATACATTCTTGGATGATGTCGTATTTGTGAAAACTAAGACTGAAGGAATATCACAAATAAGTGAAGATGGAAAAACAATTACTTATGATGCTAAAAAAATAAGTGCAATGAATGAAGAAACAAATCTAACATTCTGGGTTAAGAATAAGAATACTCAGTATGATGCGGATGTAACCATCAATTGTGTATTAAATGATAATTCAAGTAACTTAGCTGATTTAGTCGATTTAACAATTGAACCTGATAATTTTACATTAGTATCTAATGAGGTAAAAACTGGAGAAGTAAAAGTAAAGTTAAAAAGTGTCGTAACAGAAGAAAAGTCTGGATCGTTCACCTGTGAGTTAGTAGCAACACCAGTTGAAAGAGAAGTGCCAGGTGTAATAACAGATACATGTATAGATGATCTAAATGGAGCTGAACCTGTAATAAATGGCGAATTAATTCCAATTGAGTTAGCAGATAATGGTGTTGTTACATACTCCGATAAAGGAGATTCTTGGTATAATTATTGTGAACAAAAATGGGCCAATGCAGTAATACTAGTTGATAGCCCAAGTCAAACTTATAATGTAGGTGACACTATCCAAGAAATTGATATTGAATCCTACTTCGTATGGATACCAAGATATAAATATAAGTTATTCCATACTAACCAAGATGATGAAGTTACTGACAAGTTGTCTGAGAGTATAGCACAGACAATCGAGATTGAGTTTGAGAGTAAAGATAAAGAGACATCAACTGGAACACAAGATGGAGAATGGTTAACGCACCCTGCTTTCACAAACTTTGATGTAAGTGGCATATGGGTAGGTAAATTCGAAACAGGATATAAGGGATCAACTAGTGTTGCATCAGCTCAAGTAAATTCAAGTGATCCAACCAAGATTCAAGTTAAGCCAAATGTATATAGTTGGCGTGGCAATATAGTAGGGAACTTTTTCAAGGCTATGTATAATTATAATCGCGTACTTGATTCGCACATGATGAAGAATACTGAGTGGGGAGCAGTTGCATATTTAAGTCATTCTAAATATGGAATAAATACAGAGGTGCGAATAAATAATAATTCCAATTATTTAACTGGATATGCAGCAAACGAAAAAGATGCTAATGCAAGTGCAACAGAAAACCAACAGTATAATACAGAAACAGGATATCTTGCATCAACAACTGGTAATATAACAGGAGTATATGATATGTCAGGTGGATCTTGGGAATACGTAGCTGGATACCGAGATGGAACTATAGGAAGTAGTGGACTAACATTAACTGAAATAAGAGAAACATATAGTAAATATATAGATGTATATGCAAGTAATAGTGCTCAAACAACTTATAGTAGAAGAATACTAGGAGATGCAGCAGGCGAGTTGGGCCCTTTTTACACATCATCAGTAAGTTATTATAACAACTGGTATAATGATTACTCGGACTTTGTGGACTCTTCCTATCCTTGGTTTTTTCGCGGTGGCTATTATATCCTTGGCTCTGGTGCAGGCCAGTTCCACTTCAGTAGGTACACTGGTGGTGCCGACAACAATGTTAGCGCTCGCCTCGTTTTGTTAGGATAAAGATAAATTTATGTCTAAAATATTTTTTGAATTTAGTCTGTTTTTAAAAATAATCTACATATTATAAAGTTGGTTCCTTATTCTTGAATAATTTAATATTATAAAGTATAATTGTGTTAAGATAGAGAGGAGTTAATCATATGAATTGTCGTAATTGTGGTAAGCCTTTAACTATTAATTCAAGTATATGTCCGGTTTGTGGAATTGATAATGATTCTATGCAAGAAGAGACACTTTTTGTAGAACTTGATGGAGACGATGAAGAGCCTAAAATTACGGAAAACATGGCGCCTCCTACTTTAAATGTGCATGATGAAAACTTGACTTCTGGAACAGGGGAGTTGAGTAATGATACTGGTGAAACTTATGATCCTTTAGAAACTTATACCGAAGAAGAAAAAGAACACGCAAGAGAACTTGAAGAGCAAAGTGTTGATATTGCTATTCCTAGTGTTCAGACACCTGTTGATAATGTAGTAGTTCCTAAGGATGGATCAGCGCCAGAAGTAGTGCAAAGTGTTGAAACAGTTGGTAATACAGAAGGTACTACTAATAATAACGCAAATTTAGAAGCGGTTGGGAAGAAAAAGAAATTTAAAATTGCTATTCCCCATGGAAGTAAAAATGTTCCGAAGATGTTAATGTATATCGTTGCTTTTGTATTTTTAGTAGTTGGAATATTGTTGGGAAAAGCATTTTTTTCGAAGAACTATTGTGCTACTAGTACACCACGCAGTAATAAAGTTGTTAGCAGTAAGACTAAGTTTGTTAATGACGGAAAGAATAACGTAACTAACGTGGGCAGTTATACATATAAAATTCCAGAGAGTTATATTTATGACAAGAAAGATAATGGATTATTAATATATAATGAAGAAGATACTTTTAGAGTATTTATTAGAACTGATTTAGGAGTATTTACTGATTTAACGGGTGCTAAGAATTCCGTTAGAGAAACATTAAAAGAGAATGGTTTAATAGTTAATGGAGTAAAAGAATTAAATACAAAAGATGTAGAACTATTAATATATGAAACTAGTACAAAGTCGGTTAATCGTATGATTGCTTTTGCTGATGCTGGTAATAATCGAATTTTCTATTGTGAGATAGTTACTTCTAATAATAATTATGATTATGATGTTTTAGCTATAGCTGCTGATATAATGAAGAATGCAACATTTGCAGAAGTAGCTACTAATATGGAGAATATTGATATATTTGATATTTCAAAGGTAGCTATAAAGGCAGCAGGAGAATATAAGAACTTTATTAGTAATAATTGACAATAGATAAAATTGAGGTTATAATGAGTTTGTTGATGGTGATTTGGATTTACGACCCAAGGAGTCAAATCGTGATTTCGCGTTAAGAATATTTAAGATGATTAATAGTCATGAATTAAGGTGGTACCATGGGGAATACCTCGTCCTTAAGTTCATGGCTTTTTTTGTTAGAAAGAGGGATATATATGAATTGCTTTGAGGATTTAAAATGGCGTGGATTAGTGAAGGATATTTCTAGTCCAGAATTAGAGAAAAAATTAAATGAAGAGAAACTTACCTTTTATATAGGAACAGATCCAACTGCTGATTCTATGCATATCGGGCATTTTTCATCATTTCTTATTGCAACTCGTTTAGCAAAATATGGACATAAACCTATTTTGTTAATAGGAGGAGCTACTGGGTTAATTGGAGATCCTAAGCCTAGTAAGGAACGTCAAATGATTACTCGCGAAGAGGTTTTAAAAAATGTTGATGGATTAACTAAGCAAGCTAAGTCTTTATTTGGATTTGAAGTTGTTAATAATTATGATTGGGTTCGAGATATTACTACGATTGACTTTTTAAGAGATTATGGTAAATATATTAATGTTAATTATATGTTAGATAAAGATATAATTAGTCGTAGATTGGAAAGTGGAATTACTTTTTGTGAATTTGCATATACGCTTATTCAAGGTTTAGATTTTGTTGTTTTAAATGAGACGAAGGGAGTAACTTTACAGGTGGCTGGATCTGATCAATGGGGAAATATTACAACTGGTATTGAACTTGCTCGTAAAAAGATGGGTAAAGAATTATTTGGTATGACAATGCCACTTGTATTAGATGCTAATGGGGTTAAGTTTGGTAAAACTGAAGGAAATGCTTTGTGGCTTGATAAAAATAAAACATCATCTTATGAGTTGTATCAATATTTAATTAATTCTAGTGATGAATGTGTTATTGATTATTTAAAGAAATTAACATTTTTATCGCGTGAGGAAATTGAACAAATCGAAAGAGAGCATAAGGAGAAACCAGAGTTACGCATGGCTCAAAAGAAATTGGCATTCGAAGTTATATCGTTCTTACATGGCAGTGAAGAAGCAGCTAAGGCACAGGAAACTTCTGAGAAGATATTTGCTGGAGAAGTTACAGATGATATGCCTAGTGTAGAAGTTGATGTTTGTAATATATTAGATGTTATGGTTAATGCTAATATTGCACCTTCTAAATCAGAAGCTAGAAGACTTGTTACTCAAGGTGGAGTAAGTGTTGATGGTGAAAAGATAGAGGATGTTAATATGGAATTGATGAGGGGAGAGCATGTCTTACAAAAGGGAAAAAAGACAATTGTTAAGATAATAGTAAAATAAATATATAAAGTACATTTCTTGATTAAATAGAAATGTATTTTTTTGTTATGCGAATACCTTTATATTGACAAAATATTACATCATAAATGTTGTAAACAAATTCTTATTTATGTTAAACTTATAATGGAATAGAAGGTATTTAAATCATGAGGAAGCAAAGTTTGCTTGTATTAAGTATATTACTTTTAGTAATAGGTTTTGCTAGTGTAGCAACTAATTTAATAATTAATAGTAATTTAAATATTGGATATAATAATACATTCTTAGATGATGTTGTCTTTATAAAAGCTAAGACAGAAGGTGAGTCTTCTATAAGTGAAGATGGAAAAACAATTACCTATGATGCAAAGAAAATAAGTAATGTTAATGAAGAAACAAATTTAACATTCTGGGTAAAGAATAAAAATACTCAGTATGATGCAGATGTATCTATTAATTGTGAATTAAATAATACTTCTAGTAATTTATCTGATTTAGTCGATGTAACAATTGAACCGGATAAATTTACATTATTATCTAATGAGGTAAAAATTGGGGAAGTTAAGGTAAAGTTAAAAAGTGTAGTAACAGAAGAAAAGTCTGGAACATTTACATGTGAGTTAATAGCAACACCAGGAGAAAGAGAAGAGACAGGAGTAATAACTGATACATGTATAAATGATTTAAATGGGGCTGAACCTGTAATAAATGGTGATTTAATACCAGTAAAGTTAGCAGATAATGGTGAAGTTATATATTCAGATCAAGGGGAGTCTTGGTACAACTATTGTGAACAGAAATGGGCCAATGCTGTAATATTAGTTGATAATCCATCAAAGACTTATAACGTAGGTGATACAATCCAGGAAAGTGATATCGAATCATACTTTGTGTGGATACCAAGATATAGATATAAGTTATTCCATGCCAATCAAGCAGATGGAACAGAAGCTAAGTTACCAGAAAGTATAGCACAGGAAATCGAAATTGAGTTTGAAAGTAAAGATACTCAATCATCAAATGGAACCCAAGATGGAGAATGGTTAACACATCCAGCTTTCACAAACTTCGATGTAAATGGGTTGTGGGTAGGTAAATTTGAAACAGGATATAAAGGATCAACTAGTGTTGCATCAGCTCAAGTAAGTTCATCAGATCCTACTAAAATACAGGTAAAACCAAATGTATATAGTTGGCGTTTGAATACTTTAGGAAACTTTTTCAAAGCTATGTATAATTATAATCGTGAGTTAGACTCGCATATGATGAAAAATACCGAATGGGGAGCTGTTGTCTACCTTTCACACTCAAGATATGGAATAAATGATGAGGTACGAATCAATAACAATTCAAATTATCTAACAGGATATGCAGCAAATACCAAAGATGCTTCCCAAAGTACAACGGACAATCAACCATATAGTACAGAAACTGGATATCTTGCATCAACTACTGGAAATATAACTGGAGTATACGATATGTCTGGTGGGGCTTGGGAATATGTAGCTGGATATATAGATGGAAGAGCAGGAAGTAGTGGACTAACATTAACTGAGATAAGAGAAACATATAGTAAATATATAGATGTATATGCAAGTAATAGTGGAATAATAACATATAGCAACAGGATATTAGGAGATGCAACAGGAGAAATGGGATCATTTTATGGAAGTTATTATAATAACTGGTATAGCGATTATTCGCTCTTTGTGGATTCTTCTTACCCTTGGTTTAATCGCGGCGGTGGTTATGCCGATGAATCTTTTGCAGGCCAGTTCGTCTTTGCTAGGTATACCGGTGGTGTCTATAGTGATCGGAGCGCGCGTCTTGTTTTGCTTGGATAAAAAATTATTATAAAATAAGCTGCTTAAAAGCAGTTTTTATTTGGAAAATAAGAAATAGGTGTTATAATAAGCATTATTAATGGGGGATATTATATGGAGAATGCATCTGATATATATACAGTTGCTGCAATTGGTCGTAATGAACTGATAGAGAGTAAACGAAATATGTTGGGAGATTTAGTAATTATTTTAACTCTTTTTAAAGAGAAATTTGCTAGTAATCGTAATTTAGATAGTGCTTTGGATTCTATAAATGAACGTTTTGGAGAGTTTTTTTATGAGTTAGAGTTGGAACATAATATTTATGATGCAGTTATTGGATATTTAGATAGTTTTGAATATATAACAGATTTAACTGATAGAGATATATTGAGAAGATTAAGCAGTATTTTTGATCAGTTAGATGAAGGACTTGAGATGCGTTTAGTTTTTTATATGATGTATTTTGACCATTTGATAGAATTGGTAAATGGCGATATTTTAACTAATTCTAATTATTTATTTGCTGAGTATCATTGTAATTTGGATGAAAAAATGGAACAGAAGTTACTAAGCCTTGTTCCGGAGATAAAGTAGATTATGACATATTTAGAGTTGGCCTATGGAATTAGGGAATTGTTGTTTAATTTGGAACAAAATAAGGAATTGATTATCGGCAAGATAAGTTATTATACTATTTATTTTTTTATGAAAGGCGATTTAAAATATTTAGGAGAAATTGGAAATTATTTAACTAAAGTTCTTGAAGACATTGAGAAAGGGATAACTATTTTAGATGCTATTGATGAGGAAATAACACTTTATGTTATAGATATGACAAGTGACTTTTTTGTTGAAACTGATAAGTTTGGGCTTTTTGTTGCATTACTAAAAAAACTTAATAATTCTTTTATGTTGCTTTTTAGTGATGTTTTCCAAGTAATTTTAAAGTATGATTCTTTGATAAGTTGTAATGGATTTAAAGATAAGAATTATAGAGTATTTGGTACTCAAAAAGGTATTGATGAAGAAACTTATAATTCATATTTAGAATTAATAAAAAAATAAGAGCAAGTTGTAGCTCTTATTTTAATTCACTAATGTATTTTTTTAACGCACGAGCATCAGGCCCAAAAATAATTTTTAGTTGATTGTCTATTTCAACTATTCCTTTTGCTCCTAGTTTTTGAATGCCATCTTTATCAACTTTAGAGACATCTTTTAAGGTTACTTTAAATCTTGACATATTAACTTCAGTATCGAGAATATTGTCTTTTCCTCCTAAGTAACCAACTAACTTATTTACTTCTAAGTGAAAGTTTTTGCGATTTAGTTTAACAATTACTAAAGATATAATTATCAATACTAATGCAATTACTGCATATTGTAATACGTGTGTCCAATTCATATAATCACCAATAACATCATACTATAATTTTAATTAATTTGCAATTTGATTGACTAGATATTTAAATAAATATTATAATAATAAGTGAAAAGGATGATTACATGAAGAAATTGTTATATCGTATAGTAGCATTTGTATTAGATTTAGCATTAGTGTCTTTCTTTATTTTGGGCCTTACGATGTTGGATTTTGTGAATCCTAATAATGAAGAGATAAATCTTAAGTATCAGAGTATTTATAATAATAGAAATAAGTATGAGGCTTTAAGGGCAAAAATTGATGAATATACTGAAGATGCTATGATTTCAGTTTATGAAGAAGCGGAAATAAAGGCGATTTATAAAGATTATTATAGTATTTTAGATGATATTAAAGTTGGAGAAGATTTAACTAATCAAGAGATATCTACTATGAAGGATAAGATTGAGAGATTAAATAGTGAAATAAGTAATGAATTGGTAATAAGTGTGAACAAGCTTAATGCTCCAAGTGTTATAATTAGTCTAGTGATATATATTTTATATTTTGGAGTATTACAATATGTTTTAAAAGGCCAGACCTTATTTAAGCGCCTATTTAGGCTTAAAGTTATTCGCGCTGATCGAAGTGGAAAAAGGGTCGGCTTACTTAGTTTTATTATAAGAGCTGTTTTGATAACGGAGATTGTTATTTCGATAGCAGATTTAATACTAGTTAATAGTTTAGGTGTTGATTCTTATGTTGTAGTAAATTATTGGCTAACTCAAGGAAAATATATTTATGAACTAGCATTTGTTGTCTCTATGATTGTTCGTAATGATGGAAGAAGTATAGATGATATGATACTTAGAACAGATGTTATACGTTATGATAAACGCGGCAAAATTATTGAAGAGAGCTTATTTAATGAAGTCTTAGAGAGTGATCATGATTAAAAAAGGTATTATTAAGTTAATTCGCATGTATCAGGTTATGCCTGTTGGTACACATAATTGTTGTAAGTTTGTTCCAAGTTGCTCGGAATATGCAATTGAAGCATTGGAAGTTCACGGCTTATTTAAAGGAATATTTTTAAGTATTAAGAGAATATTGAGATGTAATCCTTTTAATAAAGGTGGGTTAGATCCAGTTAAAAGATAGTGAATTTTTATAAAAAATATGGAAAGATATCGGATAAGGATATCTTTTTTTGGTAAATATTAAATAGTAGCATCTTTTATATTTGTTTTCCTAAAAGTAGTAATCACTTATTTTAGCAAGTAACATAAAATATAGTGAGTATATATGAAAGGGTGAATAAATATGAATAATGAAAGCTGTAATACTAAAGAATGCTCTAATAGCATTGCTGATATATTAAAAGTAATCCTTATACTACAACAAAATGCCTGTCCTGAATCATGCTTAGATTCATGCGATAGACCAATGTTAGGTGGAGGACCAAATTGTTTAATCTGCAATACTAGACCAGTTATGTTATATACCTGTTGTGGAAACGGTGTACCTTGGACTATGCCAATATGTAAAGATTTAACAACTACTTGTAGTAATCCACAAGCAAGCAATGATATTTGTGAATGCTCAAATGTATTTAGAGTTGAAAAACTAGATGGATGTGCTGCAACATTTAGAGTTCTTGCACCAAATCCAGAAGAAAGTTGTTGTAATTCTCAACCTTATGTAGGTACTAACAGTTTCTTTACAATGGATTTATCTTGCTGCTGCTGTATTCGTTGCTTAAATGATACATTCGTTGATTGTGTCTAGAAAAGTGCTATAGAAAACTATAGCATTTTTTTTATTTGGGTTAATATTATTAAGTATGAGGATAATGTTGATTGAGTTTATATGTGTGGTTTTTATAAGTTTTAGCTTGTGTATGATGTTTATTTC
>CATNCE010000008.1 GCA_950097225.1 uncultured Bacilli bacterium
TTTCTGAAGAAAATTTAAAAATAATTTGTAAAAAAGAATTTAAATTGGATTCAAAAAATTATTTTGAATCATTAAAAAAATTTAATAGAACACAATTAATTAAAATAATTGAAAATTGTAAAAGTATTAACTCTAAAGATATTGATGAAACTTATGAACAATATAGATATGGCTTGAAACCAGGTTTTACAATATTTAATATCATTAAACCTAATTTTAAAGATATAGAATTAAATACTTTTGATAATTTAATTAAAGATATGCTTAATAACTTTGAATATCTTGATGAGGCAAGGTTTAAAAACTTAAGGTTTAAATCAATACTTGAAATTCAACAAAATACATTTGAGTTTTCATTTGATTATTTGAGCAAATACACTTATATTAGTGAAGATGAAGAACCACAATCAATTTATGAATTGAAGGATTGTTTTGTATGGATTAATATTAAAAATAATTTTGTAGCAATTAAAAATTGCCCGAATGATATTCAAAACAAATTATTGAGATGTTTCTCTGAATTGTTACAGACGCCGTTATATAACATAATGATTTCAAAAAAATTAATTAATAAAGTTTTCAATGGCTCGGTAAAAAAAGGAACATTTGTGAAACCAGATGCCAATGAAGATGAAGTCTCAAAAATTACAATAGCAGATGCTGAACTTTCAAAAAAGAAAATTTATAATGATGTAAGTAGTTATGATATGTCGAATACTTTTTTAGATGAGAAACTAGATGACAATACAAATAGCACTTTAGGGATTAATTGTAAGGCTGGTAAAATTTACTTAACAAAAAATGTTAATGCTACACAATTTAGAAATTGGAGTATTAGTAGTATCAATAAAATAACAAGCTATCTTAATGATATTCATAACTGTCAAGAAGTAGATATTTTTAAATCAAGAAATATATTAGCAAATACAAATTACAAAGGAGAAGTACGAAATATAGTTGAGGAAATATGTTATAGTGTATTCATGTATATAAATAATGAAGAAACATCTTTAGCATTAAATAATGATGTAATTAAAATATATAATACTTTAAAAGAAAAATTTTATTATTCACTTTTTGGTTATTGCTATTCGTGTAATGAAGAAACTCAACTATTTTGTGATAAATGTTCTAATGCTAATTTAAAAATAATAGATGGTAAAATTTTTTGTTTAGAATGTGGAGAAATTATTAACAATATTTGTTGTGATGAAGGTCATAATATTTATAATTTAGAGTTAATTAAAATATTAAGATTAATTCCTAAAAAAGAATTTATTGATGAAATAAACAATTTGCTTTTCAATAATTTTGGTTTTAGATTAGATGCTTCTTTCACTATAGAAGGTAACCATTTAAATATTCATAAATATTCTAGTTCAGAGATTTTAGATTATTCTTCGGTAAATGAATTTGATGAACTTTCAAAAACTGTTGTTAACGATACTGAAAAAACGGTAAATTCATATGAGAAAATAAAAGAAAAATGTAAAAAGTGCAGTAATAGTTCTTGTTCTATTTGTGATAAAACCCAAGATAAATGTATTATGAAACTATTTGTAGGCTTTGGTGATTATAGACCAAGTCCACATCAAGGGCAGGAATTTGGTGATGTTAATTTTAAAATAACTTATAAAGATGGCAAAGTATATAATTTTGTTGGAATTGCAAAAAGCAGACCAAAGACAGGAATATTGAATTTATCTAGCAAGGAAGGTAGAGAAATGATTCAACAAATACTTACAATGAGTCACGATAAACGTGTTGATGTAATTGGAGCTATTTGTCCAGCCAAATTTCACGATCAATTAAAACAAGAACTTTACTATTTAGCTAAAGTTACTAATACTAAATTAATGATATTAGATGATATTTTTATGTCAAAGTTATTAATTTATAAGAATAAAAGATAAGTTTTTAATTGCTATTAAGGAGAGTGGTAGTAAAATGTATAAATTTAATGACGATACAAGGGTTAAAATACCAGCGACAATTCAATTTTTAAGGATTGGATATAAGTATCAATCGCTTAAAGATGAAGATATAGACATAGATTTTAATACTAAGATATTTATTAATAGATTAAAACCTGCGTTGGAAAAAATAAACGGAAGAGATTTTTCTTATGATGAATTAAAGAATATTACAAACGAAATATATTCAGTTATTAAAAATAATGATTTGGGAAAAGAATTTTATAATTGGTTAATTAATCCCTTAGATAAAGTTAAGCTTATCGATTTAGAACATTATGATAACAATGACTTTGCAGTTGTTGACGAATTTTCATATGGAGTTGTAGAAGGTACAGAAGAAGGTTCTTTTAGACCTGATATTAATATTCTAATAAATGGAATACCATTAGCATTTTTAGAAGTTAAAAAGCCAAATAATGAAGGTGGAATACAAAAAGAATTTGATCGTATGATAAATAAAAGATTACAAAATGAAGATTATAAAAAATTCTTTAATATGATTCAAATTGTAAGTTTCTCAAATAATATGGAGTATGAAGATTCAGATGATGTTGAAGATATAAAAGCAGGCTCTTTTTATACTACGCCAAATGGTACTAAAACCAGTTTTTCATTTTTTAGAGAAGATGAAGATACATTTTTAGATAATTATAATTACAAAACTATTGATGAGAAAACTATTAAAGATGTAACAAAGGATTGTCTAGTTCAAGATTTATATAATTATTGGTTTAATCAATTTAATTTTCCGAATGAAAATGGTATAGCGTATAAATTCAATCATGGAAAGCTGGTATGGAATCGCCAATTAAAAAAAGATATTCCCAAAAGATGGAAAGTATTATTTCTAAAAGATTGCATTAAGCATATTAATACAGGTTTAAATCCAAGAGATAATTTTAAATTAGGGGATGGAAGTATAAAATATGTAACAGTTAAGAATTTGACTACTAATGGTACTATAGATTTTTCAAGTTGTGATGTTATAAATGAAAAAGCTAGAAAAATTGTGCATAAACGTTCTGATGTTTCTAAAGGTGATATTTTATTTGCTAGTATAGCTCCTTTAGGAAGATGTGTAATTGTAAAAGAAAATCCTGTAGATTGGGACATAAATGAATCAGTATTTTGCATAAGACCTGATTTAAAAAAAGTTTCAACAGAGTATTTGTATTCTTATTTTATGAGCGATTATTTCATAAAAAAAGCTGAACATAGTTCCACGGGAAGTATATTTAGTGGTATTAGAGTGAATATTTTGGAAGAAATGCCAATATTAATTCCTAATAAAAAGGTTATGACTCAATTTACAAATCAGGTATCAAATTTATTTGAAATGAAATCTAAAAAAGAAAATGAAAATGAAAAACTAATTTCATTACGAAATTTTTTATTACCATTATTAATGAATGGACAAATTACTTTCAAAGACTAAAAATGGAGTAGTAATAATGCAAAGAATAAGTCCAGAAAAAGAAATAACATATATTTCTAATGTCATAGAAAAAAATATTGAAGCATATAAAATTTTAAAAGATCGTGGATTGTTATCCCAAAATATTTTATCTCAATTAAGAAATTTAGTTGAAGATGTGGCAATATTAATTAATAATAAAGAAAATAATTTAGATAATGATACGTTTTATGATAATATAGTTCCTTCGTTTAGATATATATCTGGAATTTCAAAATACAAATATATTTGTAAGTTTCATGATTATTTGAAGTCAACGGCATCTCATTATACGCCAAATAATGATGATGCAGAAAGATTAATATTATTTTATTTTCGTTATATGTGCATGCTTAGAAATACCCTTCTTAATTTTAATATTTCTATATTTAATAATTTAGAAAATTTTCCTGTTTATGATGATCAACTTACAAAAGAACATTATAGTTTAATTGCATCAAAAATAGAAGAAATAGGTTTAAAAACTAGTAAATCTTTTATTAAAGGAAGATATTATATTCAAAAAACAAAACCAATTTATTCTAAAAATAATTTATATTATGAATATACTCTTACAAAAGCTAATAATTATATTAATAAATTTGAACATATAACAATGTATTCAAAATTATATATCCCAGACAACTACTCAATAAAGCTATCTTATATTGAAAAAGATATTGAAATCATTTTTACTAAAACTACTATAAAAATAATTGATAATTATACTATTTCTATAAGACCTATTGAACTGACGAATATTGGGAAAATAGTTAATCAAAATTTTAAAGTAATAAATGAATATAAAGAGTATAGTAATTTGATGAATGTGTTAACTCTTAATCAATCTACTATTTTAGATGAATTATTAAATGACAATATTCAATTTCAATCTTTTATTTCGACAATCAAAATTAATTCCCAAAATAATGTTTTAAGTAATTTAATAATTGATTTAAGAAAAATAATATTGACGGGTAATCCAGGATGTAATATTTTAAGATATTTGTTAACTAATATGGAGAATACAATTATAAAAAGTCAAATTGGTTTTGAACAAAATGAAAATTTGTCTAATTTGTATTTAAAAAATAAAAGTATTCCCTTTGATTCCATGCCTTATGCTATGTCTTTATCAAATTATAATGTTAATTGGAATCATCTGGTTGATGCAATAGATATGAAAGATAGAGAACATGAATTATTGGCAAAGTATGTTAAGCTTAATTGTGAGAACAATAATATTTTATACACATCAATAGATGAAGTAAAAGATTATGGAAATATTGAAGAACTAATTAAAATATACAATAGAAAGTTAGTTGAGTATAAAATTGATCTTAAGGGTAAAAGTAAATTAGTATTGGAACATACCTATGTGTATATTAAATCATATGAGGAAGATTCGATAAAGATAATTAAGGAACTACAGAATTATTTTTCAGATAGCGATAATGATGTTAAAGATGTTTTAAATAGTTTTAATACTAATAAATTTTTCTTAGATTTATCTGAAGATAAGATTAAAATATTGGAAGAAACTTTGAGAAAATCAAAAGTTACTATAATTCATGGTCCTGCTGGTACAGGAAAAACAAAAATGCTTGAAGTATTTTCAGAAATTTTTAAAGATTATAACAAAATATTTTTGGCTAATACAAATACAGCGACTAATAATTTAGAAAGAAGAATTAGTAAAATTGATAATAATAAATCTTCTTTCCAAACCGTATATAGTTATATAAATAATAATGATGACGAATATGATGTGTTAGTAATAGATGAATGTAGCACTATTAGTAATAAAGATATGTGTAAAATTTTAGATAAACAAAATTATAAATTAATAATATTGTCGGGAGATATTTACCAAATTGAATCTATAAAATACGGCAATTGGTTCTCTCTGGCTTATAATTTTTTTAAAAATGATTTTGTTTATGATTTGTCTTTTAATAATCGAACTAGTGATGATAACTTATTGGAATTATGGGATCTTGTACGAAAAAATGATGATAAAGCAATAACTAAAATGAATAATTTAGAATATTCACATAAAATAGATGATAATATCTTTATGAAAATGTCTTCTGATGAAATTGTGCTGTGTTTAAATTATGATGGTTTGTATGGTATTAATAATATTAATAAAATTTTACAAGGAAAAAATACTGGTTTGCTTTATAAAATTGGGGTAGATGAATATAAAATTAATGATCCAATAGTTTTTAATGATTGTCCAAGATTCAATAAAGTTTTATTCAATAATATGAAAGGTATAATTAAAGATATACAATTAGATGATGAAAATGATTGTGTATGGTTTTCAGTACAAATTAATGAAAAATTAGTTGATTTTTTTAATCCGTATTCTGATTTATCTATATTTGATGGCGAAGATGACACTAAATCGATAGTTAAATTTTATGTTAATAACTTTAAAGATACTGATGAGGATGATGATGGATATAAGCACATAATTCCATTTAATTTATCGTATGCTATATCAATTCATAAAGCACAAGGATTAGAATATGATTCAGTTAAACTGGTTGTAACTTCAGATATTGAAGATAATATCACCAAAAATATTTTTTATACGGCTATAACAAGAACACGTAAAAATTTAGCTGTATTCTGGAGTCCAGAAACTCAAGATAAAATATTTGATAATTTTAAAAGAAAGGATAATTCTAAAGATATATCAATTTTAAAAAGTAAAATTTAAATATTTTAAAATCCTTGACATTACTGGGCAAAATACCGTAAAAATATTTTTTCATTTCCGTTTACTTTCCGCTTAAAGTGTGCTATTATGGTAATATACGAAAATTGGGAGCAAATATGATTAAGAAGATACTTTTATCTTCTTTTTTTGTTGTTCCTGTTTTTTAATTTTCTATATATTATTTTAAAGAAATGAGGTGAGAATATAGATGATTTCATTAATTTTTTAAAGTCATAAAAATATTTTTATAATAAGTTTTAGAGAAGAATTTTATCATAATTTTTCTCTTTTTTGCTGTAAAAATATTTAAACTGTCAGAGACTATCTAAGGGTCTTAGGGATATTCCTTAACAAAAAATTGGGTGTGTAGACACCATGCTTGATAGTTAAAATAGACACATATAAATATGTGGAATTTGATAATGAGTTTTGGTGTATTTTAAAGTCTTAAAAAACATAAAATTAAGGAGAGGTGAAACTCATGAATGTGAAGGAAACTTTCGATGAAAATAAAAATTTGGATGACTTAATTTTGGAATATATAAAAAAGATGTTGACTTTAAAAGATAAATCATAAGGATTGTGTTATAATTATAATGCTTATGGAAGTTATACGCATGAAGGGAGTAGTAAGTGTATAACAATGTAATACAAGCTCCAAATTTTTATAAAGTAGGTTTATACATACGATTAAGCGAAAGTGATGAAGATAAGTCATACGAATCAGAAAGTGAAAGTATTATCAACCAACGAAGTTTACTTATGGATTATGTAAAAAAGCATGGATTTACCTTTGTTGATGAATATGTAGATGATGGATTTACTGGTACTAATTTTGACAGACCCGGATTTAAAAGATTAATTAAGGATATTGAAAGTGGCAAAATAAATTGTGTAATTACTAAAGATTTATCGAGACTTGGAAGAGATTATATTCAATGTGGATATTATGTTGAATAATATTTTCCTAGTATGAACATAAGATATATTTCAATTATAGACCAAGTTGATTCGTTTTTAGAGACTGCTAACAATGATATAGCACCTTTTAAAGCCTTATTTAATGATATGACTAGCAAAGATACTTCTAAGAAGATACGCTCTATTTTAAAGAATAAAAAAGAGCAAGGAAAGTTTATTGGAAGTAATCCTAGCTATGGATATATGAGAGATCCACTTGATAAAGGACATTTGATACCTGATTCTGTTGTTGCACTTAATGTAAAAAAAATATTTGAAATGGCTTATGAGGGAATTGGAATTAGTGATATTGTAAGTTATTTAAATGATAATAATATACTAAGTCCTAGTATGTATAAGAATACCAAGTCATCATCAAAACAAAAGACTAATATATGGACAGTATCGTCTGTTAATAAAATATTGAAAAATAGAATGTATACAGGAGATATGGTACAAAATGTTCAAACTAAGTTATCTTATAAATCGCAAAAGAAAGTTGCTTTGGAAAAGAGTTTTTGGATAATAGTCGAGAATACTCATGAACCTTTAGTTAGTAAAGAAGTTTTTGAAAATATTCAAAATTCTCCAGCTAGAACTAGGGTAACTTTTAAGAATCGTGAAAAGAGATTGTTTGAAAACTTACTTATATGTAAAGAGTGTGGTAATGCTTTATCTTTAACTTATCGAAAGAATCATAAATATTGGACTGTTAATTGTAATAAATATTCAAGAGATCCAAGAAGAGGATTATGTACTCCTCATTTCTTTCCTTATGATAAGTTAGAAAAAGAATTATTAGAAATCGTAAGAAATACCTGTAGTAAATATTTGGAAGAAATAAATGTACAAGAATTATCAAAAAAGATTAATGATCAAGAAATTAAAGATAATAAATCTAAGGAAGAAGAGAATAATTTAATATCGCAAATCAATGAGTTAAAAAGAAAACTAGATGTGTTATATGAAGATAGATATAATGTAGTGATTTCTGTTGATACTTATATGAGAATTGCTAAGTCTACTGAAAACAATATTGCCTCTTTAGAAAAACAATTATCTGAAATACAAAGTAAAGATAAAAATAAAAAAGGCGACAAGAAAAAATTTCTTGATTATGAAAGTCAAATTAACTCTCTATTAAACTTAGATAATCCTAATAGGGAGTTAATTAAAACGTTAGTTGATAAAATTATAATTGATCAAGATAAAAATGTAGAGATTGTTTATAAGTTTAAAGTTTTAGACAATATTAAAACCAATTTAGGTAAGGGAAAAGATTAATCACACTTTTCTCTTCACCTAAAACTTAAAAATGTGTGATTAAATAAAATGCTGTAATTTCAAGGAAAAATTAATAAAACCATCTCAAATTTTCCTTCCGGAGGTGTGGATAAGGTGTAATCAGTTGCATATGTTTAGGCGAAAATATGACGTTAAAAGCAATAATTAATAGTCTCAAAGGGATATCAAAATAAATAACAAATAGTTATAACGTGAAGCAAAAACGACGTGGCACTTATTTTTGATGACATAATGGCTTATATGGGTCATTATGAAAATAAATTGCAAAATCATAGATCAGTCATATTTACGATCTCTTCTTTTTTTGCTATAATTTAATAGAAAGAGGGAGAGAAAAATGAAATTCAAAAAAATATTATCAACAACTATTATATTTTTGGGAGCATTATGTTTTGTTACAGGATGCACTGAGGAAAAATTAGATGAAAAGCCAAACGAAGAAGTAAAGGGAAATTGTTCTATAGTTGAATGCATGAAAAAAATTGAGGCTACAAATACTATGGAAGACATTACTGCTATTATAGGATTTGATTCTACTACAGATGCTATGATTGGAAGTGATCCTATTTGGAAGTTTGATTCTAAGAATTGGATAAGTTTCAAAAATTCTGGTGATGATAGTATCACGATTCAGGCAACTATTGATAAAGAAAGTATAAAAGATGATAATATAAAGTTACCATCATCAAGCGATTTACAGAAAGACTTAAATAATGGCTCATTTACTTATGAGGAACTTGTTGAAAAAGTTGGTGGAGAGGGAACATTAACGAGCATATCAAAGGGTTCTCTTAGTTATACATGGGTAGATAAAGCAGGGCAAAGATTAGGAGCAACTTTTAATAATAAAAGTGGTAAATGTACAGTTGCTAGTTATAGATAATAAAAAATTGTAATATTGATTTTTGAAGTGAATTTAGTTTTTTACAATTCTTATTTTAGGTTTATGATATTAAAGATAAAAATACAATTGTTATTATTATGTAATAAGATATAATTGATTGTGTGATAGAATTAACTGGCTTACGTCAGTTTTTTTTCTTGTAAAAAAATTTAGATTATTAAATGAATTTAACACTTTTCTTTTACATAAAAATAATTGTTTATTGATGTCTGATCGTATCTTTATAATTTTCTAAACTAATTATCCAACATTGTTTCCGAATTTATCTTATCCAATGAGACTTTGATTAATCTAAAATATTGAACTAAAATTATTAAGAGTGATAAAATCAGTGCTCAAAATGCGGGAATAGATAGTTATATAGTAGATAACGAGCATAGTATCAGATATTTATTGCAAATGATTATAGATAGTACCAAAATTCATTTATAATAATATTTATTTTTATTTATAATGATTCATGTTATAATAAACTTGCAAAAGGAGAAGTGCGAGTATGGATGATTTAACTTTTAAGGGACAAATTTTAGAGGATATTAAACTTTTACAGAAAGATTATAGAGCAAATAATCCGCTTTTAGAAAAAGACGATTATGCTTTTAATTATTGGGTATTAACAAAATTATATAATATTGATGAAGAGGTTGTCGAAAATAATATTACTGAGTATTCTGATGATGGCTGTGATTGTTATGCATTTTTTGAGGAATCTAAAGAGTTATATATAATACAGAATAAATTCTATTCGGATGATACTAAATTACAAGAATCTTATGTAGTTAAAGATTTTCTGTATAGGCCATTAAACACTTTATGTGAGTCTTCATATAAAAGATCTGTTGATTTACAGAATATTTTTAATAAATATAAAAATGATTCTGAATTTAAGATTTATCTAAATTTGTATGTTACTAATAATAATGTGTCTGAATCTTTAAGAGATAGGTTTATTAAATATTCTTATTCAGGCCCAGACATTAAATGTTATATAGAAGCTAATCTGTATACTTTAGGCGATATTAAAAATATTTATTATGAAGATCGTAAAAAGCATACTAAGAATTTTACTTGTATTTTTAAGACTAAAAATGACGGTACAGTTTTAAATATAAATAGTGATGCATATGATTTACCAAGTCTTACTGATGCCAAATATATATTAACTCCTGTAAAACTTATATATGAAGTTGTTAAAGAGGCAAAAGCTCAAGATTATATGTTGTTTGAAGAAAACATTAGAGAGTATCTAGGAAATAAAGGAGTTAATGCTAAAATAGCTAAAACATTAGAATCGGATGATGATAGAGATAACTTTTTCTATTATAATAATGGAATAACTGTTATTTGTGATTCTGTGACTAAAGAAACTTTGGCTGGTGATAGTTTATGTAATCGTGGTTTTAGAACGAATAATCCGCAAATTGTAAATGGGTGTCAAACGGTAAACACTATATATGAAACATTAAATAAATATCCTGTAGACGAGTTAGATAGTAAGTTTAAAAATACATATGTAATGGTAAAGTTATTAGTTTTAGATAAGAACGACGAAAGTAATAGAATTTTATATCAAGATATTGTTAAATATAACAATAGTCAAAATTCAATAAATGAGAAGAACTTTGCTGCTAACAAACAGATATTTGTTAATATGCAAAAAGATTTAAAAAAATACGGCTTTTTATTGGCTGTTAAACAAAGCGACCCATATCAATTTAAGAAAAATGAAAGCTTTAATAATTATAGACCAAGATTATCTGATTATGAGATTTTATTTGGTTTAAGCTTTACAAAGTTAGATGATATTATAATTCCTTTAGATAAACTTTTACAGGTTATTTTAGCTTTTAAACAAGATGGTTGGCATGCTTTTACTAAAAAGAATCAGTTATTAAAGTTAGATAGTCAAACATATTTAAATGTTATAGAGTACATAAAAAATGGAGAATTAACGATTTCAGATTTAATAAACATGTATCTTTTATGGTTGAAGGCTGAAAAAGAGAAAAAATTGAGCGAAGATCAAAAAACGCCAATTCCTTATTATTTGTTAGGATTTTTGGGTGCAGAATTAAAAGGAATTGTAGGAAAAGAGTTTGTTGATACTTACCGTTATATATTTTCTACTAAGGAAATTTTTGATACAGTCTATGATTTTTATAAAAGATTAACTAAAAGATATAAGATTAATTATAAAAATGATAAATTAATAGAATACAATCAAATGATTAAAAGTCAAATTGATTCAAGTATATTGGACAAAACTATTTCTGATGAATTTGAGATGTTAGATTCGCCACAGGCAAAAGAAATAATTAGAAACTTTAGAAATCATAATGTACATGTAGATTAAAGATATTTTAGCAATAATCTGCTATGACATTGGTAATGCAATAACTCTGTGTTTGAGTTATTTTGAAAATCTATTAATCAACCTATATTACAAAACTAATGTAGGTTTTTTTTAGTTTATATATATAAAGAGTATGTAATCTTACTTTTATTTGTTAAAATAATGGGAGTAAATCTAATATTCTGATGTGAGCATGTCTGTTTGTATTAATAAGAATTAGATAGGCCAACTAATTATTGTTATTATTGTTACTTTTTGTTACAGGAATACTCATCCTTTTTTAACCATCTGTTAATTCTATTCCATGCTATATAATGAACCAATAACCTATTTTCTCATATACTACACTAGAGGTGAAAATATGGCTTTAAAAGTGATAATTGATAGTGGTCATGGAGGAAGCGATCCCGGTGCTAGTGGCAACAATATTATCGAGAAAAGTATGACATTAGATATAAGCAAGGCTATGTATGATGAATTTAAGAAGTTAGGTATCCCTGTTTATATGACTAGGGATAGTGATGAAACATTATCACCAAAAGAACGGGTTGATCGTGTGAAGAAGTTTGTTAGCAGTGGAGATGATGTCATAGTTATTTCAAACCATATTAATGCTGGCGGCGGTGAGGGAGCCGAAGTGATATATGCTTTACGTAATAATGAAAAATTGAGTCAAGATATTTTAAATGAGCTAGCTGGATCTGGACAAAAAATCAGAAAATATTATCAAAAACGTGGTACTGCCAATCCTAATTTGGATTATTATTACATGTTAAGGGATACAACTCCATATGAATCAGTTATTGTTGAATATGGATTTTTAGATAATACAAATGATGCTAACAAGCTTAAGAATAATTATAAGACATATGCTAAGGATGTTGTTGATGCCGTCTTAAAGTACAAGAATATCGTTCCAAAAGAGGAATATTATACTGTTAAATCTGGAGATACCCTTTATAGTATTGCTAAGAAATTTAATCTTACTGTTGATAAGTTAAAAGATTTGAACAATTTATCCAATAGTTTTTTACAAGTTGGCAAGAAATTAAAGGTATCTGGTGAAAAGGAAGATATAAGCGAATCAATAAGTAATATATATGTCGTTGAGCCAGGGGATACATTATATGGCATTGCTAAAAAGCATAGTACAACAGTTGATAATTTGAAAGCTTTAAATAATCTTGATTCAAATATACTGACCATAGGACAAAAGTTAGTTGTTCCTTCTAAGAATGTCTATGTAGTAAAACCAGGTGATACTCTTTATGGAATTGCTAGAATGTTTAATACAACAGTTAATGAACTTATGAAATTAAATAATTTAACGACAAACATGTTAGCAGTAAATCAGGAATTATTAGTTCCATAGTTAAAAAATGTTTATTTAGTTTAATAGTCGTCATCTATAATTGATGACGCTTTTCTTTTTGTATCAATATTAATTTTTTGTTATCGATATTGATTCAAACCCATTTAAAAATTAGCTTGTTAGTTGTCTTTTTTATAATATCTTTGTATAATGGTATTGAGAGGGGATATTAATTGATGACTATTGATAAAATAAAAGATTCACTTATTTCAGCTGGTAAATATGTTTCGGAAAATGCTAATATAGCAACTTCTAAAGCTAATGTTAAATTAAATTTAAAATCTAAGGAAGATGCTTTAGAGAGTGAGTATGCCAAAATTGGTAAAGAATACTTTAATTCGCTTTCTAAGAAAGAGAAGGATAAATATAAAAATCTGCTTTCTTTAGAAGAAGAGGTTAATTCTTTACAAGATGAATTAAATCGTTTAAATGAATTTAAGGTATGTCAAAAATGTGGTACCAAGGTAACCAAGGATATCTCGTATTGTCCAGATTGTGGAAGTAAAGTTAATTAAGAATTTGCAGAGTTGTCTGTAAATTTTTTTTATGTTTAAAATATATAATTATAATTTCGCACAAAAAAAATAACTAGTGAGTTCTTTGCGAGTATTACTTTTAAGATTTCTGTTTTTGGCTAGTTATTTTATCTGCTATAAGTTTTCATTAATTTATGTTCAACAAAGTTAATACCTCTAGTTGTAATACTGTAGATTCCTTTAAAGACATTGGCATATCCATATTTAGAACAACATATGTCCCGCAAGTTAGCGGTTAGATTACTTGGCAACTTTAATCCAAGTTCGCGCCAACAAGTAAATATGATATCTTTAGTAATACCTTCATGATAACGATACACATTTTGCATGTAGTATAGGATAGTTGTCGTTATATTTATGTTGCTAGTAGGATTTATTGAATTTACAAATTCTTTTAATCCTAGTCTAGTTTTAGTTGATGCTAAATCTAAATTTTTTATTAATTGAAATTGGTGTGGTCTAGTTACTTTTTTTTTGATTCTTCTTCGGCGTGTTAATATCTTCTTTCTTTGTATTTCGTTCTATTTTATATGCTTCATTTGATTCTTGGTTAACTATTCCTAAATTTTCCTTATTTGATATAGTAATAATACTAGATGTTTTTTCATTTATAGCTTTGTTGTCCGTTTTGTTATTTTTATTGTAATTCTTATTTAATTCTCCTAAGCCATTTTGATGTAGATATATAAGCGTATTTTGAACTGATGTGCTGTCACCTTCAATTTCTAATGATGTTTCACCAGTTGAGATATTTATTTTTAATTCACCCATACTTTTTACTCCTTTTTATATTCTATATTTTATACCATATCATATATTTTTCTTCTATTCAATATTTTCTACTTAATATATTTTTAGTAGAAGTTATTTTTCTATTAAACCTTAATATACCCCATAATAAAGACACCTTTAGCGAGGTGTCAAATATTAATCTTCATTTTCTTCTTCTTCTTTTTTGGTAGTAGTTTCTGTTGTCGTCTCTTTAGTTGTTGTAGCAGTTGTATCTTCACCTTCATCGACTACACCAGTGGTTGTCGTTGGTCTAGATGTTGTCGTAGTAGTTTCATTGCTAGTAGTCTTCTTTTTTATAACATCTAGGGTAATACTATGAACGTCTTTAACTAGTTTGCCACGGGCGACATTTTGATTAACAATGGTATCATTTTCTAGTGCATCATTATAACCTGTTGCTCCTTCTGTTATTGAGTTAACATAGACAGTGATGTTTCTAGCTTCACACCAACTTCTAGCATAAGCAATTGATTGTCCTTTGAAATTAGGAATTGTTTCATTTCTTTGGACGGTGTAGTACTTTTTACCAACAACAACAGGAGTATAAGTATCGTTAACAGAGAAGTTAAATGTCTTATTTAGAGTTGGTTTTTTCTTATCAAGAGTTATTTTTAAAGCGTCTTTTATCTCTTCTAGAGATTGAGGATAATATTGGAATGTGTAGACATTACTACGAAGATTATTTACATACATAGTCAAATCATAGCCTGTAAGATATGTTTTTTGAATATTGATCATCGATCCTTCGTTAGCTCCAAATATTACGGATTTACCGACATTATAGAGATTCATCATTTCTTTAGTAGTCATATTGGTATCCATATTTCTTGACACAGCATCTAATACTGAATAAAAATCATTTATACTTTTTAGGTTTTTAGCTGAGTTAGCTATTCCTTCTACTACTAATTGTTGATGTTGAACTCTTTGGAAATCGCCAGCAGGTAGAGTTTTTCTATGACGAGCAAATGCAAGAGCTTGTTCCCCATTCATATGTTGGAAACCTGATTCAATACATTGTAGGGCATTAGCTGCATGATTACGATTAGAATCTTGTTCACAGAATTTTATACCATTTGGAACTGTTACATCGATTCCTCCTAGAGTGTCGACTAAATCAACAACTCCTTTAAAGTTAATTTTAACATAGTAATCAATCTTAATATCTACTAAGTTCTCAATCGTATTTATAACACATTTAGTACCATAGGCAGCTGATGAGTTAATCTTACTTGAGTCGCCTTTTAAGCAAGCAATTGGAACATATGTATCACGAGGAATTGAGAAAACAGTTGCATTTAGAGTATGGGGATTAAATGTAATAAGCATTAAGGTGTCTCCATTAAAAGCAGCATTAGCGTTAAGTCCATCATATTGAGAGTCAACACCCATTAATAAAATTGTGAATGGATCTTCTACACTAGCAGAAGATTCGATATAGTCTTGATTCTTCATTTCTTTAGAATAATCATATAATACTTTAACTTCCTCACCAATTTTTTCATATGCTTCGTATCCTTCATACATGGCTTGATAATTAGAAGTTATGAATATTCCTTTTAATTTACCATTATAAAGGTTTTCTAATAGTTCAAAGTAAGTATCATATTTTTCAATTCGAATATTCAAGTTCTCTTTATTGATTAATTCATATGCTAATACGTTTCCTTCGATATCTGTTTCATTATTGATAATTCCAACGTTGAAAGTATCATTATTAGTAAACTCTGTATTATTTAAAGATATTAAATTAGTAGTATATATAACTGTTTCTTTATTAATAGATGCTAATAAAACATATACTTTATTAATAGCTAGAGAACCAATAATAGAAGCACTAGATATTAGTAGAACAATAAACGATGTTATAACTACGGTTTTATGTTTTTTAGTAAGTAGTAATATTAAGTCAAAGAATGTGTATAATAAAAATAATAAACCGAGAACACTTAAAACAATAATACGCAGTGTGGTTTCAATTTTATTTAAAAGAAGTAGGGATTTAAATAGATAAACATAGCTAAATAAAAAGATTAAAAATACAAATAAGTATATTAGCCTAATACTAAGTTTAGTTTTTTTTATTTTCTTCCAAAGGACCTTCATACTAACACCCTTCCTATTTTATGATTATACTACATAATAGAGTAAACTACAATTAATTTTGAGTATTTATTTTTTAGTGTTGATTTGGTATAATTGTTCTAGAAGAGAGGCAAAGATGATGAACAAGAAGACTAAAACAGCTACTGCAGTTGCCGTGTTTTTATTTATGTTGGTTGCATTAGAAATAGTCTATATTTTTAGTGAATTATATAATGAAAATGATATTAAACAGGAACCAGTTATTACTGATGCTATGAAGTTTAAAAGTGAGTATGAGAAATTAAATGGTACTAAGACAAGTAATAATGATGATGTCCGTTTTTTGCAGATAGATGAAGATAATCCTTTCATTTATGTTAATGAAGATGATTTGCTTAAGAAACTTGATGATAAGGAGAGTTTTATCGTCTATTTTGGTTTTAATTCGTGTCCATGGTGTAGAAGTATTGTTCTACCACTAATTGAGGCTGCTAAGGAAAATAATATAACTAAGATATATTATTTAGATGTATCAGGCATCAGAGATCGTTTTGAATTAGATGGTGATAATAAAGCTGTTAGAACAGTTGAAGGGACAGAAGGATATTATAAGTTACTTGAGAGATTTGATAATGTCTTAGATGATTATGCTCCTTTAGTTTATAAGAATAAGAAGAATAAAGAGAAAAAAGTTAAGATTGATGAAAAGAGAATTTATGCACCAAATGTTGTTGCTGTAAAAGATGGTGAGGCCGTTTCAATGGAATCAGGGCTTGTCGATTCTTTACTTGATGCCTATATGGAGATTGATGATGGCATTAAATGTGAAATAAAAGAAGAGTTTAAGTGTCTATTTGATTTACTTAAAGACGATGTAGAAGTATGTGATATAGATAGTAAGAAATGTTAACTACTATTTCTATTAATAAAAAAACAAGTTTAAAACTTGTTAACTATTTATAAATGAGGATGTTTTGTTCTCATTTTTTTTAATTATTGAATATAATTATTTTTTTCTTTGTTTAGCACGTTCCTGACGAAGTTTGGCTTTGTTCTTTTTTATTTTAGCCTTTAATACGGCTTTTTTATTGGAGATTTGCATATTGGGAAAAGAATCAAGTAAACGACGATAGAGGAAAGTTTTTCCTAAAATAATTTCTTTTACTTTACGAGTTATTACTTCTGTGGAATCACAACGTAGAGAATTAGAAACATTTTTTAAAGTTATAATTATATTAAATGAGAGAATAATATCTATTATAAAGATTGAACTTAAAATGCAAGCTACAATTTTTATCGTGTTACTGGGAATTAACGTTAGAAAATTAACGATTGCAGGATTTATTATGTAGATCATGAGTAGGGCAAGAAAACCAAAGGGAAGCATAGTCTCTAAACAAATACGACCATTTATATTATATTTCATATCGGAATAGTCCCACCAACGATTTTTAAAAATACGTTCCATTACATAAGATGTGGTGTATTCCACAATTGAGGCAATAATAATTGACATACAATAAACAATGATTGGTTCTTTAGCATACTTTGATAAGAATAGGAGAATTAGTAGTCCACCGACACCATATATTGGACATATAGGGCCTGTTAAAAAGCCACGATTAATAATCTTATGATCTTTTACAATTGCTACTAATACTTCCATAAACCAACCACATATGGAATATATAAAAAAGATAAGAATAATTTTATAAATAGCTTCCATTTTTATCACCACTGATATTATAACATTTATTTTATTAAAGCGTATTAATACATTATATGTTCTTCTTATTTTTTTAGAAAAAATAGGGGACTTTATTGCACGCTAACTCACCGAACGAGTGAAAATATATCAGCCAATAAGTGAGAAAACGTAGTTAAGTAAAGGGGTGTATATATGATACATGACAAAAAAGATGAAAATTACGTTTATTATTTAGTTGGTCAAAATATTAAAAAGCAGAGAAAGTTAAAAGATTATACTGTTACTAAGTTTGCTTTAGCTTGTAATTACAGTGAAGGCTTTATTATGAATATTGAAAGTCCTAATTACAATCAGACATTTAGTTTAGGGACTATATGGAAGTTTGCTGAGGTTTTAGGTATCGATATTAGATTATTATTTGAACCATTAGATGATTAATGGTTTTTATATGTATATAAATGTCATAATATGTGTTATAATCTAGATATAAGGTAGTGGTTATTATGCGTAAGGTATTTTCTTTTTTTAAGCGTCCTAGAAATATGTATTTTAGTATTGTCGTAATGTTTTCCCTTGTTATGGGATTAGTTTCCGTGTCTTTTTCATATTATGTACCAGATACTAGTGTTAGTGGAGTGGCAAAATTAAAAAGAGTAGATAATCGCATACAAGCTAATGAATTAAATGATGGTTATATTGTTGTTGGTCCACATGAGACTAAGAATGTTAGCCTTTATGTTATGAGTAATAATGATTTTAAGAGTCAATATAAGATTTTTTATAAAACAGATGGAAATGTTAAGGTCTTATCTGAGATGGAAGCTGGTGGAGTGATAGATGCTCATGGTGTTTTAGTTCATGAGTTGATGGTTGCTAATTTTGAAGATGTATCTACAGATGTCTATATTGGCATAGATAGTAGTTATTTAGATACAGAGATATTTTTATCAGGAGAAAAGGTAGAACTATTAGAAAACTAAAGGAATTACAAAATGTAATTCTTTTTTTGTAGTGATTCTTGAATATTTAAATACTAACTTAAAAATTAGTTTATTTGAAAGAACGAGAAGTTAGGAGAAATTTTGAAAAGAGGTAACTTCGCGCTAGAAGAGAGGCAAATCTCATTGTCTACTTTTAGTTTATCATTACAGAATAATCTAATTTTTTGACAATAATAATGTATGTTATTATGAAGATGTCAAGGAAACTTGCATAAAATAAAAAAGGGAACATTCAATTTTTGCAAGTTGAATGTCTACCCAATGAATTGTGAAGACATTTAATTCAATGAGGAATTAAGTGTCGTTTTTTTATTTTAAATTAAATATTTTTAAAGTATAGTTTATCAGTTAATACGATTTGATGAGCTTCTTTAATCATCGATTCGACTAATCTATTTGTTTCAGTGTATTCGCTTTCTCTTATGTAGAATGTTTCAAGGTATTCCTCAATTTGTTTTGTGTATTCTGGATCGTGAAGTAATACGAGACGCGCTTTATTAGTTAGTAAAACACGATAGTAGAAATTTAAAAACTTTTTCATATCTGAGTTTTCGATATCTAGTAGGGTTTCTAAGTCGTCTTTAATGGAATCTGTAAAGGATGATTCACATATCTCTTTTACTGCTTCATAATTATAGCCTTCAATATGAGGAAATAAGGTATTTAGGCTTATGGCAGGTAAGGTATGACAGCCGTTATTTACAAAAGCTTTTTCTAAAAGAGAATTTGTATTTATAGAGACATATTTTAGGTATATTAAGTAGTCAAGGAGCTCTTTTGGTAAGTTTTTTTTCATTTCATAATCAATAAGAGTTACGACATTATGAGCAACGCGGCCAATTATTTCATAGGTTAGCATTAGTTCATGAGCTTGAGATAAATTATTTTGGCTTAAGAAATTGTGATGCTCTTTTAAAATGATATCCTCAAACATGATGTTTCTACGCAGTAAATCGAGATCGTCTTTATCCCCGTTAGCAATTTCATCTGCCTCGTCATCATCCAAATCAGTCGTAATTAAAATATCGTGATAATTGCTGATATTGATTCCTAATGCATCAATTTTTTCTCTTTCATATCTTAAGGCATTTGGTAGTAGAGCCACTATGTCCTGATATTCTTGGGTTATGGTTCCTGCTTGTTCAATTTTTATTAATTTTAAGTACATTTTCTTTATTGATTCTGACATTTTTTTCCAGTCGTTTATTTTTTTAGTTAATTCAATATTTCCCATAAAAAACCTCTTAAGTGATTATTCTAGCATATTTTTTTTTTTAATGGTATAATTGTTTTAGAAAAGTAGTGAGATTTATGAAGTATATTTCATTTGTTGTTCCCTGTTATAATTCAGAAGCATATATGGAAAAGTGTATTGATTCATTGTTAATTGGGAAAGATGATGTAGAAATTTTAATAATTGATGATGGTTCTACTGATAAAACTGGTAGTATGGCTGATAGTTATCAGAGTAAATATCCGGGAATTGTTAAGGCAATTCATCAGGAAAATGGCGGACATGGAGAAGGTATAAATACAGGGCTTAAACACGCTTGTGGGAAATATTTTAAAGTTGTTGATAGTGATGATTGGGTAAATGAAGATGCTTATAAAGAACTATTAAAGCGCATAAAAGAAATTGATGCTGATTTAATTATGATGAATTATGTATATACTTATACTGATGGAAGAGAAGATCAAGTAATAAATTTTTCAAACGTATTTCCGAGTGATAAAATGTGTACTTGGGATGATATGCGTAGGTGGAAAGTAACCCAGTATCCATCCCTTCACTCAATGATGTATAAAAAAAGTGTACTTGATAAAGCTGATATTAAGTTACCTAAACATATTTTTTATGAGGATAATCTGTTTATTTATTTGCCGCTTGTACATACAGAGTCTATTTATTATTTGAATGTGGATTTTTATCGTTATTTTATAGGGCGACCTGATCAATCAGTTCAAGATGCACAGCTAATTAAACGTTCTTCTCATCAAGTAGAAGTTTCTTATACGGTTTGTAATAAGTATAAACTAGAGGATGTTGAAAATAGAAAACTTCGTAAACTTATGAAAAGAGAATGCGTATTTTTAATGACGATTGGTGTTGTGTTTTCGCGTCTTGCCTATACAGATGAGGGAGAGCGGCAATATAAGGATTTATGGAAGCGTGTTCGTGATGGGAATCCATCACTTTATAAGCGTATTAGGTATTTTAGTATGGCAAGTTTTGTTAGTTTTCCTGGATTATTTGGACGCTTTATTTCGCTTAAGGGTTATAAATTAGCACATAAGTTAGTTAAATTTAATTAAAGAGGGATAATCCTCTTTTTCTTTGGTTAGAAAATGATATAATAGGAAAAAGAAGGGATAATTATATGAAGGAGTTATTAGTTCCAGTAGGTAATTGGGAATCACTCGAAATAGCTGTTAAGAGTGGGGCAGATGCAGTTTATTTGGCTGGTAAGAAATTTGGTGCTCGGGCTTTTGCCGATAATTTTACTGATACAAAAATGCAAGATGCTATTAAGTATTGTCATTTGTATGGTGTAAAAATTTATGTGACAGTGAATACTTTAGTTTTTGAGTCGGAGTTAGAAGATGTAAAAAAGTATATTGGTTTTTTACATATTAATGGGGTAGATGCTGTCATTGTTGCTGATGTTGGGCTAATAGCTTGGATTCATGATAAATATCCTAATTTGGAAATTCACGCTTCTACGCAAGTTCATAATACTAATCAAAAGGGAATAGATTATTTAACTTCGCTTGGTGTAAAAAGAGTTGTTTTTGCAAGAGAGATGTCATTAGGTGAAATAGAAGCGATAAGTGGTGTTGAAAAAGAGGTATTTATCCACGGAGCTTTATGTGTGTGTTATTCTGGTCAATGTTTGTTTTCATCATTGATTATGGAACGAAGTGGAAATCGAGGGGCTTGTGCACAACCTTGTAGATTACCTTATAAATTAAAAAAAGATGATCAGATATTAAAGTTAGATAGTGAGTATTTGTTATCGCCAAAAGAACTTAATACAACTACATATTTTGATGAGATAATGCGCTCGGATGTTTATTCATTGAAGATTGAAGGACGTATGAAAAGTTCTTTCTATGTTGGATGTGTAACTAGGTTGTATCGTACGTTAATTGATTCGTATTATCAAACAGGTAAGTGTGTAGTTGATAATGATATCTTGAATGATTTAAAAGTTATTTTTAATCGGGAATATACGAAAGGATTTTTGTTTTCGGCATCGAATCATGAATTAATGAACACACATTCACCTAATCACTTAGGAGTGAATATTGGTAGAGTAGAATATGTCGACAATAAGTATATTTATATTGCACTAAATCGTGACCTTGCACAAGGAGATGGAATTCGCTTTTTAAATAATGGCAATGGGATGATTATAAACTATCTTTATGATAAGAAGGGGAATCTCATAAGCAAGGGATTAGAAAAGGAAGTTGTGTTGGTTGATAAAAAGTATGATGTAAGTGTAGGAGATATTGTAAATAAAACCTTGGATATAGCAGTTCGCGATAAATACCTTAATGTTATTGATAAAAAGATTCCTGTTTCCCTTAGGTTTTCTGCTCATGCTTCTTCTAAGATGGAATTAGTTTTATCAGATGGGGTGCGGGAAGTGATGATTTGCTATGGCAATGTTGAAGTAGCTCGTACGCAGAGTATTACAGAAGAGAGTATAACAAAACAGCTTAGTAAATTTGGCGGGACACCGTTTTCTTTAGAGAATATAGAGTTAGATTTAGATGATAATTTGTTTATTAGTATTAAAGATATTAATGAAATAAGAAGAAGGGCATTAGACTCTTTAAAAGAACAAAGAGAGAATCAAAAACGGGATGTCGTAGTGGGGGATGAAAATACAATTTACTATGGTAATGTTGATGAAAAACTAAATGTTACTGTTTTGGTTCGAAGTCAGGAACAACTAGAAGCAGCAATTAACGCAAATGTTGCTCGCATTTATGTAACGGATAGATGTTTATATGAAAAGAATAAACACCTTGATAATGTCTTATTTAGGACTTATCGGGTAGGTAATGATTATCGTGAGCGAGGTTTAATTACGGAGCTTGGAGCTATAAAAAATGGTGGAATTGGTGATTATTTTTTAAATGTAACTAATCACCATACTATTAATGAATTAAGTAAATATGTCGATGTAGTTACTTTGTCGCCGGAATTAAGCGATGAGGAGATTGAAGTTATCATGAAGTATTATAAAGGACGTGCTAATTTAGAAGTTGTCGTTAGCAGTCATTTAGAACTCATGGTAATGAAGTACTGTCCATTAAATCTTAATGTTAATAAGGATGCTGTTTGTCTAGCGTGTATGAAAAATAATAAGTACTATTTAGTGGATCGATTTGATAAAGAATATCCATTACTTATGGAGGCAAAAAAACATATTACGCATATTCTTAACTATAAGAGAACTTGGCGTAAGACTAGTATTGGATTATATAAAAAATGGGGAATTAACAATTATCGTATAGAGTTATTAGATGAAAATAAGGAACAAGCATTGCAAATAATTGAGGAAGTTAAAGAGCAGATAAGGGAGGAGATGTAAATTTGAAAATAAAAATAGCTATATTATTAGCTTTGGTAAGTTTTATATCAGGGTGTAAAGCTAATACAGGGGTAGATGTTCATCATTATGACACGATGATGTCTTGTAGCAAAAAGCAAACGGAGGAAGTAGATGGTACAAGTATTAATTCACTTAGCAATATCTATTATGATTATAATGCTGATGGGTACGTTACTAAGGCCATATATCAAAGTGTTGGAGATATTCAAAATTATAATGATGTTATACTTGCTTCGCTTGATAATTTAATCGAGCTTTATAATGAAGTAGATGGTATTGTTGCTAGTAGATATATTTCTAGGGAAAAAGTAGTCTTTGAATTTATTTATGATTATGAAAATATTGATCAAGCTAAGTTTAACCTTAAACTAGGGGATATTATCGATGATGATTTTATTCTTAAAAGGGCTGATATGTTACCATTTTCAGTAGAAGAATTTGTTAGCAGTGAGCTTAGTGGATATGATTGCAAGAAAAGATAACATGTAAAAAGAGCTATTATAGTAGCTCTTTTGTTTTTTTATTTTAAGGTAAGTGTCTTTAAAAAGATTTTTTAGGGGGAAAGAAATGTTTTTTTTAGGTTCTTCTATTATTATTCCACTTTCCTTAAAATTTCTATCTCATTTGTATGAGATTAATCCTGTTTAAACTTTGACATTTAGTCACCTATAAAATTAAAATAAAAAATTGTTCATCTTACATTTATTTAAGAAGATGCGAGTCGACTTAAATCTAGGACTTATATTCGCAAATATAAGTATGTAACTCTAGTCAATAATTAATTAACATCCTGCAAATTAATTATTATAAATTGTTATTTGGTATCATTATACTAAGAAGTATAATATTAAATCTGACGAGTTGATAATTCTTAGTTGTTTAATCACACAGAATTAGCTCCAAACTAACATCATATGTGAACTATTCCAAACTTCACATATAAATGCTTCAATTCTTCTTCGTCTATAGTGAGTATACTATAAGTTTTTGTTAAAGTCATAAATTTTTAACAATTATTTTGAAGTAGACAATAGATTTTACAATGTTAATAACTTTTTAAAAATCACGATGACGATAGAATAATATTGATAGTATGTAGGATATTATTGATGATACTATGACTGCACAACCAAGGACTATTACGCCGCGATCTTGGATGAAATTAATTATTTTTATTAAGTTAAAATATTTATTATCAAAGACATTGATGTATACACTTAAAATGGAGCCAATACCTAATAGAAGCATAACAATACTTAGCATTACTAAGCGCGATTTTTCGCAGCCAACTTTATATATTACGGGATAAAATATAGCGTTAACTATGATAGATGCACTTTCCATCATGAGCAAGTATTTTAGCATATCAGTGTTTAAGCCACGAGAGTTAGGTCTAATGATAAAGTATATTAGATAATATATTACTAAACCTATAAAGAATGCTAAGGCAACCATAATGAATGTGTATAAGTAACGAGAAGTGACTATTTTTTTTCTAGAAATAGGAAGAGATAGTGTATAACTTTCCGTGTTATAAAATTCATCAGTTTGGAAAGTATTAATTGTACTAGTTAGTAGTAGGAGAGGGAGGGAACATATTGCCAAAAGGAAATTCCCTAGCGAAATGCTTATTAGGAAAGACCCAATGAATATGACAATGAGATTCTTCCATGTATTTTTTAAATATAGAAAATCTTTAATAATTAAACCGCGCATGATGTCCCCCTTATATATAAAAGCATAATATCATCAAGAGTAGTTAAGTTGTGAATATAGGCTTGATATTCTTCTTTCATGTGTTTTTTGTTTATTAGTACTTGATAATCAAGACGATTCTTTTTTAGACGAATAATTTCCTCTTTGTTAAAGTTTTGATATTCTTCTTCAGTTAATTCTAGGACAATGAATGACTCTTTTATTTCGTTTAAAGGAGCATCAAAGATGAGTTTGCCGTTAGAAATAAAGATAATTTCATCAGCTATGTGTTCAAGATCACTCGTAATATGAGTTGATAAAAGAATTGAACATTCTTCATTTTCAACAAATTCACTGAACATATCTAGTATTTCACTGCGCATAACTGGGTCTAAACCGGATGTTGGTTCATCTAAAATTAGGACCTTAGGATGGCGTGAGATAGCGGCAGCAATTTCTACTTTCTTTTTCATACCAGTAGATAATTTTCTTATTTCCTTATTTTTGGGTATTTTAAAAGACTTAATATATTTAAAAAAGAGACGGGAATCCCATTTTTTAAATATATTTTTCATTATTAGATTTAGATCCATAATGTTAAATGATTCGTTGATGAAAGAATCATCGAAGATGATGCCAATGTCCTCTTTTAGAGAGTCTTGATATTCTTGATCAAATAATTTTACGTTCCCAGAATCTTTGTGCATTACATTTAAAATGCATTTAATTAATGTAGTTTTACCAGCGCCATTTTCGCCGATAAGACCTACTATTTTGCCTTTGGGGATATTAATAGAAATATCTTGTAGGGCAAAATCAGTAAATTTTTTGTTTAAGTTAGTTATTTCAATATTCATTTTAATTGTTCCTTTCTATGTTGTATTTACAATATTATAACATATATATTATAATTTTAATGGGATATTTATGATACAGAGTTATTTTATAGTGATAAATGTAGTTGCATTAATTATGTATGGTATTGATAAATTAGCTGCTAAACTTGGAGTTAGAAGGATACCAGAGATTGTCTTACTTAATATTTCACTTTTGGGTGGGATGCTTGGGGCGATGTTGGGCATGGTTATTTTTAGACATAAAATTCGCAAGAGGGTATTTGTTTTAGGTAATATAGCATGTTTGTTGTTATATGGTTTTATTGTTTATATTTGGGAGAGTTTATGAAATTAGAAGATTTTTTAAATAAATATATTATTATAGAAAAACGTGATGGGAAGAAAGTTAAAGGGATTTTAATGGATATAAGAAATCATGATGAAGGGGAGGAAAGTGCTGGATATACGACTTTAGTTTTGCGAATAGATGGTAAAAATTACAAAAATGTATACTTAATAGAGATAGATAGTATTGGTGAAGTAGAATAAGTGTGATATAATTTATGTGCAGTGCCTACTGCATTTTTTTGTATTAGGAGGCTTAGAAATGATTTTAGATTATGTTAGACGTTGTGAAAGAAGTATGTTATTTAGTACGATTATTACACTTATTTTGGGGCTTGTTTTAGTGTTTGAGCCAGGAGGTTCAATAAGAGTTATAACATCACTTATTGCGGTAATGTTTATATTTATTGGAGCCATTCAATTGATTGATTATTTTCGTCAGTCAAAGGAAGAGAAGATAATGAGTCTTTCTTTGATACTTGGTATTATCCTTTGTGGCATAGGTGTATTTTTATTTATTAATTTGAATGCTCTTGTTAATTTTATTACGACAGTAATAGGAGTGATGATATTAGTTAAATCTTTATTTAAGATACAGTTTGCATTTAATATTCGTGGAATTTCTGATAAGTGGTTTTACAATTTGATTGTTGGGGGTGTAGGGATTACTCTAGGAGTGATTCTTCTTCTAAATCCTTTTTCCTCGGCGGAGTTGTTCTTGCGAATAGTAGGAGGAATTTTGAGTTTTTCATCTATTTTAGAGATTGTTGAGACATTTGTGGTTATGAAGACACTTGATGATGCTAAAAATTTACCATTTAGTGAAAAAAATAAAAAATAGAAGTATTATGAATTTTATGAGAAATATGGGGAGTAATATTTCTTTTTTTTTATTTATATTATATAATTAACATAGGTGAAGATTTATGAAGAAGATTAATAAGATGGATTATTTGTTGAGTCTTGGAATATTCATTTTATTTTTTGCAGGTAGTTCGCTTTTATTTAGTGATTTATTTGCAAGTGGGCTTGCTAAAACTCTAGAAGTAACAATTGTGGCGTTACTTATGTTTATTTTAGCATTAGTGAGCAGATTTATTTTGAATGTTAGGTTTAGCAATAAGGTGGCGTATACTTTAGGGTGTTTTTCTTTAGGATGTGCTTTTGTTTTAGCAGGGGCTTATCAGTTATTTGGCTCTTGGTATAGTTTTATGGGGGACGGAGTTCATATATTTTTAGCTAGTATAGCAATATTAATAGGTATTTTATCTATTTTGACTTTGGTTTTATATAAGAATTATACGATGATTCATTTAACATTTATTGCTAATTTGGTAATGCTTTTTCATCTTTTTATATATTTTGAAATTAATTTGCAAATAGTATTTATTGTCATATCAGGATTTTTATTAGTTACTAATGTATTCAAGTTTAATAAATATTTAGAACAATTTAGCAATGTTGCAATTTATGTATTATCTTTAGTTAATTTAATTTTTGGTTATGGTGATAATTTTTTCTTATCAAGTGTTCTACTTGGTTTAAATATCTTGGGAATATCTAGTGTTTTAAGTAAATCTAAGACTTTGGAAAGTGAGTTATTTGGCTTAATAGCACTTGCAGCTAGTGGGTTTATTTATTCAGGAATAGTGCTTGAATTTATAAGTAACTTAAATGTTGCTATGCTCGTTTTAGTAGCAATAATTGTTTCCTTTGATTTAATAAATAATACGTTTAATTTATTTAAAAATAAATTTGTTAAAATATTATATAAAATAGTAAGTATTATTTGTTTGTGGATTTTACTTGGGGAAAGTTATAGTTTAGTAGCACTGGGAATTGCTGTTTCATTTATTATAGTTGTTTCGCTTATTAATTCTTTTGTCATTCATAATGATGATTTTGAAAAGTATTTTTTACCTATTAAGTTAGCGCTTTTATCTCTTTTAGGTTATAATTTGGCTAATAGTTTTATTGTTGTTAATAGTTTTTATTTTATAACTTTAGCTACTCTTTGTTTTGCACTGGGGGCTAAATATATTAGTAAAAGTGTTAGACCAATGTATGTGCTTTTAACTATATTTACGCTTTTTATGGCCGCTGGGAGTTCTACAAAATCCATATTAGAAGTAGTAGTTTATATGGTTGCACTTATACTTTCTTATATGATGATAAGAAGCAAGAATGATCAGGCTTTAAACGGGATTTGTTATAGTGTCTTGGTGCTTATGTCTTTGGCAGTTGTTTCTTTATCCGATTATCTTGCTTTGATAGTTTCAATTATTGGAGTTGGAGTATTTGCGTATTTAAATCGTAATCATAAATATAATTTCTGTATATCGATGGTCTTTATTGCAGTTGTATTTACGAGTTTGATAGAAATGATTATTAAAGATTTTAGTATTCAAACTATTTTAACATCGCTTATGTATTTTATTCTTATTGGACTTACTTCAGAGATGATCTTTGAAACTAAGAATAGCAAAAATATATTTGCAACTATTTTATTTGCTATTTTCCTTTTACCATTTTTAGATTTGAGTATTAACTTCTTAGGAAGTATATTTGCTCTTATAGTGGCATTAGTACTTATCTTAATTTCTCTTAAAAGTGATACTTATAAAGGTTTTTATTATTTAGGAATAGTATCAGTAATATTAAACTTGCTTTTCTTCGTAAGGTTCTTAGAAGGGCTTCCAGTGGGGCTTTATCTAGTACTCATTGGTTTTGTACTTATCGGGATAGTATCGGTTATGATTGTAAAATACAATAACCGGGATGATGCAGGCCATGAAGAAAATGTAGAAGTTAATAAACAATTAGCTGTAGTTAAAAAAGAAGCAACAAAAGTCGTTAAAGAGAAGATTAACTATTGTCCTGAGTGTGGTAGTAAAATTAACCACCTCGAAAGTTTCTGTGCTGAATGTGGAACTAAGATTAGATAGAAGGAAAAGGTTGTAATATGAAAAAAATTATAAATGTAATATATGCATCAATATATCAGTTTGTGTTAGTGCCAATTTTAGGCTTCTTAACATATCTCATGTACGATAAATTAGCTTATTTAGATATTGTTCAGGATAGTAGAATAATGTTTATATTGTTAATTGGAATCTTAGTCTTCTTAAATGTAGGGGCAGTTTATTTTATTAGTTATGTATATAATAGATTTTATAAATGTGAAATTGTTTATTACCGAATTATTGGCATTATAGCAATATTTATAGCTATTTGGTATAAAGTGTATTATGTTGCTTTAGTTAAAAATGTCTGTGTAGCTAATGATTCAGTTAAGTGTATATCAACAATCAAAAATAATAACTTATTAACCATTGCTTTAATTGCACTGGTTACATACTATTTGGTATTCTTAGTAACATTTAAGATTGCTAATAGTAAAAGAAAAAAGAGCATCAAATAGTATTTGGTGCTTTTATAATACTCGTTTGTAAATCCTTATTAATTTCACATGATCTTCATTATAATTTCATTTTTTTATATTATTATGTAGTCAGTAAAGGAAGTGATAATGAGAATATCGATAAAAAATAAAAAGGTACATAATGATGAATATTAATAATATTGTTAATGACTTAAAGATTACTAATACTAAAAGGTGATGATAATAAGTATAAGATAAAATTTTACGTTTCAAAATAGAAGGGAGTTAATAATTAGTTTTAAGTTGTCAGTGATGAGACTTAAGTAGTGCACATAGAAAAGACAAATAGATTGGATATTTATTTGTCTTTTTATATGGAAGATTATTTTTTTAGTTTTTTCTTTTCGGTTTTGTAGGCGATTATGTTAATCACGATTATTGGAATAAAGAACACGATAACTAGTAGATTATCCATTAGGGGATTTCCTATATTGATAGCTAGTAATAACATAATAAACCAAGCAAGAATGCCCATAAACAAGTATTCGAGTTTTTTAAATACTATAGAAGTTATAGAACATATAGTTATAAATGCTAAGGTAAATAGTATTAGAGCCCAAAACGTCGATGAGTATAAGTTTTCTAATAGTTTTTCAACGCCAATGGCATTATATATTAGTGAATCACTGTAGGTTAGAGAATCTGAATAGACAAAAGCTTCTATACAGGTGATACTTAAAATAATCTCGATAGCTGTTAAAAATAGTAAATAGGGGCTGTGGTTTTTTATAATGTTTTTCATGTGTACTCCTTAATTTTTATTAATTATACCAAACACTCTCTATTTGTAAGCTTGTAGAAACGGGAAGAGGATTTGGTAGGGTGAATTGAACTAGTAATGGTATCTTGAAAGCTGTACCGAATACAAGACCCATACCTGGGTGAAGGGTTTTGATTTTTTCTAGGGTGTCATCTGTTACATTAGACGAAATACCTTTGACAATTTGTAAATCGTCGGGATAGAAAAGACGGAAGACTACAAAGTTAGAACATTGAGATAAGGCTGTTTTAGATAATTCGTTAGGTCTTTGAGTTATGAATCCTAGAATCATACCATATTTACGTCCTTCTTTAGTAATACGATCGAAGATATTGTATCCAAGGATGTGATAGTCTGAATCGTTTTGAACATAACGATGGGCTTCTTCTAATAGAACATGGATTGAATATGATCCACGGTTTTCTAAGGTTGTCGTATAATCAAAGAATAGTTTAGTATAAATTTTAACAAGACTCTTGGCAAATTTATCGTCAATGAACGAAAGGTTTATGTCGACTAATTGAACAGGTTCACCAGAAGCTGTAGAGAAGAATTGTTCAACAAAATCACTTTTAGAAATGTATTCATTGAAGCTAAAATAATTAATTTTCTCGGAATTTATTATAGATGATAGACGAGATTTTAAAATATTATTTTTTTCAAATACTAAATCACTTACTAGGGAACCTTCATTTATTAAAGCAAACTCTAAAGCATAGTATAAGTCTTGAAGAGTGTAAGGGTTTTCATTATTAAGTTCGATTTGTTCAATATCAATGTGAGCATGCTTTTGGAAGAAATCAACTACTAAATTAACGGCATTAAGTTTACCCTGATCGTCAATATTTAAACATTGACGAAGAGTACGATCATAACCTGGCTGATGGATATTTGACTCTAAATTAATCGTAGGAGTGTGATATGATGTTAAAACAGACATGATCTGGTCGCGAAGTTGACTAGCAGTCTTTCCGCTTGAAAGAATTTCTAGAATACATTTAGAGATAATATTATTTTTATATTCTTCAGCTTTAGGATCTTGAGATGTGAAAATACGTACTAAATCCAATGTTTTTTGAAGAACTGGGATTTGGCCTGGGTCTGATGCTCCAAGTAAAATAGCTAAATCATCAACTCCTAAAAAATAAGCTGGGATAGTTAATAAATCAGCATTTCCAAAATTTAGCTGAGTAGTATATTTTTTGAAATGGAGATTAGGAACTTTATCCATATCATCAAAAGTATTGTAGTATTCGCCATAGGCATCGAATAAACACATGTGGGCCTGTGCTGGAATCTCAGTAGACGAAGTATAAAAAACATTTTGTAAAATACGAGCAACACCACATGACTTACCAGCACCGGAGTTACCTATAATAGCAAAGTGATTGGCAAAAAAACCAGATATATCACAGGTTACAACATAATCCTTGTAGATTGGAGATGAACCAAATAAAAGATTTTTCTTCTCTAAATAATTTTGACTACCTAAGATGGACTCGAGCTCGGATTTATATATAATACGAGGAATGGCATTGTAGCTTGGCTTTTTTAAAACACCATTTGAAAATGTGCCATTGCTTATTTCGCCAATTAAGTATATCTCAACATATTCAGCGGTAATGCTGACGATTTCTCCAACTATTTTATGATTTTGTTCATCGAAAATAACATGAAAACCAATGTAATTGGTATCAGGAATCTTTGATGCATTTTCTACTTTAATAGTATTTCCTATTAAACTAATAATTTTTCCAAACATATTATCACCTTTTATTCTTTAATCTATTATAAGAATATCATTTTTTTTAATACTTGGGAATATTTATAGAGAGGTTTTATTAAAAAATGTGTTATACTTTTGGTAAGTTGTAAGAAAGGATGATACGATGGATAAAGCTAAGGTATATTTTACTAAAGAGATAAGTAGTAATAGTTTGGTTAAATTATTTGATAAGTTAGGCGTTAAATTAGAAGGGAAAGTAGCCGTTAAATTGCATTCAGGAGAAGAGGGCAATCAAAACTATTTGAAACCAGAGTTTGTAGAGGATTTAATAAAGCATGTAAATGGAGTAGTTGTTGAATGTAATACTGCTTATGAGGGCGAGAGAAATACGACTTCAAAACATATGAAATTACTAGAAAAACATGGATGGAGCAAGTATTTTGATGTTGATATTTTAGATAGTGATGGAGAAGAAGTTTTAGTTAATGAATCGGGAGAAGTTATAAAGAAGAATATCGTTGGATCAAAGATGAAGAATTATGATTCGATGGTTGTCTTATCCCATTTTAAAGGACATCCAATGGGTGGCTTTGGCGGAGCTTTAAAAAATATTTCAATTGGTCTTGCTTCTAGTGAGGGGAAAAGATATATTCATACCTCAGGAGTAGAACATGCATCTTATGAAGAAATGTTTAGTGCCGATCATGATAATTTTATAAGATCTATGGCAGATGCGGCTAAGACGATTACTGATTTTTATAAGAATCGAATTGTCTATATAAATGTTATGGTCAATATGAGTGTTGATTGTGATTGCTGTAGTAATGCTCAAGATCCATGCATTAAGGATATTGGGGTTTTAGCTTCCCTAGATCCAGTTGCCTTAGATAAAGCATGTGTAGATTTGGTTTATAAATCTAGTGATGAAGGAGCTCACGAATTAATTGAACGCATTGAATCGCGCAATGGATTAATAATTTTAGAAAGTGCTCAAAGACAACAGATTGGCTCTTTAGAATACGATTTAATTTCAGTTGATTAAAGTATCATTGTGATACTTTTTTTTACGTGTTATAATAACCCTATGGTAAAGGAGTCTAATATGGATGATTTAAGAGATGAACTTAATAGCATGCCTTTAGGGGATCTTCGCTCTTTATATAATGAAATATTAAAAACTAAGGAATCTTTAGAAGCAGATGTCGCCCTTGAAAAGGAATATATCAAAGAATTAAAAAAAGATGTTGATAAGGAAGGAACAGTAAAACACAAAAAGAAGAAGAAAAAGAAAAGGAGAGGGAAATAGTGAATTTAAGAGAAGTATTAGATCGTTTGAATGGCATTAATTCGGGAGTCTCGTCTTTTTCTTTAGAAGAAAACTTAGATTGGGTGCTTACTTTAAAAGATGTTATCTACGAGGTTATTGATCATCGGGTAAAGTTATCTATTCCTAAAGGTATTAATCAGGTTATTAACAATATTAATGAAAAAGCTTTTTTATGTAAAGAAGTAATTGATTTGATATATTTAGATGCAGGAATGCTAACTAATGTTGGTTATGATAAGATTATTAAAAAAATAGAAATAACTAAGAATATAGATGAAGTAAATAGTTTATTAAAAGAATTTATTATAAGTATGGATCATCTAGGAGTTATACTTACTTATAAGAATTTTAATTATTCTTTTTTTACACTTAAATATATGGGAGTATTCTTTGAGCAAATGCATGAGAAAAATTATTTAAATGTTATGGAAAAATATTTTAATAAATTAAATAATCAGTGTCGTAATTTGTTATGTCAGATTAGTATTTGTTTAAAATGTTTAGTTAAAAATACTGGGAAGATTATTAGTAAACATGTTAATAGGATGATAGATAAAAGGTTAGAGGAATTACATTTAACTAAAGATAATGTTTTAAATACCTATTTTGATTTAACTAAAAAAGAACTCGATTTAAAAAGTATTGATCCTTTTTTAATTATTAAGCATTTTAGGAATAATAAGCAGGAATTAAGACAATATCAGGAAGGGACAGATAAATTTAATGAAGCTATGGGGAGTATTGCCGATATCAGTGAGTATGAACGTTTGAATTTAAGCGATAAGATGATATTTTTAGGTAATATAAATGTCTTAGTAAATGATATTAATGCTTATGAGTTGGTCTTGCGTTTTAAGGGAGTGTTTTCTTATGTTAAAGAAGTCCTTAATAGCAAAGATAATTATATGGAAGCATATAAGTTAAAAAGCAAACAAATAAAGGCCTTAGAAAGGGAAAAGAATGCAATTGATCGTCAGTTATATTCATTGATGCGTCGTAAGAAACTAAATAAGACATCTAAGAGTAAAGTAAATCTTATTAATAATAGTTTACGTGTTTACAGTGTTAAGTTAGCGGATAAAATAGATGAAATAGATAGATTGTATGCTGAGTTAAGTGTTTTGCACTTTAAGGTTGACTTAGTAAATAAATTAAGTAGGGATACAAGTATTTATAATGTTATTTGTCATGTAAGTAATTATTCGTCTTGGCTTTTTGATATGTTGAGTAAAAATGGTTCAGCAAAAAAGAGCTGGGAAATGGTTGATAAGTTTTGTGAGATACGTTTTATGCCTAATTTTATGATCATGAAAAAGGTGGCAATTGAAAATTATGAACGAATACAGGATATTATTGAAAATAAATATCGAGCTAGTGAGTTAAATGTGCGTATTCCTGATAATGACGATGAGTTTTATCTGTTGAGAAAAAGATTAAATTTTTTAGTCGATTATTATAATATTTTAAAGTGTGAGTTATCTATTGACGACATTGAGTTATTGTTGGAGTTTTCATAAGAACCTTGGTAGATTGAGGTTCTTTTTTTTCGACAATTTGTTACAACATATGCGTTGTAGAACAGTGATACTTTATGATATAATATTATAAGAATAGGATGCATGCTTATGAGGAAGAAAAGTTTAATAATTTTAAGTATATTGTTACTTGTAATCGGTTTTGCCAGTGTAGCAACAAATCTAATAATCAATAATACTTTAAATATTGGATACAATAATACATTCTTAGATGATGTCGTATTTATAAAAACTAAAACTGAGGGAAATGCTAGTATAAGTGAAGATGGAAAAACAATTACATATGATGCTAAAAAGATAAGTGCAATGAATGAAGAAACAGCATTAACCTTCTGGGTAAAGAATAAAAATACTCAATATGATGCAGATGTAACAATTAATTGTGGATTGAATGAAGCATCAAGTACGTTAAATGATCTTGTTAATATATCTGTAAATCCAAGTAGTTTTACATTAGCAAGTAATGAATTCAAAACTGGAGAAGTAAAAGTAAAGTTAAAAAGTGTAGTAACCGAAGAAAAATATGGAACATTCACTTGTGAGTTAGTAGCAACGCCAACTGAAAGAGAAATACCAGGTGTAATAACCGATACATGTATAAAAGATTTAAATGGAGCAGAACCATTAATAAGTGGTGAATTAATCCCTGTTGAATTATCCAATAATGGTAGTGTCACATATTCAGATCAAGGAGAGTCTTGGTACAACTATTGTGAACAAAAATGGGCTAATGCAGTAATATTAGTTGATAGTCCATCAAAGACTTATAATGTAGGTGACATAATTCAAGAAAGTGATATTGAATCATACTTCGTATGGATACCAAGATATAGATATAAGTTATTCCATGCTAATCAGGCAGATGGAACAACATCAAAGTTATCTGAGAGTATTGCTCAGGAAATTGAGATTGAGTTTGAGAGTAAAGATACACCAGTATCAAATGGAAGTAAGGATGGAGAATGGTTAACACATCCAGCATTCACAAATTTCGATGGAAATGGAATGTGGGTAGGTAAATTCGAAATAGGATATAAAGGAGCAACAAGTGAATTATCAGCTCGAGTGAGTTCAAGTGATCCAACCAAGATCCAAGTAAAACCAAGTGTATATAGTTGGCGTAGTAATGCAGTAGGCAATTTCTTTAAAGCCATGTATAATTATAATCGCGAACTTGATTCGCATATGATGAAAAATACTGAATGGGGAGCTGTTGCTTATTTAAGTCATTCAAGATATGGAATAAACACAGAAGTAAGAATAAATAATAATTCCAATTTTTTAACTGGATACGCAGCTAATACCAAAGATGCAGGTTCAAGTGCAACAGCAAACCAGCCTTATAATACAGAAACAGGATATCTAGCATCAACTACTGGTAATATAACAGGAGTATATGACATGTCTGGTGGGTCTTGGGAGTATGTAGCTGGATATATAGATGGAAAAGCAGGAAGTAGTGGACTAACATTAGAAGAAATAAGAGAAACATATACTAAGTATATAGATGTATATGCAAGTGATTCATCAACAACAACATATAGTAGACGAATACTAGGAGATGCCACAGGAGAGATGGGACCATTTTATTCATCTGGAAATTATCGAAATAACTGGTATGATGATTATTCGGACTTTGTGTACTCTTCCTACCCTTGGTTCGGTCGCGGCGGCTATTACAGCGTTGGCTCCCGTGCAGGCCAGTTCAGCTTCATTAGGGGCACTGGTGGTGCCTACAGCGACGGCAGCGCTCGTCTTGTACTTTTAGGATAGTTTGTATTTTCTGTAAAATTTGTGTAGATAATGATAAAAAGTGTAATACAAACACTTGTACAAAAAAAAATGCTATATTACTAATAGGGTAGTCCGTCCATTAGGAGGCATTTTATGAATATTAAAGTTAAGTATATTGTATTGTTAATAGTAGGTTGCTTGTTTTTTGGAAGTATAATCGGAGCAGGGGCAGTCACTTTATGTAATGCCAAGGATATCTTATATAATTCATCTGATGAAGCCTGGGATATCGATACAGTAGATGATGCATTGAATGATTTATATAATGCATGTGTATTAGGAGAGATGCCAGGAGATGGAAATGGAGGTTCAGGAGAAGGTAATGATGGATTTGGAGCAAGCGCCCCAGTGATAAATGGAGGCTTAGTGCCTGTATTAATAGCAAGTGATGGAGTAGTAACAAAAGCCAATACAAGTGAAAAATGGTATGATTATAATAATAAAGAATGGGCTAATTCTGTAATACTAGTTGATAGTCCAAGTAAGCAATATAATGTAGGTGACACCATACAAGAAAGTGATATTGAATCATACTTTGTGTGGATACCAAGATATAGATATAAGTTATTCCATGCCAATCAAGCAGATGGATATGAAAATAAATTATCTGAGAGTATAGCCCGAGAAATCGAGATTGAGTTTGAGAGTAAGGATACTCCAGTATCAAATGGAACACAAGATGGAGAATGGTTAACGCATCCTGCCTTCACCAATTTCGATGTAAATGGTATATGGGTAGGTAAATTTGAAACAGGATATAAAGGAGCAACTAGTGCATCTTCTGCTCAAGTAAGTTCAAGTGATCCGACTAAGATTCAAGTTAAGCCTAGTGTATATAGTTGGAGAAAAAACTCTGTAGGTAATTTCTTCAAGGCCATGTATAACTATAATCGTGAGTTGGATTCGCATATGATGAAGAATACAGAATGGGGAGCTGTTGCATATTTAAGTCATTCAAGATATGGAATAAACACAGAAGTAAGAAAAAATAATAATTCAAACTTCTTAACAGGATATGCAGAAGATACAAAAGATGCAGGTCCAAGTACAACAAATAATCAACCATATAATACAGAAACAGGATATCTTGCATCAACAACCGGAAATATTACAGGAGTATACGATATGTCAGGAGGCTCGGATGAGTACGTTGCTGGATATATAGATGGAAATGTCAGGAATAGTGGACTAACATTAGAAGAAATAAGAAATACATATAGTAAATATATAGATGTATATACAAGTGACTCAGCAGTAACAACATATAGTAAAAGAATCTTAGGAGATGCAACAGGAGAGATGGGACCATTTTATGGAAGTTATTATAATAACTGGTACGATGATTATTCGCACTTTGTGGAGTCTTCTGGCCCTTGGTTCAATCGCGGCGGCACTTACGGCAATGGCTCCCGTGCAGGCCAGTTTAGCTTCCATAGGTACACTGGTGTTGCCTACAGCACCTACAGCGCTCGCCTCGTTTTGTTAGGATAATTTGTATAAGATAAATTGTAAAATTAGTGCATAATTAAGTGTACTTTTTTTATATAATTGTATGAAATATTTGTGAAATTTGAGGATAGGTATTTAAAAATATTTTAGGGTATGTTATGATAATTCACTGTTAGGAGTGTAGTAGTAATGCATAAATTATTGAAAAGTGATTTTGTGTATAATTTTTTAATTTTATTTATTCCAATGCTTGGAGCAGAAATGATTTTCAGACTTATAAGTGGAGCTGAATTACTTGATTTCGCAGTGTTACGAATTGTGCTTGGGCTAGTGATATTATCCTTAGTAGTAGGTGGTTTAATTAGTCTAGTTAAACATGTGATAAGCAATGTCTTGGCTGGTATATTCGTCTTTGTAGCAAGTTTTTATATCTTTTTGCAAGCAGGATTTCATAACTTCTTAGGAGTCTATATTAGCTTTAAGACATCAAGTCAGTTAGGGGCAGTAACTTCTTATATAAAGGATTTCTTTGCGAGTTTTCATTTCGTATATTTAACTATTTTTATTCCTTTTATATTGTTGATTGTATTTTTGATTCTTAGTAGAAAGAAAATAAATGTAATACGTGTGCGTAAGCGTTTGGGGGTATTGTGGGTATTACTATTAACTATAATATTTGGGGTCTTTTATATGGCAACAATAAAACTTTCATTTTTTGAATCTAAGTATCAATCTGTATCAAATGAAGAATTGTTTTTAACTGCTAGTAATCCAACCATTGTTGTCGATCAATATGGTGTTTTAGGTTTCTTTATTCTAGATGTTAAATCTATTGTCTATCCAGTTACAATAGCAGAAGAATATGAAAGTGATGAAAATAATGAACAAATTATCAATGAAAATTCACGTTTGTTTGATGATCGGGCTTGGGAGTTATTATTAGAAGAAGAGACTAATAAAGAATATAGTTCGATTGATAAATATTTGTTAAATAGACCTATTAGTGATAAAAATGAATATACAGGATTATTTGAAGATAAGAATCTGATAGTTTTAATGTTAGAATCAGTTAATGATATTTTTATAAATCCAGAGTTATATCCTAATTTTTATAAAATGTTAAGTAATGGTTGGTATTTTGAAAATAATTATTCACCAAGAAATTCATGTGCTACTATGAATAATGAATTTAGTGGGATGACATCTCTTTATTCAATTTATAATACATGTACAGCTAGTACTTATAAAGATAATAAATATAGTGAAAGTATATTCAATATATTTAATGATATAGGTTATACAACTTTCTCAGCTCATAATTATACACAGGCTTATTATCCTAGAAAGGCCATTCATACAAGTATGGGAAGTAAGGAATATTATGGTGTTGAAAAATTAGGCATACCTTATTCTAATGAATATATTAATTGGAGTAACGATGATGAATTCTTAGATAAAGTATTAGATATAATTGATGATAAATTAAGTAGTAGTGAACATTTTATGACTTGGTTAACAACTGTTTCATCACATCAGCCTTATAGTGTTAATTCAATTCAAGGAGATAAATATTATAATTTAACTAAAGGAACTAAATATCCAACGGATGTAAGGAGATATATGTCTAAGTTAAAGATCTTAGATAATGCTTTAGGAGTATTATTAGAAGGACTTGAAGAAAAGGGCATATTAGATGATACTGTAATTGTCTTGTATGGAGATCATTATCCTTATGGAATAAGTAATAAAAATTTAAATAAGGTTTTACCTTATGATACTGCTGAGGATATGAATGCAGAAAGAGTACCATTAGTTATTTATAATTCCGAGCTTGAAGGACAAGTGTTTAGTCAATATACAACGTATATTAATATATTGCCTACTATTGCTAATTTGTTTGGACTTGATTATGATCCAAGACTCTATATAGGAACAGATTTGTTTGATGAAAATTATCAGTCTTTGGCAGTATTCGCAGATGGTTCGTGGAAAAATGAGCATGCTTATTATGATGCTGCTAAGATGAAAGTTAAATATTATTCGTCATTCACTTATTCAGAAGAAGAAATTAAGAAAATAAATGATGATATAGCGGATTATGTATCTGTTAGTAATAAAATTATAACTAGTGGGTATTTTGAGAGATTAGAGAAAAAGTTACCTAAATATGAAGAAAAGGTAAAAGAATTAGAAGAGACTATGTGTCCGTTAGAAGAAGTTGTTTAGTACTTCTTCTTTTTTTCATTATAATGTATAATAAAGTGTTTGTAGGAAGTGGATTAATGAATTATGAATTTTTAATATATTGGCGTGATAAATTACTAATTATGTATAATCGTGCTAGTAAATCGATGAAGGAAAGAATATTATATGATATTTCTTTTTATAATCATTTAGTTACTTTATTTGGTTTAGAAAATAAATTGTTTATTTTAAATAGAGAAATAATTAGTGATGAGAAGCTTCTAAATCCTAGTGTATCACTTGCTTCAAGGGGGATAGAAGAGCTTGAGTATTTTAGTACTATTGCAGATGAGGTACTTGGTGTTTATAAAAGTGAAGGAGTTATAGGTATTGGTACTGATGCTAATCCTTTTTTGTCGCCTCAAGATCAAAAAGATATACTACGCGAGTTCTTTAATTGGTTTTGTCCTAAACTAGAAGAAATATATCAAGATTTAATTGATAAAGGACGAATTATAGAAGTAGACACTTCGGCTTCTATTTTTGGTTTTTCAATTTTGGCACCAGTAAGTGGGGAATATATTTTAGGAAAAGATCGAGGTTGTAAAACTTCTTTATCTTGGATAGAAACTTGTGTTCATGAATTAATGCATATATATTCTGCTAAGTTTTTGATGAATTATAGATTTAGTGGGTTTGAAAATATGTTATCAGGCTTTTTTTCAGAAACGATATCAATGTTAGCTGAGTTAGAATTATATCGCTTTTATACGGAGAGACATATATGTTATGATGCAGCTAATTTGCATGCGCATATTAATGATCTTATGTATTTAAGAAATTATAAATCTATGAAGTATTTATCGATATTGAATAATAGGGATGATGCTTATATGAACGTAAGTCCTGATGGGTATGGCTATATTGTCTGGGGGAATATAGATGTTAATATTCCTGGGGAAGAACCTTTATATGGCAATTACAAGAATTATGATGATTTAGGTGTTGAAGAGTTTATATATGCGATGAGTTTGATAGATGCTTATAATTTAGAAGAGAGAATTGTTAATGGAGAGAAGAATGTTATTAATAATTATTTGATTGACTTTCAGTGGAGTGATAAGTTAGAAGAGAGGAAGCAAAAAGCATTAAATTTAGATTATATGCGTCACTCTATACGTAAGCATCAAGAGGGGGTTAATAGAATTTATCGTTTAAAATAGTTTTTTCTTTAAATTTTTATATTTCTATTTTATAATTTTATTAGGAGGAACCATGAAAGAGAATATTAATGAAGAGAATAAAAATGGGAATAACTTAGTAAAATGGTTTAGGAATAATGCTAAATCGTTTGTTTTCTTAGTTGCTGGGATAGTGATTGGTGTTTTAATACTTGGAGCTTTTTGGCCAAAAAGAGTTGTTAAGTTAAATAATGGTGAAGAAGTTATTGTCGATGTAGGTAATAAAAGAATCACAGCTAATGAGTTATATGATAAATTGATGGAATCAAATGGAACTGAAGCAGTATTTAATTTAGTTGATTCATATTTATTAAAGGAAAAATATCCTGATTTAGAAAATGAAGCAATTGAATTTGCTAATGAGCAATCTGAAACTATTTATGCGACTTATCAAAATTATTATGGATATACTAAAGAACAATTCTTAGCATCTAATGGGTTTAAAGATGAACAAGCCTTTAAGGATCGTTTACAAGAAGAATTCTATTATGAAAAATACTATAATGAATATGTAGCAGGAACTTTAAAAGAAAAAGAAATTAAAGATTATTATAAAAAGAGTGTATTTGGAGAGAAAAGTATTTACTTATTTGCTAGTGAGTCTAAGGATGACTTAGAAAAGGTAAGAAGTGAACTTAAAAAGAATGTCTCATTTAGTGATATTAAGTCTAAATATACTAGTGTTAGTTGTATATCGTTTGATTCGGTAACTTTTAAAGATACTCAATCTTTATCAGAGACAGTTTTAGAAAAAGTTTTGAAAACTAGTAAGGGTAAATATACAGAGGTTTTCAGTGATGATGCTTATAAAAATGCTGTTGTTTATATCGTAGATGAGAAAGAGAAGGCTAAAATTGAAGATGTCCGTTCCGATATTGTCGATATTTTAGTTAAGAGTAAACAAGAAAGTGATGCTAAATTATATTATCAGGCTTTTATTAAATTAAGACAAGATAATAATTTAACTATTTATGATACTAAATTAAAAGATTTATATGATGAAAATGTTAAACAATATAAGTAATGAGAAGATGATCTAGTGATTATCTTTTTTTGTTGTAAAATTCAATAACATTTATTTTATAGATTTAGTATGCGTGGTATAATACTAGTAAAGGAATGGTGCAATATGAATATAAAGGATATTAAAGCGCGTGAAGTTCTTGATTCACGAGGAAATCCAACTATTGAAGTTGATTGTATACTTGAAAGTGGAGTATTAGGAAGAGCAATAGTACCTAGTGGAGCTTCAACGGGTGAAAGAGAAGCATTAGAGCTTCGTGATGGGGAGAACCGTTATAATGGGAAAGGTGTTTTAAAAGCCGTTAGTAATGTCAATGATTTAATTAAACCAGTGTTACTTGGAATGGATGTTAGAAAACAAAAAGAAATAGATTATCGCATGCTTGATCTTGATGGAACAGAGAATAAGTCGCGTTTAGGAGCTAATGCTATTTTAGGTGTTTCTCTAGCTGTTTTAAGAGCTGCAGCTAAGGCGGCTCAGATGGAAGTATTTCAGTATATTGGCAATGGTAATATTTTACCTAAAATAATGATTAATATTATTAATGGGGGAGCTCATGCTGATAATAATGTTGATTTTCAAGAGTTTATGATTATTCCAGAGGCCGAGAATATAAAGGAACGTATTCGCATTGGTGCAGAGGTATTTCATAGTCTAAAGAAAGTCTTGAATGAAAAAGAGTATTCGACTGGAGTAGGTGATGAAGGTGGATTTGCACCAGATTTAAAATCTAATGAAGAAGGATTTGAATTAATTATGGAGGCTATAACAAGAGCTGGATATGTACCAGGAAAAGATGTCTCAATTGGTATTGATGTAGCCGCTTCGGAGTTTTATCAAAATGGTTTATATCATGTAGATGGCAAAGATATTACTACTGATGAATTAATCGACATGTATGTAAGGTTAGTTGATAAATATCCAATTATATCTATTGAAGATCCTGTTGATCAAAATGATTGGGATGGATTTGCGAATGTTACTAGAGTGCTTGGAGACCGTATTCAGTTGGTTGGTGATGATTTATTTGTAACTAATAAAAAATATTTACAAATGGGAATTGACAAACAAGCGGGAAATGCTATTTTACTTAAAGTAAATCAAATTGGGACAGTTACGGAGACTTTAGAGACTATTGGACTTGCAAAAGTTAATGGGTATAAGACAGTTTTATCGCATCGTTCGGGAGAAACTGAGGATACGACAATTGCTGATTTAGTTGTTGGACTTAACTTAGGACAGTTGAAAACAGGATCGATGTCAAGATCAGAACGCATATGTAAATATAATCAATTGATGCGCATAGAAGAGATTTTAAATAAGTAGGGAATTTAGAGGCAATGTTAAATGTCTCTTTTTTCGTTATTAAATAGTGTTGTGTCAACTATTATTAGTATGATAAACTATGTATAGAATCGAGGGTTTATACCTATGAAGAAAAAAAGTGTAATTTTTTTGTGTATATTATTTTTGGTAATTTGTTTTGCTAGTATAACTACTAATTTGATAATAAAGGCTAATTTAAATATTGGATATGATGATAAATTTTCTAATGATGTCATATTTATAAAAGCAAAGACTGAAGGAGAGGCTTCTATAAGTAAAGATGGGAAGGTAATTACTTATAATGCCAAAAAAATAAGCGAAAAAGATGAAGAGACAACATTAAAATTTTGGGTGAAGAATAAGAATAGTCAAAATGATGCTAATGTAACTATTAATTGTGCATTAGATGAAGTATCAAGTGATTTAGCGGATTTTGTGTCCGTAACTATTGAGCCAAGTAAATTTATGTTACTTTCTAATGGGGTACAAGAAGGTTTGGTAACTATTAAGTTAAAAGAGGTTGTTATGGCCTCAAAATCAGGGATGTTTACTTGTGAGTTAGTAGCATCTCCGTTATCTCGTGAAGAACCAGGTATAATAACTGATACATGTATAGATGATTTAAATGGGGCAGAGCCAGTAGTAAGTGGAGACTTGATTCCCATTGAGCTAGATAGTGATGGAGTTGTCACATATTCAGATAAGGGAGAGTCTTGGTATAGCTATTGTGATAAAAAGTGGGCCAATGCCGTAATACTAGTTGATAATCCATCTATGACTTATAATGTAGGTGACATAATTCAAGAAAATGATATTGAGTCCTACTTTGTGTGGATACCAAGATATAAGTATAAATTATTTCACTCTGAACAAGGGGATGGAGTTGTTAATAAGTTAGATGAGAGCATAGCTCAAGAAATTGAAGTGGAATTTGAAGGTAAGAATGTTGATATTTCAACTGGAAGCAAGAATGGAGAATGGCTAACGCACCCAGCCTTCACAAACTTTGATGTAAATGGGTTATGGGTAGGTAAATTTGAAACTGGATACAAGGGAGCAACAAATGTTGCCTCAGCTGAGGTGAATTCTTCAGATTCAAGTAAAATTCAGGTAAAGCCCAATGTGTATTCGTGGAGAAATAATTCGGTTGGTAACTTTTTCAAGTCTATGTATAATTATAATCGTGAACTTGACTCGCACATGATGAAGAATACTGAGTGGGGAGCTGTTGCATATTTAAGTCATTCTAGATATGGGATAAATACCGAGGTGCGAATAAATAATAATTCAAATTATTTAACAGGTTATTCAGCAATTTATAAGGGAGATACGCATAGCACTACTGAGACGCGACCATATAACACAGAAATAGGATATTTAGCTTCGACTACTGGAAATATAAGTGGAATTTATGATATGAGCGGATGTTCTTGGGAGTATGTAGCGGGATATCAAGATGGAGTAGTTGGAGGTAGCGGACTTGCATCAGCAGAAATAACTAGTAAATATAATAAATATATAGATATTTATCCTTATGCATCGAATGTTACTACTTATAGTAATAGAATCTTAGGAGATGCAACAGGAGAGATGGGACCATTTCATTATGATGGAAGTTACCGAAATAATTGGTATGGCGAGTATTCATTTTTTATTGAACCATCTAGTCCTTGGTTTAACCGCGGTGGTGGGTACTATAATGGATTCGATGCTGGAACTTTTTACTTTACTAGAAATGGCGGTTGGCCTGATAGTGGTACTAGTGCTAGATTAGTTTTATTGGCTTAATTAATAATATGAATAGAGCAAGTTAGAAAACTTGTTCTTTTTTTGTAAAATTTGTGTAGAGAATGATAAAAAGTGCAATACAAACACTTGTACAAAAAAAAAAAAAAAATGCTATATTACTAATAGGGTAGTCTGCCCATTAGGAGGGATTATAATTATGAAAAATAAATATGTTATAGGCATAATAATAGGTTTGTTCTTTGGAAGTATAATAGGAGCAGGAGCAGTCACTTTGTGTAACGCTAAAGATATCTTATATAATTCATCTGATGAAGCCTGGGATATCGATACAGTAGATGATGCATTAAATGATTTATATAATGCATGTGTATTAGGAGAGATGCCGGGAGATGGAAATGAAGGAGGAACAGGAGATGGAACTGGAGGTTCAGGAGAGGGGAACGATGGATCTGGAGCAAGCGCCCCAGTAATAAATGGAGATTTAGTTCCTGTATTAATTGCTAATAATGGAGTAGTAACGAAAGCCAATACATCTGATAAGTGGTATGATTATAATAATAAAGAATGGGCCAATGCAGTAATACTAGTTGATAGTCCAAGTAAAACTTATGATGTAGGTGATACTATACAAGGGAGTGATATTGAATCATATTTTGTATGGATACCAAGATATAGATATAAGTTATTTCATGCAAATCAAGCTAATGGAATCTCAGCTAAATTAAGTAGTAGTATAGCACAGACAATCGAGATTGAGTTTGAGAGTAAGGGCACTCCAGCATCAACTGGAAGCAAGGATGGAGAATGGCTAACACATCCAGCTTTCACAAACTTTGATGTAAATGGAATATGGGTAGGTAAATTTGAAACGGGATATAAAGGATCAACTAGTTATAGTTCCGCTCAAGTAAGTTCAAGTGATCCAACAAAGATTCAAGTTAAGCCTAGTGTATATAGTTGGCGAAATAACTCAGTAGGGAACTTCTTTAAAGCCATGTATAATTATAATAGAGATTTAGATTCGCATATGATGAAGAATACTGAATGGGGAGCAGTTGCTTACCTTTCACACTCCAAATATGGAATAAACACAGAGGTAAGAATTAATAATTATTTGTATTATCTAACAGGATATGCAGCAAATACCAAAGATGCTTCTGGAAGTACAACAACAAACCAGCCATATAGTACAGGAACCAGCTACTTATCATCAACTACTGGTAACATAACTGGTATTTATGATATGTCTGGTGGAGCATTTGAATATGTAGCAGGTTACCTTGATGGAACAGTGGGGAGTAGTGGACTAACATTAGATGAAATAAGGGTCACCTATAGTAAATATATAGATGTATATGCAAGTAACTCAGCAATAATAACCTATACTAATAGAATACTAGGAGATGCAACAGGAGAGATGGGACCGTTCTATGGAAGTTTACCATATTATAATAACTGGTACAATGATTATTCGAACTTTGTGGACTCTTCCAACCCTTGGTTCTATCGCGGCGGCAGTTATAACAGTGGCTCCAGTTCAGGCCAGTTCGCCTTCAGTAGAGGCCAGGGAGATGCCTACAGCAGCGTCAGCGCTCGCCTCGTCCTTGCTCCTCAGTAAAATATTATTAAAGACATTAATTTGTCTTTTTTTCATATAATTGGATAGGTGATTAGATGAAAAGTGTAGTTATTAATGCTGCTGGGGGTGGAAGTGATACAGGGGCAACTGGGAATGGATTAAGAGAAAAAGATGTGACCTTGGAAATTTCTAATATAATTAAGAATATTTTAGAATCTAAAGGTGTAGATGTTTATATGTTAAGAGATGGTGATAAAACTATTTCTTATGATGAACGTATTAAAGATTTAAAGAATAAATATCCTAATGGGAAAGATGTTATAGTTCTTTCAAATACATTGAATTCAGGAGGAGACTCGGGAATAGAAATAATTTATTCTATTAATAATAAAGATACGTTGGCTAATTTATTAGATCGTAATTTAGAGTATTTTAATAAGACCAAGTATTATCAGTTACGTTATCCTCAGGATACAACAAAAGATTACTATTATATTACAAGAAATACCCCAGGATATGAGACGATTATAGTTAGATATGGTTATGTTGATAATGCTGGGGATGCTAATATATTAAAGAATAGTGCATCTTTAATTGCCGAAGCAGTAGCCGATTCTATTTTAGATTATTTAGGAGTGTTTAATGAAGATTATTATAAAGTTAAATCAGGTGATACGCTTTATGCCATAGCTAAAAAATATAACACAACTGTTGATGAAATAAAGAAATTAAATAATTTAAAGAGTGAAAGTTTAAGTATTAATCAGTTATTAAAGATACCAGGATATAATAGTGGTTCATCTAATAACAATAGTAATACTGGAGGGACAAATACATATATCGTTAAATCGGGGGATACTCTTTATAGTATTGCTAAAAAGTTTGGTACTAATGTAGAAACTATTAAAGATATTAATAATCTTAAGAATAATACAATAAGTATTAATCAAGTTCTTTATGTTCCTGGAGGAAAAACACATAAGGTAGTTAAGGGAGACACTCTTTATGCTATAGCTAATAAATATAATACAAGTGTTGATGAAATAAAGAGTTTAAATAAATTAACTTCTAATAATTTACAAATAGGTACTATTTTATATATTCCATAGATGTGGTATAATAATCATCAAGGAATGGTAGTAAATGAATGCAGATAGACAGAGAATAATTGATGAGAAAAGAAAAACAACTGTTGATAATCCGGATTTTAGTATTGTTTGGGAAGGGCAACCAGCAGGATTCTTAGGAAGTATTTTAAGTGCTTTACATATGAACTTTACCAAGTATCAGATTAGTAAAGATGAACTTATTGTTACGAAAGGTTTTTTTAATCGTAAAACTGATTCAGTAGAACTTTATTTGTTAAAAGATCCTGATTTAAAAGAATCACTTTGGCAGAGAATGTTTAAAGTAGGTACGATTGGAGTTAAGGTTGATAGTCATTCAAGATCTTATCAGGCGGGAAGAGTAATTGAAATTAAGAATATAAAGAAATCAGCTGAAGTACGTAAATTATTAAGGGATTATATTGAAGCTGATGTTGTAGAACGAGGTATAAGTTATTTTGATAAAGTATAGGGCGTAAAAGCCTTTTTCTTTTGTTAATAAATTTAATTGTTTGTCATATACATTAATAGAATTAGAAAAAGGGTGATATGACATTGAATGGATTAACAGATGAAGAAGTAATTAAATCAAGAAAAGAGTTTGGTAGTAATAGTGTTGAATTAAAGAATGAAAATAAGTTTATTAAATTGTTTATTGATGCTTTGGGAGATCCTATTATTAAGATAATGTTGATTGCTTTAGCTATTCGTTTTATTTTAATGTTTAGTGATACTGATTGGTATGAAACATTAGGAATGCTTATTTCTATATTGTTATCTTCACTTATTTCGTCATTGAGTGAATATGGGTCTAATAAGGCTTTTCAAAAGTTACAGAGTGAATATGAAAATATTTTGGTTCGTGTCAAAAGAAATGGCGAAAATATAAGTATTAAATGTGATGATTTAGTTGTTGGTGATATTGTCTATTTGGAATCAGGAGAAATAGTATCAGCCGATGGTGAAGTTATTTCGGGAGAAGTTGGGGTTGATGAGGCAAGCATTAATGGAGAATCTAAAGAGGTTCGTAAAAAATGTAAAGATAAGTTATTTAAGGGTAGTGTTATTTTAAGTGATAAATGTATTATGCGGGTTCTTAATGTTGGCGTTAATACAATTTATGGGAGTATTGCTCAAGAGTTAACAGAAAAAGTTCCTGATTCACCTATGAAACTGCGTTTAAGACATTTAGCTAAAATAGTTTCTAGAATTGGTTATATTGGGGCCTTTTTAGCATCTATTTCTTATATTTTTAATGTCGTGTTCATATCGAATAATTTTGATATGGATATAATTATGGGAATACTTAGTAATCCTAAAGAGATATTTGATATTGTTATTCATACTGTTACTTTAGCTGTTACTATAATTATTGTGTGTGTTCCTGAAGGACTACCAATGATGCTTGCTTTAGTATTATCATCGAATATGAAAAGAATGCTTAAGAATAATGTATTAGTTAGGAAGCCAGTAGGTATTGAGACAAGTGGTTCAATTAGAGTTTTACTTACAGATAAAACAGGGACTTTAACTAGAGGTAAATTAAGTGTTATTGGAGTAGTTGATGGAGATAATAACCATTATAATACTCTATCAGAGATGAATTCTTTTGTTAAAGAACGTTTTATGGAATCCCTTTTATACAATAATGATTCGTATTTTGAAGGAGATAAAATAACTTCAGGAAATGCAACTGATAAAGCTATTCTTGCTTTTATTGGCAAAAGTGATAAGAAGCAAACGATTGTTAAAAAGACTAATTTTAGTTCTGATATCAAATATTCCTATGTTAAATTAGATAATAATAATGAGTATTATAAAGGGGCTAGTGAAGTATTAATAAGTAAGTGTCGATTTTATTTAGATAAAAATGGGGATAGGAAACTACTTAGTGATAAGAACAATGTTAATGATATTATTAAGAGTTATACTAAAAGAGGAATAAGAGTAATTTGTAATGTCTATAATAATGTATTGTTAGGTTTTATTCTTATTAGAGATGATATTAGAAGTGAGGCACCTGATGCTTTAAAACAAATAAAAAAAGCAGGTATTGATGTTATTATGATTACAGGGGATGATGTCGATACAGCAGCTTCAATAGCTCAGGAACTTGATTTATTAGATAGTGATTCTTTGGTATTAACACATGATGATTTGACTAAAATTGATGATGAATTTATTGTGCGCAATTATGATCGAATTAAAGTCATAGCAAGGGCACTACCTAAGGATAAAAGTAGAATATCTTCTCTTTTAGAAAAGAATAATATTGTAGTTGGAATGACGGGAGATGGAGTAAATGATGCGCCTGCCTTAAAGAAAGCTAATGTTGGTTTTGCTATGGGAAGTGGAACTGAGGTTGCTAAGTATGCTGCGGATATTGTAATACTTGATGATAATATTTCTTCAATTGCCAATGCTATTTTATATGGTAGAACTATTTTTAAATCTATTCGTAAGTTTATAATATTTCAATTGACAATGAATATTTGTGCATTATTTTTGTCTTTAGTAGGGCCATTTATTGGGGTTACAACGCCGGTTACAGTAATGCAAATGTTATGGATTAATATGATTATGGATACTTTTGCTGGTTTAGCTTATTCTTATGAGGCTCCTTTAAAACGTTATATGGATGAAAAACCAATTAAGAAGGATGAAAATATTTTAAATAAGTATATGTATCGAACAATTATTTTTATTGGTTTATATTCAACTATAATGTTAGTTCTATTTTTAAAGCTAGATATATTTAAGCTATTTATTAGAAGTGAAAGTAAGTATTATATGACAGCATTTTTCTCTTTGTTCATTTTCCTTAGTATATTTAATGCTTTTAATGCGCGAACAGAGAGATTAAATATTTTAAGTGGCATAAGAAAGAATAAGGTGTTTTTAGTTATCATTGGAGGAATATTTTTAGCACAAATATATTTAATATATTGTGGTGGGACATTATTTAGAACGTATGGTTTAATGCTAGAAGAATTTTTATTTATTCTCTTATTAGGTTTTAGTGTTATTCCTGTAGACATGGCAAAAAAAATCTTTATCAAACATCGATAGAGATTTTTTTATTTTTGTATTTACATCATATATGTTGCAAATGAAATGAGTTTTATGATACAATACTCATGAAAATAGAGTGTTGCTTATGAAAAAGAAAAGTTTGTTAATTTTAAGCATATTGTTACTTGTAATCGGTTTTGCTAGTGTAGCAACAAATTTAATAATCAATAGTGATTTAAATATAGGTTTTAATAATACATTCTTAGATGATGTTGTGTTCATAAAAGCTAAAACTGAAGGAGAAGCTTCTATAAGTGAAGATGGAAAAACAATTACATATGATGCCAAGAAAATAAGTGCAATGAATGAAGAAACAAATCTAACATTTTGGGTAAAGAATAAGAATACTCAATATGATGCCGATGTAACCATTAATTGTGGTCTAAATGATAATTCAAGTGATTTATCTGATTTAGTAGATGTAATAATAGAACCAGATAAATTTACATTAGAATCTAACGAGGTAAAAACTGGAGAAGTAAAAGTAAAGTTAAAAAGTGTTGTAACAGAGGAAAAGTCTGGAACATTCACATGTGAGTTAGTAGCAACGCCAATCGAAAGAGAAGAAGCAGGTGTAATAACTGATACATGTATAGATGATCTAAATGGAGCTGACCCGGTAATAAGTGGAGAGTTAATACCAGTCGAGTTATCAAATAATGGCGAAGTAACATATTCAGATCAAGGAAATGATTGGTATAATTATTGTGAACAAAAATGGGCCAATGCTGTAATACTAGTTGATAACCCAGCCAAGAATTACAATGTAGGTGACACTATCCAAGAAAGTGATATTGAATCATACTTTGTATGGATACCAAGATATCGAT
>CATNCE010000009.1 GCA_950097225.1 uncultured Bacilli bacterium
AATGGACTGACCAATGGTGTATCTGTTGTAACGCCAGTTGCAGCGCAGAGTAGCTATGTCGGGAAGGGATAACCGCTGAAAGCATCTAAGCGGGAAGCCCCCTCCAAGATGAGTTTTCCCATATGAAAATAGTAAGAACCCTTGAAGACTACAAGGTTGATAGGCTAGAGGTGGAAGCGTAGTGATACGTTGAGCTGACTAGTACTAATAGTTCGAGGATTTAACCCTATAAATAAATGATGAGCGCATTATCTTGTTTTTAAAGGACAAAGTCCAAAAAAGAAAAAAAAGTATGTTTGTGACGATAGCTTGGTGGACACACCTCTTCCCATACCGAACAGAGAAGTTAAGCACCAAAACGCCGACGATAGTGGTAAAGCTAAAATAGGAAGTTGCAAACATTTTTTTTATGTAAAAAAAGTAAAAGAAACAGCGTTGTTTCTATTTTTTTATCCTTTTTTCCGTCCTTTATGCTATAATAGGACTAGAAAGGAAGTTTATATAATGATTAAAGAAAAGAACGTAATTGTTAGTGTACTATTGTCTTTTGTAACATGTGGTATTTATAATTTATACTGGATGTGTACAATTACTGAAGATGTTGATACAATTTCAGAAAACCAAAATAAAAGAAATGGTGCAATGGTTATCTTATTAACTATCATTACATGCGGTATCTATGGATTCTATTGGTGGTATCAAAATGGTAAAATGATGGAAGAAGCTAATAGTAAGAATGATAAAAGTGGTTCATCAAATTCAGTTTTATTCTTAATCCTTGCTATATTTGGATTATCATTTATCAACTCGGTATTAGTACAATTAGATATTAACAAATATGCAACACAATCTAATTAGACATGTTAACTATTTAACATGTTTTTTCTTTTTTTATAACTACTCCATTTTTGGCAAACGTGCTATAATTATTATCAGGTGAATTTTATGAGAAAAATTGACAAACCGCTTTTTATTAGTGTAGGTATCATAGTTTTTCTATATACAATAAAATATATCTTAACGGGGAAGCTTATTCCCTGCATATTTCATGAATTAACTAACCTCTATTGCCCAGGATGTGGAGTAACTAGGATGGTATTAAGTTTGCTAAAATTAGATATATACCAAGCCTTCAGATACAATCCTTATATTTTCTCATTAATGATTCTATTTCTTTCATATCAAGCCTTAAAGTTAATAACTAATCATTTTTCAACAATTAAAATAACGTTAAACAATTACATTTACATTGGTTTACTTATAACCACAATTGCCTTTGGAATCCTTAGAAACTTACCATATTTCAGCTATTTGATACCTACTATTGTCACATAAAATATCAATTTGTATAATTTTATATTGCTATCCCTAAATTATTATTGTTATAATTAACTCAGGTGATAAAGAATGGATTACAAATATACATCAAGAAGTGAAAATGATACAATGGCTTTGGCCGAAAACATCGAATCTGAAAAGTTTCCTGGAATGGTGATCTGTTTAGATGGTGAGTTGGGAAGTGGAAAGACCGTTTTTGTTAAAGGTCTTGCTAAAGCTTTAGGAATTTCTGAAAATATTACTAGCCCCACTTTTAACATAGTAAAAGAATATGAAGAAGGAGAAATGCCATTAAATCATATGGACGTGTATCGAATTGAAGAAACCGATTCAACGATTGGATTTAATGACTATTTTAGTGGAACTGGTATAACAATAATTGAATGGGCTGAACTTATCAAAGATAAATTGCCAGATGAACGTTTAGAGTTAAAGTTTAAAGTAATTGATGAAAACACTCGGGTTATTTTCTTAAAGCCATTTGGTCAAAAGTATGAAGATTTAGTTAATTATGTGTTATAAAAATGCCTATTGGCATTTTTTCTTTAATTTAATAAATTATTTTTTCGTCTAACGTTAATTTCTGATTCGAGATACCTTTCATTATGTATGTAATAAATAATCTTATCTGTTAATCAACAAACTCCCATTACTTCATATAGAAAATATGTTTTTAAAGTGTTATAATACACATATAGGAAGTGATTATGGAAAGATAATATAATTACAATCCTTTATATGTTAATATTTATACTACAAGCTTTTTATGATCAATAAAGGCTCCAGAATTAGTCTTGTATTACAGATTCTAATTTTTAGTTTTTTTTGCATTCTATACATAATACAATTCAAAAATAAAGTCGCTGTCTTTATGGAATTTTATATTAACAAACTTATACGAAAAATTATATTAAAAGAATGGACAATTAATAACAGAAGCTTTTTATGCGAGTTATTGAGCCACATATTGCTTTAGCACTCATAAAATTATTTTTAAGTGGCTGACTTTGATTTAAATTAAGGAGAGATTTTTATGTATTCACTATTCGTCGATACACATGACAAAGATATTATTATAGCACTTTTTAAAGATGGAGAAGTGCTTGAATCAAGTATTAAAACATCGGAAAGGCATCATTCAGACTATACTATGCCTATGTTAAAAAGTGTTTTAAATAATAATAATCTAACAGTACGTGATTTAAATGAAATATTGGTTGTAAACGGACCTGGATCATTTACTGGCGTTCGAATTGGTGTAACCATTGCTAAAACACTAGCATATACTCTAGACATTCCAATTAAGACAATCACATCATTAGAATGTTTAGCTATAAGCTCAAATATTCAAGAAAAAAAGATTTCAATCATAAGAGATGTTAAAGGCGTATTTTGTAGTTTATTTGATGAAAACAATAATATGTTAGCATCTCCATTTTACAAGTCGAATTCAGTTTTTGATGAATATGTAGAAACTAACGGGATAAAACCAGAAGCAATAATCGAATACATCCCATATAATTTAGAAAAAATATATTCTCGATTGCAAAATATGGAGCCAACAAATGCTCATGAAGTTAAACCGATATATATTAAAGAAATTGAGGCCCTAAAAGATGATAAGGCAAGCTAACATAAAAGATGTAGCTGCTATTGATTCAATAGGATATTTAATTAAATATGATTTCTCTAAAATTAATAACACAAGAAAGAGACTAGATCTTAACTATGTAAAAATATTTGTATATGAAGAAGCGTCAATTATCAAGGGATTTATAGAAATCGAGTGCCATTACGAAATAACTGACATAATAAACATAGCCGTTATGAGTGAATATCAAAATAGGGGAGTGGCAAGTGAACTTTTAAACTATGTTATTGCAAATATAGCTCAACAGAGCATTATGTTAGAAGTAAACGAAAATAATGTAAACGCAATAAAATTTTATCAACATAATGACTTTAAAGAACTAAACAGGCGAAAAAAGTATTACGATAATTTACATGATGCAATAATTATGGAAAGGAAAACAATATGAAAGATGTATATATATTAGGAATAGAGACAAGTTGTGATGAAACAAGTGTTTCTATCGTAAAAAATGGGAATGAAGAAATCGCAACAACGGTTTTAACTCAGATGGATACTCACGCTAAATACGGTGGAGTTGTTCCAGAAATAGCTTCTCGTATGCATACAGAAAATATTACTATGGTTCTTGAAGATGCTCTAAAAAAGGCAAACATGAAAGTAAGCGATGTCGATGCAATTGCTGTTACATATGCTCCAGGATTATTAGGAAGCTTGCTCGTTGGAGTTGAATTTGCCAAAGTTTTATCATTCGTTTATGATAAGCCTTTAATAGCCACTCATCACATAGCTGGACACATTTATGCTAATAACTTAGTAAAAAAATTAGAGTTTCCTTTGCTTGCTTTAGTAGTTAGTGGAGGACACACCGAACTAGTCATGATGGAAGATGATTATAAGTTTAAGATTTTGGGAACTACTAAAGATGATGCAATTGGTGAATCTTTTGATAAAGTTGCAAGAGTTCTTGGGCTTCCTTATCCAGGGGGACCAAATGTTGAAAAATATGCTGCTGAGGGAGAGCACACGTATAATTTACCAAAGCCAATGGACAATAATGAATTAGATTTTTCTTTCAGTGGTCTTAAGAGTGCTGTAATAAATACATGCCATAACGAAGAACAACGTGGTAACGAAGTTCGTAAATATGATTTAGCTCGCTCATTTCAAGAAGTAGCTTTTGATCAAGTAATTAGAAAAACTAAACTAGCAATTTCAAAATATAATGCAAAAAGAGTAATAGTTGCAGGAGGCGTAAGCGCGAGTGCCTTTTTACGTAAAGAAGTAGAGAAATTATGTAATGACATGAATGTTGATTTAACTATTCCACCAATGAGATATTGTACAGATAACGCGACTATGATCGCCTGTGCTGCTTACCCACAATATCTAAAAAAAGACTTTGCTGATTTATCCCTTTGTGCTAAAAGCCAAGAATATTTTTTCAAAGAAGAAATTAGTAGTAAAGTAGATGAATAACTATTCATCTTTTTTTATAAAAAAATATGATTTATGGTATAATAAAAAATAGAATAGGGGCGATATAATGAGTACTTTAACTACTTCAGAATTAACACAATTAAATAGATATTTTGATGCAGCTAATTATTTAGCGGTTGGGCAGTTATATTTACTTGATAATCCATTACTTAAAGAAAAACTTGAATTAAAACACGTTAAACCAAGGTTAGTAGGACACTGGGGAACAATTCCAGGACAGAATTTTATTTTTATGCATTTAAACAGAGTTATTACTAAATATAATTTGAATATGATATATTTAGTTGGTCCAGGACATGGAGGACAAACAGCTGTCACAAATGCTTATTTAGACGGAACATACCAAGAAGTATATCCAAATATTACCAGTGATGAAGAGGGGTTAAAAAAGCTATTTAAGCAGTTTTCATTTCCTGGAGGTATATCATCTCATGTAGCTCCTGAAACCCCTGGAAGCATTCACGAAGGGGGAGAGCTTGGCTATACTCTTGTTCATGGTTTTGGTGCTGTTCTTGATAATCCATCACTAATTGCTACTTGCATAGTTGGTGATGGGGAGGCAGAAACTGGGCCACTAGCAACATCTTGGCATATAAATAAATTTCTAAATCCAATTACTGATGGTGTTGTTTTGCCAATTATTCATCTTAATGGCTTTAAGATTTCTAACGCTACAGTTTTATCACGAATGAGTCATGAAGAGCTAGAATCACTATTTAGAGGCTACGGATGGGTTCCATATTTTGTCGAAGGAAGCGACATAAACGAGATGCAAGAAAAAATGGCATCTACGTTAGATAAAGTTATAACCGAAATTAACAGATTAAAAGATCATGCTAGAAAAACAGAAGAATTAAAGAATTATCATTGGCCTATGATAATCTTCCGTACGCCAAAAGGCTGGACTGGACCAAGCGAAGTAGAAGGTAGTTTCAAAGCTCACCAAGTTCCTCTTCAAATAGACGAAAATTGTGAAGAGAATCTTCAATATTTGGAAAATTGGATGCGTAGTTATCATCCTGAAAATATATTTGATGCTGAAGGAAAAATAAAAGAAGATATAAAGACCTTCTTGCCAAAGGGAAATCAACGTATGAGTGCTAATCCAGTCGTAAACGGCGGAAAAATCCTTGAGAAATTAGAACTTCCAAACATAAAAAATTATATGCTAAATTGCCATCATGGTGATATTATTGGAAAAGACATGTATGAACTTGGGAACTATCTTCGTGATGTTGTAAAAATGAACGAAATAAATCACAATTTCCGAATTTTTGGACCAGATGAAGCAATGTCAAATCGTTTAAATCATGTTTTTGAAACAACTGATCGCCAGTGGCTTTTAGATATTAGTGATGCTGATGAACACGTAGCTCCTTATGGAAGAGTCTTAGATTCATATCTTTCTGAACATTTTGCAGAAGGAGCATTAGAAGGCTATTTACTAACAGGTCGTCATGGGCTTATTCATTCTTATGAAGCCTTTTTAAGAGTAATTGATTCAATGATTGGAATCCACGCTAAATGGCTAAAAATGACAAAAGAAATATCATGGCGCGCTCCTATTGCCTCATTAAATATTATAGCTACAAGTCACATCTGGCAGCAAGATCACAACGGCTATACTCATCAAGAACCCGGCTTTATAAATCACATTTTAAATAAAAAAAGAGATATAACTGAAGTATATCTTCCATACGATGCTAACTCGTTAATATATTATATAGACAAATCTCTAAGTTCTTTCAATAAGGTAAATACGATTATCGCCTCTAAGCATGAACGTCCTCAATGGTTAAACTATGAGGAGACCATTAGACATTGTGAAAAGGGAATTGGTATTTGGGAGTTTGCAAGTGATGAGAACCCTGATGTTGTCTTAGCCTGTGCAGGAGATACACCAACTTTAGAAGTATTAGCAGCAACTAGCATTTTAAAGGAAAAATCAGATATTAGAGTTCGCGTTGTCAATGTTGTTGATTTATTAACTTTAGAGAGAATATCTGATGAAGAATTTACATCGTTATTCCCAAGTGATAAACCAGTAATATTTGCCTTCCATGGCTACAAAAGTGCTATAGAAGGCCTGATTTACCATCGATCACGTCGATTCAACGTATACGGCTATGTTGAAGAAGGTGCTATAACAACACCTTTCGATATGCGCGTATTAAACAAAATAGATCGCTTTAATCTGGTTATTTCTGTATTAGACGAGTTACATACAAATCCTGATTTGAAAGAATATTGTCAAAATAAATTGATTGAACATACTAAGCTAATTCATGAAACAGGAAAAGATCTTATTGAAGTAACAGATTGGAAATGGAACTATTAACGTTTTGTTAATAGTTTTTTTATCTTATTTCCGGACACATTCCTGGATCAGGAACATAAAAGCAATGGCTCTTATAACGCCCCGCTAAATCTTGATTATACCAACTTGTCTTGCAAGAATTATTACCAGGAGCATAAAACCACAATGCATGCGTTGCAGGATAAAAATATTCTCCTCTTAAACATCTTTTAGCAAGACCTTTTTCTTTTGTCGTCGAAGAGGACTGAAATAGGGCTGAATTAGTTCCAACAAATCCTCCTGGAGACTGATAAACAACATCATAAATCGATCTAATTCCCTTAAATACATCACAAGTACCCAAAGCTCGATTTACAATGACATTACCAACCATTAACATAGCGAGCTCCCCATCACTTAATGCCTCTGCTCGCATCAATCTTGCCATCAAATCCAGTTCTTTTGCAGTATAGTTAACTAGCATAAAAAATCACCTATAACATTATATGTCATAGGCGTTTTTTTCTTTACAAAGTTATTGTATTTTCATTACTAAATCTTACAATTCGTTCTTGTTCGTTTCCCGCACTATCTGTATATTTTATGGAAACACCATTTTCTGGGTCCTCTAAAAAACGCAAAACATGTTCTAAATATAAAGGATCCCCAACGCTTATGATATCGCGGTAATCTAGGAAACTCACATTATCTTGATCTTCCAATAAATCCTCAACACTACAGCCTTGCTCATTAGCTGTTTCTTCTAATACTGTGAGCATGTTTCCCACTCCAAAATTATAACATTGAATAGCAGCAGGAATATTATAATGCATTTTTTCAAACGAATAACGAAGGATAATGCAACCAACAGAAATATTAGTCTTTGGATTCAATAAATCTTCTGGCGTTATAAGCTGAGTATTAGGTCTGCCAGCAAAGTCATTTGGATGATCAGTCAAAATGATTGTCTCTTCATATTGTTTCTCAAAATTATATAATGTTATTGGCATATCTTTCCATGAATTAAACTGAATCTGCATTAAATTATCTACATAACCGCCACTTTCTTGAGCAATCATACTAAGTACTAAATTAACGGATACTCCCCATCTAGTAGCTCGTTCTTCAATCATAGGCAAGTAATTATCAACAACATTGTTATACTTTACCTCATCATAACTGCTATCATATGATATATTAACCATTTGCTCACTATTTGATTCTTCAAGCATTGTTAAAGAATCATTATTTTGAACTTGCAATTCATCATTAATAATATCGCCTGTAAGTTCATCACTTGCTCCATCATGCTGATACAAAGCTGAAGTAAGTTTAGGATCATGATTTTGTTGATAAACTTGCGCATCGATTTTTAATGGCTCTGCAATGTCAAATTTTTCAATATCATCTTCTATTTCAAATGCTATATCATTTTGAACATTTACTTCTTTTAAATTACCAGCAGTCACTGAAAGAGCACAAGCAGCCAACAAACCTGTTACAGCCGTACCAACATACTTTCCTTTTTTTACAAACGATCCCTTAACATAGTGTTTTTGATATTTTTCTAAACCCTTACAAATTTTCTTTATATTTTTTACAAAAAATCTTTGGTAATTATTACTAAAAAACAAATCTACATCATCAATCAAAACACGAATATCTTTACCATCAAGAACTATTTTTTTATTCTTTATATTTAAAGTATTAAATTTATTATTATCAACTTCTTTTAATAAAGCTAGAGCATCGTCATTATAATAATGTATTGTTTTATTTGCTGTAATCTTTGTACACACAAAATTATAATTGTCATCAAAATAAAATACATAACTTTTCATATTGCCATTACCTCCTTAACTTCTAGGAAAGTAGCGTCATCAATTTCTTCTAATATCAATTGATCTTCCTCATAGTGGAATCCACTTATAAAAGTTGTAATTCCATCACTATAGGCGATAAAACAATTATCATCAATTTTGACACTAGTAAGATATGTGTAATTTTTATTATCAATCACGATATCTAACATACTATCACCTACTATAAATTGTAACATATTTTTATCAATATATGTATCCCCTTTTCTCATACAATATGATATAATAACTAAGTATTAGTTATGGAGGTTGTTTATGAAAGTATATAAAAAGAATTTACCAAAGGGCGTAAAAAAGATGTTCGCTCTTGAAAAAGGTGTAAAAGTAAAATATATTAATAAAAAAAGCAAAAAGAAAAGTTCAAAATAAATAAATGAATTTTTCTTTTTTTTAATTCTAAATATGCTATACTTAGAAAGTAGGTGAAATATGAAAACGAAAAAAGATAAAACGGAGAAAAATTATATCAAACTAGATAAAATTAACAAACGCATTAATATAGGAATTATTGTCTTTATAATTATTTATATACTAAATAACCTAATAATGTATTTTAGTGATAATTATGCAGCCTTTTTTATTACTCATATCCTAAATAATATTAACGGACTATTTTATTATCTATGCAGTTATATACCTTATCTTTCTTACATTATATTAGGGATCTATGCTCTATATGTTATCATTTATTTGATATTGGATATTTATTATGAATCTTTTTCTAAAGACGATTATATTACTCGTAGTAGGCATGTTAATCGTCTATATCGCGGATTTATCATCATTTCACTCTTTCTTGTTATTCCAAATCTTTTAGCTCAATTCGAAAACCATTTACCAAATTTTGATAAGCTTCTTTTTCCTGAAACGCAAACAAAAACCTATACGAAAGAGGATTTGATTAACCTAAACACTTATCTAGGTGAACAAGTCATAAAGTATAGTGATGAAATTCCGCGCAATAAAGACAGAAGCATTGATTACTCAATTAATTATAACGAGCAAGCCATTAATGATTTAAAGAAAATTGCGGATAGACTCAACTTATTGAAAGGATTATACCCCCAAAATAGTAGCCATATTAATGATTTTATTCGTGGGTTTGTTGGATCAAAGACGATTGGTTTCACAACTCCATATAGTACTTATTTTGATTATGATGCATCTCCTACGAGTATAATTAGCACGATAACTCATGAATTTTGTCACACAAAGGGGATAGTTCGCGAAAATGAGACTGTTTATTGCGCTTTTCTTGCCGGAACTGAAAGTGAAAATAAGTTATCTAATTATGCAGCTTATCTCGAGGCATTCTCATGGACAAGTGCAGCATTGTTAACCATTGATTATGAAATAGGAGACGAAATCGAAGATCGAGTTCTATCTAAGTGCTTAACTGATAACTATTCAGAGTTGTGTGATGTCTATACTAAAAACACTAATGAATATATTCGAGGTAGCAAATATTTAAAGATAGTAACATATCAATTGCATAATTATATAGACTACAAAAGTGATCTAATGGATGCCTTATATATTTTAAGTAATAATGACGCAGAGTTCACTATTGGTAAGACTCCTGTAACTATTGAAGTCATAGAAAAGTTAATCGAGACAAATACCAAAAATCATTTGACTGTAACAATCCCTTTAAACAATAATCGTTTTTCTAAAATAAAAGAGGCTTTAAAAAATGATTATTTATTCCTATCAGTATATCAGAAAAACAAAGAAGAAAAAGAATCGAGCAATAAGTTAGATGATGCCAACAATTATTATTTAGCACCATTTAAAGATAAAGATGAAAATATGTTCTTTAACATGCATTACGGCAGTATTGAATATGAATACTCCAGAGTCGCTAGACTTCTTTTAGAACACTACGAAAAAAACAAGTCCTAAAAATCCAGGAACTTGTTTTTTAATACTTAAATATCTTTTTCGTAACTTATATCATTAATTGAGTATCTCTTCTTTTTAGCAAACAGATTAAGCAGTTTATTAGCGCCTAATACTAATAATGCCAGTAAAATAAAGTAGATAAAACCAAATGCTGTAAATTGAGGCTGACTCTTAGTTAAAAGACCAATAATTGAAACACCAGCACTCATCGATGTTACAATTGTTAAACTATTAATAGAGTTGCTAGTAACATCTTGCTTTAAACCATTAAATAATTTTTGCGCTGAACTAACATAATCTTTTGTCATTGACCAAATTTGTTTAATATAATCGAGTGTATCGCGTAGTGTCTCATAACGGTACCCACTTATATTCAAAAATTCTGTTAACTCGGCATCAGATTTAGCAATTTTTTCACGCGTAGATATATATGAGCCCATTTGATTTATACGCCCATTTATCAAACTTATGGTTTTAGCATACCCATCCAACTTAGCATTAAACTTAACAATATCGGCACCTTTTACTTGCGCATTATTTTTAACCTTATCAATTTTCTCCCAAATTATTCTATGAATATTTAAATAACGATGTAATTGTCCTTTAAACTCACGAATAAATACTTGTTCTTCAATGTATCTTTCTATGTTTGATAATGACTGAGTTTTATTATTTATAAAATAGTATTTATCGCCACGAACGACATCATACTTATCATTTTTAAATTCAAAATATTTTTGTTTTTCTGTTCTCGAAAGCAAATCATTTATTTGTTCTTTTGTTGCTTTATCTACAGTAATGAAATACGGATAAATTGTTTCAATATTGGCGAGCTCTTTCGGAATAGGCGCTCCCAAACTAAACAGATATGAAAGAGCAGGGGACAACTTATTTTCATAATAGTCAGTAACATGCTCTATATCAGCAAATAATGTGTCCTCACTAACTTTTTTATTATTAAGTGTTATTAAACCATCCTCAAATATTTTTACCTTGATATCTAAAGCTGTAGTAAATTCAATAAATTCTTCTCCTGCAACTCCATAGTCAATTTTTCCAATTTTCAACTCTTTATGAAAGCTATTTAATTTTTCTTGATCTAGTTCTAATTTCGACTTGGCGTCTCTTAAAAAATCATAAATTTCTGATAATTGTAGCATAGTTCTTTGAAACCAACCACCTACATAAATATTACTTATTTTCATCTTCTCAACATCCTACTTACTTATTTTTTTGTCAAAAAACTTTGCATCTTCAACATTAAATCCAAAATTTTTATAACAAGCGTGGGCAGCTTGTCTAAAGTTCATTGACCAAAGTTTAATATCCTTACATCCGCACTCACGACATATACTCTCACATTCCGTTAACATCCTTGTTCCTAAATTATGACGTCTATAATCTGGTTTTACACACACATGGTTCAGTATAGCATAATTTCCCATACTTTCATAACATGTCGGAACAATCGTAATCTTGGTATGCGCAACGATTTTATCATCAATGATTCCCACTAAATAAATTTGATTTTCATCATTTTCTGTTTTTTTAAACTCTTTTTTAGCAAATTCTATATCTGTTGTTTCCTCAAAGCATTCATTGCAAAGTTGAATAATTCCTGGAACATCAGCAATATTTGCTAGTCTAAATATTACATCCATTTACAATCCATCCTTCTATATTTATAAGGATATATTATCATTAATTAGCATATATTGGCAATGACTCAACATTTTATATACATTTAAAAATGTAAATAAAACGCTCAGAATCCACTATTTAAGAATATAGTTTACATAGAATAATTTCACCTCAAAATAAAAACTGTACGAAATATTTCATACAGTTTCTAATAATTCTATTAATCTTTTTTATTTGGCTTTAGAGTACGAATATGAATTCCAGCTGGATCTTTAGCAGCATCGCTAAAGTGTATTTCGCTGTAGTTGATTTTTTCGTTAAGCATACTATCTAACATTCCATTGTATTCATTAATAGCTTCGATCATTTCTATATATTCTTCCTCACTATTGGCCCAAAAATAGCAATTATTTAAGGACTCTTTAGCCATCTTAATTATTTTTAAACTTGTTTCCGTTTCCTTTTGTTGCTTCAAGATACTATCATATTTGCCATTTAATAAACTTAACTCTTGTTCCAATTCTTCTTTTTTCTTTATTAATGTCTCTACACCTTGGCGTTTTAAATCGTTTATCCGTGCTAAATATATACCAACACTCATGCTTAAACTTTTGATCATCCAAACACTAAGGACACAAAGTGCAGCCATTATTATTGTCATATTTAAAGCGCTCTTTGCTATACTTACAATCAAATTACTGCCAAATAGTAATGAAAAAAATATTGTAAACGCTTGTATAATGCGATCTTCACTAATCTTATTTTTTGTAATATTGTACATATTTATCATAGCCAAACAATCCGCTATTTCTGATTTACGCATAATAATTTTTTCGATCATCTGATCTTGCTTTTCGCACTCTAAAAGTAGTCTTTCTTCCTCGAGTTCAAACATGATACCAACCACCTTTGTTTAATTTTTTTTATGGTATCACGTTTTACTTTAAAAAGCAATTGCTCTGTTGTTATTACAAATAAGCCTTTAACTTTTCAAGGGCATTTTCTTGCATATCGACATATTCTTTTACAAGTTCTTCTACTTGCTGATCAGCAATTTTATGATTAAGTAATTTTCTACCTTCAATAATTCCCATATTTGTGCCCTTAACAATCAACTCGGCTATTTTAGAGTCACTTTTATCTAAGAATGTCTGTATTTCAATTCCATACCAAGTTCGCACCTTTTCCATAACACTCGTCTCATGCGGTTCTTCCATACTATATTCGGGATAAAGTTTTTCAATATCCTCTGTAATCTTCTTATAATCGCATACCTGTTTATCCAAAATTTCCTTTAATTCTTTACTATCTACCTTATCAAAAATAAAATTAATGGCATCAATTCCCATGCATGCCCCTTTATTTAATTCATCTAATACATTTAAACTTTCCTTTTCTTTCACTTTAGTCACCCATTATTATTGTGAGAAGAATAGTTCTTATTTATGCAAACTTTTTTCAAAATAAAAATGCCCATAACCAAGTTATGAACACTTCCTAAATACTATTAATTATTTATCTGCCTTTTTTAATATATAAGCACTTTGTTTAGCAACTTTTGTTACCTTGATATTTCTTATTACATCAATATCATCCATTGTATATTCGTCTTTTACTAAATCAGATAATCCAACAGAATTCAAGTAATCATTAATATTCATTATATTCCCGAATTCGTTTTCCACGCCCTCTTCATAAGAAGGGTATAGTTCCATACGAACCTCGGTTACATCATTTCTGTAATTAAATCCATATGTTCCATTTTCATCAGCTGTTATTAATGCATCAGGATTATAAAGATCTTTAAAAACATGTAATCCATCATTGAATTGATAAGGACAAGCATAAGTAATGAAATAAAGATCTTCTGCTTGATCATCATAAGCACTATACCAATTTGGTCTTTCTTCATCTACTTTAATTATATACAAGTCTTCACTTTTTATCTTATTATTTGCTAAGGATTCGTCTCCTAATGCCTCACTTATTTTAAATGTTAAACCGTTTTTCTCTTCATACGTATAGGCATCTTTAATTTCCCCATCAAGATTGTTCTCTTTTAAAACAGATTCTAAAGAGCTTAAACGAACTCCACGGTCTTTAACGTATTTATAATCATTCTTATTATCTATACTAGAAACAATTGCTATAACATTATCTTCAAGATCTGTTATAAAATAATAAAGCTCAATAGTATTACGCGATGAAGAAATATAGTCGTATACTCGGTAATTGCCATATTGGGAACAAGAGTCAAGCATATATAAACTATTTCCTATTCCAAGGCTTCCCAAGCGATTATCTAATACCTTTAAATTATCCAATAAATAACCATTTTCAGAAGTTTCTTCATAAGATGGAGAATTATTTCTTGAATCACAGAATACCATAAAATTATCTAGTATCTCTTGTTTAGTTTGGGCAATATTTGCATAGACAATAGCCTCTTTAGCTGCATCATACATATCTTTATCGATAAAGTCTTTCATAACGCTTTTTAATGTATCATATGTGTTTATTTCATCAACCAAATCATAATATAGTTCATAAGGCATTTTAGAAATTAATTTTTGAATACGTCTGCTTCGCTCATAAGATGCTGCCAAATCATCTTCATCTAGTTTATCTATAGTATTTAATTCCTTACAAATTGCCTCTTCGACATCTTCTTCAATATTGGCTAATTTGCTATCTGAATAAGCATAAACTGGCGCTGTATTCGTAAGTGTAAGTGCTAGCACAAGAGCTGACAAAATTTGTTTTATATTTTCCTTTTTCATATTTAAAATCTCCTCAAGACCGAGTTATAATATCACTATCAATAAGCGAAGTCAATAACAATTTTGAATTATGTTTTATATATTTCGTGTTTATGTGTTTTCATACATAAATTATTGTAAAAAAGAAAGCCCCTCCTACGATTTTAAAATAAAACTAGCCAAAAAAACAACTGGCCTAATTATAAATTATTGATTATTATGATGTTCTTTACAATGTCTCCTATGTTCATGATAGTTTTCAGTATTATATTGGCAATTTCCATTTCCAGTATTTTGATGCCTATGAGTATTTGTTTCTTCATAATAATCACAAACTTCATTATCATCGCGATAAGGACAATTTTGCTTACACGATACTATATCATTGGTTGAAACTATCTCGCCATTATTTAAAGCATAAACAGTAGTTGCCATTAAAGAAAATACAACTATTCCCACAATCCAGTACTTCTTCATAAAATAACACCCTCTCTAACAACAATAATTATACAAATTATTATATGATGACGTCAATTAAATATCCATCTTTTTAATATTAAACTTTATAATCAGAGACGCTTTTTTACAACGTTAGGAACACTTGCATTTATAAAAAATTTGTCTGTAATATTATCAGTATATTTAAAACCTACATTACAAAAAACTTTAGTAATTGATTCAATAATTGGAGCAATATATTCATCGCCATTAATATAAACATCATCATGAACTCCAATAATCGCTATCCCATCGGGATTGATAACTGATGCTAATGCTTGAGCAAAACAAACTCTTTCTCTATAAGAAACATTGTATAAAAAAACTGTAACAATATCGAAAGTTCCTATTAATTCTTGTGGAATATCTTGAAGTGAGCAATTAAACGCTTTTTCTCTATCAATTAAATTATTATTTACTGCAAACAAAAATGCCTCTTTATCGGGTTCTACACCATAAACTTCTGCACCAAGTTCTTTCATAATATTAGAGTTATATCCAAGACCAAATCCTACATCTAAAACCTTTTTTCCCTCTAATGATATTCCCTTTTGATAAAAATAATTTATATTTTCTATTGCAATTTTTTGATTTTTTTCATTATCACTGCTACTCATAAAATCAGCTCCCTTGTAATTTTGTTTTAACAGCTATTTACCGAATCCATTCGATCGTACAAAAAATTAACTTATATCAATATCCTTATATATAACCTAAAATTTCTATAAATTAATTATATCATAAAATTTCTTATTAAATCACTAACATTACTTTTTACTTTGCATAAAAAAAGCAATAGATAATCTACTACATATATACCCGTAAGTGAACGATTAGTCTACTACTATTTTAAATTATAAAGATCTTATATTTTTTTCATCTTCACTTTTATTTGAATACAATTTTTTATAATTAGTACAATATAAAGCTTTGGGTTGTTTAACTCCATACTCATTTATAGCTCCAGGCCCAATCGCTAATTCAGCGCCTCTCATCGAAAAATCCATTAAAACTTGTGACATATATGTTAAGTGTTTACCATTCATTTGAATTAAATCACCTAATTCATTAACATCATCGTCTAAATTCCCTAAAAAAGCCATATCTCCTAAAAAATTTATCATATTCTGGATCTTCAACCAATCTAATTTCCTTCATCTTATCACAATATTCTTCGTCAGTAAGCAATTTCATAAAACTCTCCTTTTCTAAATAATTTAATTGGTACTATAATATTTAACGTTTATACCAACAATCTTATGAATATTTGTAAATATCAAATAACCTCACCATATCTAGTTGAAACCTTTTTATAGTAACAAACATAAAATGCCGCTATCTAAATAGTAGTTACATTTTAGCATTGCCAAGCGAATTAATCAAGAATTTAAAATATATTCATCTTTTTATAATAAAAGGCAGGGAATAGGGGATTGAACAACTTAACCATGTATGTAAGACCTTTTCTATTATTATAAAACGTACTATAGTTGCATAATATGATTCATGATTGAGTTTGATTCTCTCATATCTCTTTGATTAATCCTACTAAGAAATAGCAAAAATCTGGTAACAAAAAAGAAAAAGTTGTTCGCTTTTTCCTTAATTAAACTATCGAATTTTTGTATTATTTAAATCTTTTTATAACATAGGCACCTAATGCTAATAAACTTAGTGTTATCGTGGTTACTACTAATATTACTTTATTTATTTTTGTATCTTTTTCAGCATTTTCTTCCAAATTATTATTTTCTACTTTATTTGGATTGCTAGTATTTGGCTTTTGTCCTTCTTTATCTGGCTCATTATTGTCTATCTTTTCTGTTGTTGTATTATCTTGATCATTGTCGTTATTAGTGTTCTCACCATTATCATTATTTATATTACCACTATTATAATCACTATTACCATTATTACTATTATTTACATTATCTCCAGGCTTAACTGTGGTACCAGGCTTACTATTACCAGGAATGCTTGGTTTATTTGGGATATCGGGTTTACTATCATTAAGATTATCTGGAGTTTCAGGCTTATTTTCCTCTTCTTTGATTTCTTCGTAAAATGAATCTACCTTAGCAATCAATTTTCCGACATTTCCTAATGAATCATAGAACTCTATTTCATAATTTCCATTTTTTGTATATTCGTAAATCCCATTTCCATCTTTAAATATTATTTCTTTGCTTGGATTTATTACTGATACAATGACTTTGTCTTCGTGTATTTCATACTTTAACTCTGCTGTTGGAGCCACCTTATCGATCCAATTAACACTTGCAGATATGCTTCCAGTGTTTCCAGCTGCATCTTGGAATTCAAATGTAAACTCACCATTTTCGGTAAATACATAACTTGTTTTTCCGTCGTTGTTTCTTACAATTACATTTTCTTCATCAAATGATATACTCGCCGTTACATTTTGATTGGTTAATGATTTTATATCATATTCTATTGTTGCCATTGGAGCTCTTGTATCGATCCAATCAACGACAGCAGTTGCTGTTCCTTTATTTCCAGCTGTGTCCACAAACTCGAATGTAAACTCACCATTTGAAAGGAATTCATAGGTAAATGGGTTTACATTTGTAATATAATTTCCATTAGTATCCCAAACATCTCCATTTTCATCCGCTTTTAAGCCAGGAATCATTATTCCATCAATATTATAAATATTTCCATCCTCATCAACAGTAAAGTCTCCATTATTTGTTACAGAAACTTTTTCGTTTGCTTTTAAGATAGCAGTTACAGAACGATTAGTTGCTGAATTAGGAGTATATTCAAATGTAGCAGTAGGGGCTACCTTATCAATCCAATCAACTTTAGCTACTGCTGATCCTTCAGAATTCGTTTCTTTATCAACAAATCTAAACGTAAATTCACCATTTTCGGTAAACGTGTGTGTATCTCCACCTTCACTTAATATCTCATAGTTAGCTGAGCTAATATTTAACAATCTTGCCACTACGTCTTTATTAGTTGGATCAGTAGTACTATATGCTATTCCAGCTGTTGGTCTTGGATTTTTTGTTACATCTTGAAAGATATTAAATGCTCTAGCAGCAAACCAATTTCCATTAGTTCTATCCGCTACTATTTTTACATATCTTATCTCTTTTGGATTATCTATTTCAAATTTCTGAGTAAGATTAATAGCTTGTTCAATAGTATTTGCTTGTGAAGAATAAGTTATACCTCTCCTTTGTGATAATATTTCCCAATTTTCACCATCCACACTTCCCCAAATAGTTCCATCATTTATTCTACCATTTCCACCATCTGCTGGGACATATTCTACCGCTGAAACATATCTCGGTTTATCTAATTCTATTGTTATAAATCTTTCTGTATCGCTTCCATCCCATGCACTATGCCATCTAGTATTATAATTTCCATCAATTGCAAATATAGCTGCTCCGCCATTGTTTGTTGCTTCCGTTGATACTGATTTTAAGGATAAATGTGATACAGGTACATATTTTCTTGTATCAGGTTGATTGTCTGGAGTAAAACTATATGTCATAGACTCGCTTGGTAGTTGTGTTTCGGTAGCTCCTCTTCTAACATGTAAAGTTTTATTTCCTGTATTATCTGGAGAAGCTGTCCTGTATGACGTCCAAGGATCACTTTCATTATTACGCCACTCATAAGTTAAATCAACACCTACAACTCTATTCTCTAAATCATTAGCAAATAAATTATTATTTAAAGACCCCTCGGTAATATCTATAGTGTATCTATAGTCAGTTAATCCCATGAACTTAAATATTATGTCATTATCAGCAGTGATTCTAGCTATTTCTTCATTGGTTAACTTAAACGAATCATCATTTATAAATTCTGTAAAAGTTGTTCCTCCATCTAGACTATATGCAAAAGCCAATTGGTATAATGGGTTTTTAACAATTTTCCCAGCGTTTTCTCCATCAAATGAGAATGTCATAGGATCTGGTTGAGCTCTGTTTAATAGTTGCCTTGCATGAGTTCGAACGGCGTCCCCATGGATTGTTTCATTTGCTGTTGCTTTTGTTGCTTTTTCTAATGCTGCTTCTTCTAATCTATCTATGTGTAACTTTTCACTACCATCTAAATAAGGTCTTATAACATTTAGTAAGTCAAACATCGCAACTGGATGATAAGTATATGCTTCAATTATTTTATTTGCTAGAGCATACCAATCACTAGAAGTTATTGTGCCTCCGTCATTTTTAACACTCATCTTTTTATAAAGATTTATTATATAATCATAAGTATCTAAATTTATATTGTTAACGTCTAAAGATTTAAAATATGTTTCTAGTTTTTTGTTATCATCAGCATAAGAATTAGCTGTTAAATTTAAATATAACGATTTTTTATAATCTTCATATCTATTTAAGTTCTCTTGCCCTAAATACAAATATCCAGTACTTGACGCAACTTTAGAACCACTAATGTTTTTATCAGCAAAATATTTATTATTCCAATTAAATATATAACGAAAAGGATTTGAGCCGCCCCAAGTACTTCCAGCACCGCTCCAATTACCATATCTTGGTGACCAATACCCATTTCCATTAGCATCTTCATAATATTGAATATATAACTCATGTCCTACTTGATAAGCTCCAGTAGCAGGAACCCCATTAACTCGATACATACTTTGTCCAACTCGAGAAGCATTCCAACAAATACCACCATTAGCAAATACCATCCAATATCTAGGAATCTTAGATCCATTTATTAAACCATATGGAACGCCATATTTACTTAAATAAAACTGGTTGTCATATTTTTCTCTGTTCTCTTCAGAATAATATTTATCTTGAGTGTAATTAGGAGATACATATCCCATCATATAAAAACTTACACTTTGTTTTTCATATGTAAAGCCATTAAGCCACACAAGATCCCCGTTACTTGTTCCATCTTGCATTACCATACGCATTAATTCTACATGATAATCTTTAAACCAATTATTATCGATAAATTCACCTTGTAAATCATTGGTTTTAACTATTTTTAATTTTTTATTATCAAATAAGTCTTTCATTATTTCAAAGCGTTCTAAATAATCGTATGTAGGAGAGGGAAAGCCAAATGAAAGGGGAGATATAATTTTATCAGTGGAATATCCAGCAGCTAATGCTATTGCCATTTTTTCATAAACATAGCCATTTTCAGCATTTAATTCGTTTTGATATCTATGATAAATATCAGAAATAACAGTTAAAAAATTTGTAATATTTGAAATTTCTCCAACTTCAATAACTTCTTCTATTATCCTATTATTACTTAAAATCCAATCTAATGTTTCTGAAATCTCTGGATTTAGATCAGTAAGATATTGGATATTCCAATAACCTAATTTTTTTACTAATTCTCTTTCTAGAATAAGTCTATAATTGTTATTGTAATTGTCTTCAGAATTATTAGTACCCAAAATATTATCATAATAATCTAATTTTTGAATTTTTGTATAATTTCCTGTATCACTCAATTGAAAGTCTTTTGCAACTAAGCGAGCGTCTGCTATAGTACCATGGTCAGCAGCATTTGACCCGTTTGGATCAACATAAATGCAAAGATACTTATATTCTGCAACATCTAAATCAACCTCGAGAGCCTCGCTTACACCTGTCAGGACATCTGTTTTATCTATTAGGTTATCCCAAGTACTTCCGTCTTTAGACGCTGTAATTTTAAACCAGATGCTTCCATTCGTTCCTCTTGCTGCATCAACCCCAAGTTTAGCAACAAATCTTGGAAATTGTGTTGAATATTCGGATATATCAAAAGTCACTTGGCCTTTTGCATGAACTCCAAGACCTTTCGCAAATAATCTTTTCTCTCCGTTGATTATAAGACTTAGAACGCCTCCAGCTTGGTTTTTATCCTTTTGGATTTCATGACCGCTCCATCCATTATAAGACCAATTGTTCTCTGTAATATAATTTAGATCAGATAAATATAGGTAGTTTTTTATTGAATCTGTATTTACCGCTAATTTTTTGATTTCTATTTCATTCGTTGTTTTTTGATATGTATTTTGGGGATAAAATACGCCAGCTACTAGAGCAACACTAGCCACCCCAATTAATAAATAACCATATTTTTTTCTATTATACATGATAACTTCCCTTCCTTTTTATTGTCATTTATTACTATACAAACTTTTTATTTATCAAGTCCTATAATAATTTTAACATACGCTTGTTCTTCTGAAAATAATTTACAATTAATCTCAAGTGTCTTTACAATTAGTTGCTTTCAGAATATTTTTAAGGAATGTTTAACCAGTTTTCATTTTACAGCCACTTAAAAGAAAAACATTTTAACTATTGCATTACGGGAATTAGTATAAATTTATCAGCTAGTAAGTAATACGTTACTATTATTAGTAATATGTGGATAACTAAATTAAAATAATGATTTACTCCTAAGCAACTTTTTATTACCAATTGAATAATCCCATTCAATAATACTATGCTAACTTTAATTTTTTGTTGATTACATTTTTGTCATCAAATATTTGTAAATATACTACTTTAACTTCTTTTTTTTCTTTTGTTTTGAATTCTCCATATATTATTTCATCAATTGAAACATCGAATATCTTACTAAGTCTTAAAATAGTGGAAGAGTCTGGAATTATGTCGCTAATTGTCTAATTGTTTTAAAATCATAACCTCTAATTTAGATAACATCATGCAAAATTCCCGCTGATAACAAGAAGTAAACTATAAAAAAAGCAATAGATAATCTATTGCATAAATATATGTAAATCGCCTTAAAAAGCGAATGCTTGTCATGGCAGGGGATAAGTGAATCGAACACTTAACCGCGGTTTTGGAGACCGATATTATACCATTTAACTAATCCCCTAATTAATATGCTCATTACCTAAATATAGGTAAGAACATCCAATGAACTAATTTTAGCATACTAGTAAAAAAAACACAAGTATATTAATATTTATAGCAAATGATAAGTAGTATTCGTGACTAAAACCATCAAAAAAAGTCGATATTAACCATTATCTATAGAAATACATTTAAAAATATGATATAAATAAATAGAATAGGGTGATCGTATGAAGAACAAGGCTAATCTTGGTATTTTTGGGATTTTATTAGCAATGGTAGTTGGATATGCCGCAATCAATGTTGTATTAAACATCCGTGCTAATACTATTTTAGGTTACAACGAAGATGATTTTCGTGTATACATAAGTAGATTAATGCTAGATGGCAAAAATATTAGTGAAAATATATCTGCTCAAGGGGATTCATTTTCTTTTGTTGCACCATCTGGGTCTAATACGATAACATATCGCGTTATAAATGAAAGTACTCAGTATGACGCTAATGTTAATTTAACTTGTACATCAGGTAATGCTACATTAGAGATTGAACAAATTGGTTTAATCGCTGCTAAAACAATTGAAACAAGAGATATCAAAATAACTAATGCGAATAATGATCTTATCACCTGTACTTTAAATATTGAACAAGTATCTAAAACGGAAATTGCCTCATCATGTTGTTCTAATGCTTCTACGGTATCATTTACACCAAAAAATCCCGACTGGAATGTAAAAACAGTCGAAGAAGCCTTAAACTTTTTACGCGAAAAAACTAAGCAATAATTAAATTAGGAGGAAGTACTTTGAGCAAGATATACGATAGATATTTAGAATTAAAAGAAGCCAATGCCGACAAAATGTATCTCTTTCGGGCAGGCAAGTTTTATATATTTATTGCTGATGACTGCGACAAAATCAACGATTATGTTGTTCTAAAAAAAGTAAATTTCACTAATTCGGTCTTAAAATGTGGATTTCCAGAAAATGTCTTGGACGATTATCTCCGCATATTTAAAAATCACAATTTAGATGATTGAAGTAATCGACTCTGTTGAAGAAAAAAACAAAGAAAAAACTCTTTTTGAGTACATAAAAGCAATAGACCTTAATGCAACAACCCAACTAGAAGCTTTAAAACATTTAGAGAAAATTCAAAATCTTGCTAAAAAAAATAACTAACAATTCATTGCATTCCTCAATAATTAATGTATAATAATACTAATTTTTGAGGTGAATAACATGGAAAACATAGATTTAAAAAAAGGAATAGATATAGTTCTTGAGTGTATTAGAGACTATGAAGATGGTAATCAAGAACGTGAAGAAGAGGTTATAGACATAATTCGTGCTATATATAAATATCACAAATATGCTAAGAAGAGCCAGATTCGTACTAAATTTGTCATATTATATAATCATCTGTTAACTATGATGACTAATCCTGGCTTAACCCAAACTGAAGAATATCAAACATTAAAAAAATTAAGTGAAAGTGACCTAGAATACTATAAAGAAGTGTCGAAAAAACTTCACGATTATATTCTTTTAGGCTTGGAAACGGATTCTTTCCCAGATTTAGAAGCCGCTTATTTATTAACTGTTAGCCTATCTGACATATTAATTAGCATAATAGAATACTTAACTGAAATAGTTCGTTTAAGTAAACAAGACTTTATAGGTTATGAGTATACTTCTAATTCTAGAGCTATTGAAAATGGTAAAAAGCGCAAGCTAACTGTTTCTAATCTTGTAAGTATCATATCGAAAGGAGAATAATATGTATCACGCATTAAGACTAACTAAAGGAGATGACTTAAAAGCATCAATCGTCAACTACGCCCAGGAACATAATATTGAAGCGGGTTGTATTTTATCTGGAGTAGGGTGTTTAAGCCATGTCAACATTCGTTTAGCTAAAGCCATTAATTTTCTTGAATCAAATCAAGATTATGAAATTGTAAGTATGACAGGAACTATATCTAAAGATGGAGTGCATATTCACATCGCATTATCGGACGAACAAGGAGCAGTAATTGGAGGACACTTATCGGGAAAATGTATCATTAATACTACCTGTGAACTAGTTATCTTGGAACTACCTAATTATAGTTTTACTCGCGAAATGGACGATGGAACTGGATTTAAAGAATTAGTTATAAAAGAAAAAGATGTATAAAAAAGTATACGTTGAGATTACCAATAGTTGCAATCTTTCTTGTGAATTTTGCACATTAAAAAAGAAAAATGATTTTATGAAAATTGATAAATTCGAGGAAATTCTTGCTAAATTAAAAGGGCATACAGAATATCTTTATTTTCATGTTTTAGGCGAACCACTATTGCATCCTAATATTAACGAATTAATTGACCTTGCATCGAATAATTATAAAGTAAATATAACGACTAATGGTTATCTCATAAAACGCATTATTAATAATAAAAATATTCGTCAATTAAATATATCACTCCATAGCTTCAATATTAAAGCAAACTTATCTATAGATGAATATTTATCTAATATATTTGAGGCAGTAGACACTTTAAAGACAACAACTTATATATCATTTAGAATATGGGCTAATTCCCCTCACACTAAATATTTTATTTCTAAAATAAATGAGCATTATCAAAGTGAGATTGATTACCAAAATATAAAGAACAATTCTACTATATGCGATCATGTTTTCATAAGTACTCACGAATTATTTACTTGGCCTGATTTAACCAATGACACATGCAATAAAAAGGGCAAATGTTACGCACTAAGAGATCATATTGGCATATTAGTAAATGGTTGTGTTATTCCTTGCTGTTTAGATGGAAGTGGGCTTATAAACCTTGGAAATATCTATGAATCAACATTAGAAGAAATAATTTCCTCGCCTCGTTATCAACAGATGCTTAATGGATTTAAAAACAAAGAACGCACCGAACCTCTATGTCAGCATTGCGATTTTATCAAATAAAAACAAGTCCAATTTTACAAGGACTTGTTTTTTATACAGCAGATAGTGTTAAATTCTGCTGATTTTTCTTTACCATTTGTTGCGTTAACGTATCTTCTATTTGCTCTGTAGCATCGAGAAAAGTTATCTGACCTAAAGCTGTTTTGCAGAAATTCATTAAAACTACTCCTCTTACATATGCTAAGTCCAAATCAGTAATACTAGCAAGTTCTTCACAATAGTTATCTATATCAACTAAATTAGATTGATTCATTTAATCACAGCTCCCTCTTTCTTAAGTCCGCTATGATAACATACAATTATTTTTTATACAAGTTGTTTTTTCGAACTACTAAAATTTTTCCATATTTTTTGAAACGACGATAATTGACGACTTTTATTGGAAATCCCATTTGGAGAGTATTATAAATATTACTAGTAGCTACTGAAGGCACTTCTTCATTAAACAAATGTTTAAAATTATGCTCTAAAGGCGATACGACTGTAAGTCGCTTACATGTATAACCAGATAACATAAATTGAATTAGACAATTTCGAAAGAAATCAAATATTTGTTTATTTCGAACATGGTCACATATAATTTTTAAAATTTCTTCATGAGATTTAACTAAGGCATCTCGCTCATACGTAAACATAGTATAGTGCTTATTAAATTCTTCATCCCCCATAGATTGAACAAAACAGATTTCCTTTTTCATAAGCTTGTATATGTCATAGTCAGTTTCATTAATCGCATAGTTTTGAAAAGCATGTACTAACTCATGTATTATTGATAACAAAATAAATAAATTAACAAACGCGATTTTTAAATTTTGATTATCCGCTTCATAATACTTGTTTGCCTCTTCTATAATATTTGCCAAATTTATTTTTAATATTCTAGAGAAAAAATCATAAGTAGCTAAATTGCCATTGCCACAACTTTTACTTTCAATACCCTTTAAATAATCAGGAATTCCTAAATGTTTTATGATATCAGAAACAAAATAATGTACATCTTGTTCATTAAAAACTACATGAGTTAATTTCTTAGCTAGATAAGGTCTTAGTATCGCAAAATTCATATATTTCCCCCTGACAAAACATTATAACATATTTCTTTATTATGTGCTATAATCGAGTTGATGCGTTATGAAAAAGTATTATAAATATGAATTAAATATAACCTTGATGAATATTCTTTCAATAGTGATGTTTATCATTCCTTTTGCCATTATATTAATAGCAGGAGTCAAAATAAACTTTGATATTAGTTTAGGAGTTTCTATAGTAAGCATCATGCTGTATCTTTTCATGCATGAAATACTCCATGCTATCGGATATTTTTTATTCACAAAAGACAAACGAAATATTAAAATTGGTATTGTGCTCGAAAAAGGAGTTTTATATGCCATGTGTCAAGAGCGAATAAATAAATTTGGAATACTTATATCCCTTTTGCTTCCCTTAATATTCTTAAGTTTTATTGCGTTATCCATCGGTCTTATTTACAATATGAGTTGGCTAGTACTTCTTTCGATTATTAATTTTGCTGGAGCTGTAGGCGACATATTCATGACTATTCTAATACTATTTGCACCAAGCGATGTTGAATATATTGACTATAATAATGATATAGGCGCATATCTTTTATCTGAAAGTGATATGTCTAATTATCATTCACTTGGATTTTTCTTAACGGAAGAAGGATTAGCAACTGAAAAAGAGGTTGATAAAACAATCAAACATCTCTATATATCAAAGACTTCGTCTATTATTATAGTTATACTTGCAATTATTTGCATTATTGATATAATATTAGGGATAATTTAGGAGGAAAATATGCTAGAATTAAAAAAAGTATCAAAAATATACAAAACTGCTGGTTTAACGCAACGAGCATTAGATGGCGTATCCATTAAATTTCGTAAAAATGAATTTGTTTCTATCCTTGGTCAATCGGGCTCTGGTAAAACAACATTACTTAATTTAATCGGTGGTTTAGACAACTATACCAGCGGGGATTTAATAATTAATGGTACATCAACCAAAAAATATAAAAGTCGTGATTGGGATATCTATCGTAATCATCGTGTCGGCTTTGTCTTTCAAAGTTACAATTTAATTCCCCATCAAACGGCCCTACAAAATGTTGAACTGGCTTTAACTTTATCTGGAGTAGATAAAGAAGAACGTCGTAAAAGAAGTATCGCGGTCTTAAAAAAAGTCGGGCTAGAAAAACAAATGCATAAGCGCCCAAATCAAATGAGTGGGGGACAGATGCAAAGAATTGCGATAGCTCGTGCCTTAGTAAACGATCCTGATATCTTACTTGCCGATGAGCCAACTGGAGCATTAGATTCGGAAACTAGTATTCAAGTAATGGAACTACTAAAAGAAATTGCTCATGACAAGTTAGTTATCATGGTTACACATAATCCCGATCTTGCTTATGAGTATTCAACGCGTATTGTTAAATTATTAGATGGTAATATTATTGACGACTCGGATCCTTTTGATGGAAAAGAAGACAATACCGTTGAGGAAAATAAAACTAAGAAAAGTAAAATGGGCTTTTTGACAGCTTTGTCACTATCTTTAAATAATTTAATGACTAAAAAAGGGAGAACTATCCTTACTGCCTTTGCTGGATCTATTGGAATCATTGGAATCGCCTTGATTTTATCTTTATCAAACGGAATACAAAACTATATCACAAAAACTGAAAAAGAAACCCTTGGGTCTTATCCATTAACGATCTCTAAAGGATCTATTGATTTTGCTAGTATTTTAATGGCGTTCATGGGCAATAACAAAGAAGAAAACTATGATGATGATTTAATTCATTCTAAGAATATTATGGGCGATATTTTTAATTCGTTTACCGAAGAGATAAAAACTAACGATTTAAAAACATTTAAAGAATACCTTGAAAATGATGGTAAGAGTATAAATGACTATGTAACAGACATTAAATATGGATATAATATTAAATTGAATTTATATAAAGGTGAAGAAGGAAATATCACTCGTGTTAATCCAACTACAGTATTAGATGCAATTGGCATGGGAACATCATCGATGTCGAGCGCGTATTCAGGATTCATGGGAAACAACGATGTTTTCACTGAATTAATCACTAATGACGAATACAATAAACAACAATATGACTTAGTTGCCGGATCATGGCCTAAAAATTATAATGAAGTAGTAATTATTCTCAATAAAAACAACGAGATATCTGATTATACATTATATACATTAGGAATTCTTGATCAAGAACACCTAAAAGAGCAGTTTAATAACATGACTTCTGGTAAGGAAGTAAATTTTGAACATCACACCTATACCAAAGAAGACTTATTAAATTTAAAATACAAACTAGTCTTAAGCTCGGATTATTATAAGAAAACAAATGGTGTTTGGAGTAATATGAGTGAAGATGATAATTACATGAGCAAAGTATTAAAAGATGCTCCTGAATTAAAAGTTGTAGGTATCTTAAAGTATAATGAAGAGTCTGTTTCTCCAAATAGCTATGGACTTGTTGGTTACACTCATGACTTATGGGAATATATCGTAACAGAGACTAACAAAAGCGAAATTGCAAAAGAACAACTAGCCAATCCAGAAATCAATGTATTTACTGGTCGTAAATTTAGTGATAACGCCCGCTTTGATATGAATAATTTAACTAAAGAGCAGATGAAGGCTATTCGTGGAATGAGTCCTGAGGAGTTAAATGCCTATATAGAGACAATGTCAGAGTTTGCTAGCGCTACATTTGAACAAAATAAAATGAACCTTGGTATAAGCGACTTAAACGACCCCGATTTCATTAGTATATATCCAAAAGATTTTGAAGCAAAGGAGCATATTACTGATATAATTGCTGAATACAATAAAAACAAGAGTGAAGAAGACAAAATCGAATATACTGATGAAGTTGGTATGATGATGAGCTCAGTTACAAGTATCGTAAACGTCATATCAGCTGTTTTAATTGCTTTTGTCGCAATTAGTTTAATCGTATCAAGTATAATGATAGCTATAATAACTTATATATCTGTCATTGAACGAACAAAAGAGATTGGTATTTTAAGAGCTATTGGTGCTAGTAAAAAGGATATATCTCGTGTCTTTAATGCTGAGACATTGATCGAAGGAGCATGTGCTGGTATTATGGGAATATTAGTAACTATTTTAATCGATATTCCTATCAATGTTATAATAAAGGCAACTCTTAATATTAGTGGCATTGCTTCCTTACCAGTAACAGGTGCTATTATTTTAATAATTATCAGCATAGTTCTAACACTTATCGCTGGTCTTATTCCATCTAGCATGGCAAGCAAAAAAGATCCAGTAGAAGCATTACGAAGCGAATAAAAAAACATCAGTTTATCTGATGCTTTTTTATGCTAAAGCTTTTTCATTCTTAGTATCTTGAAACGTTGTCATGTTATCTGTAAGTCCTAAAATATAGTCTGCTGACACATTTAAATACTTGCATATCTTAATTAAATACGTAACTGGCATAATGTTAACACCTTTTTCGTATCTAGCATATTGTTGTTGCCTTATTCCTAAATAAGCAGCAAGTTCCCTTTGTGAAATATTCTTACAGTCTCTAACCCATTTCAATCTATCTGTATAATACATGTACTTCACCCAATCTTTTTTTACCATTATTAACAATATAAATGTTGAAAAGTGAACAAAAGTGTTGTATGGCACGCAGCTAATATAACCCATAAATACATGGATTTTTGACATATTCATTGTCAAAAACCATAAATAAATTTAATTACCATCTTTAAAAAATGCTATAATTAATATGAATAGGAGAATGATATTATGAGCAAGAATGAACTATATGAGCCGTTTTTATCAAAAGAAAAATTTTACACTTTAGATGAACTTGCCAATATTTATGGTGAATACATAAGACGCAATTGTGCAATTTCTCTAGTATTAAAAGATGAAGAAACATTCACTAAATACAAAAATGAAGATTTAATAGAAATCTCTTCTGGAGAAGGAGTAAAATCAGTAAGTAGTAAATTAATCCAAGACATTCTCTCTGATTCAGGAATGTATAAATACCTTCAAACAAATCTTGATAATCGTCTAGGCATTGCCGCTCGCTTTGATTATATTTTTGATTCTGATACCATAGTTTCAATTAAACTGACTAGATATGAAATAATGGAGGCATTTACTAAGATTAGTGATAAATTAAATCAAAAAGAGAAGATGCGATTAGCTGTCATAAAGAATTCTTTAGATCTATTTTCTTGTGAACAACGTTATAGTAACTATACGCACACTAGCTATATCGATGATGAGAAAATAGAAATACCAGCTTCCATACTTTTACAAATTCTTACTATGGATGAGCAATCATTTGCCTCATTCATTAATAACCCTGTTAGTTTTGGTTACAAAAGAAAACATTTGGCTTATGTCCTTATCGATTTTATTGAAAAAGAACGCATTCGTGCTAAATATGTTTTTCCAGAAAAAGTTTATATGCGCTATAAAAGTTTAGCTAACTATCAATTAATAGATTTTGAAGCATTAAACAAAAACTCTATTCGTAACGATTACACAGAAGAGGGAAAAAGTATAGTTGATGTCTTAACTATCAATGATGAACTTCTAGAATATCTTGATAAAGAAATAGATAAAACATACTCTACATTAGAAAAATCATTATATTATTATATTAAATTATGTGAGTTATTCACAAGTGATCCAAACTTTTATACTCAAGATTACGCTAGCTCAAGGTCAGATGTTTCAACTAAAGGACCAAATGATGCTCAAATCACCCCTAAAGACTTTATTTTTCTTTATGCTAAGTTACTCGATCATTTAGGAGTTGTCTATTCTTTTGATCCTCTGTTTGATCGTCGTGAAGGATATCTAAGTTTCCGTTGCGGTGAATTTTTAATGGAACTGACTTCTTTTGACGCAATTGCTAAAAATGATTTGGCCAATATTAAAGTTAATGATGAAATAGCTAATCTAACATGCATTAATAAAAATGCGGCAACTAAGCAAAAGTTTTCTGAGAAAATAAACCAAATATATGCTAGTATAAAGACCAAGCACGAAAATGCCAAACGCTTTAGTGAAACTTTAGCAGAGTATCAAAGTAATCTATCTAAACGCCCAATCCCTCTTAAAGAAAAAGTATTTACTCTTTTAAAAGAGATTTGTCGTAGTAATCTAACGGGTGTAGATATTTTTGCTTATGAGAAGAAAGTGTTTTCAGCTATATTTGCAAATGATAAGCGTATCAAAATAACATTTATGTATATCGAAAATGAATCAGGACTTCATCCTGTTACAGTTATTTCAATTAAGGATACAGGGTATCAATATTTCGTCGTCGATCAAACAAGTCCTGAAATCATTAAACCAATAAGTTATCAGAGCATGCAAAAAATGGTTGAAAGAAATGATATTCACTATATCGGGGACCAAACAATACTAGGAATTACGGACATAAAAGAAAGGGAGAAAACACTATGATTGATAGCTTACGCGAACAATGTTCATTACTTATAAAAAGTGATTCACAAAAATATTCTAAAATAGCCACTTTCTTAGAGAATGATAATTGTTTTTTTGAAATAGATATGGAAACCTCTTATGCTATACTTTCTGATTTACTCGTTAAAGAAGAAGATATTGCTAGAGTTTATCAAGCTTTAATTCGCGTTGAGAATTTTAGGCCTTGAAAGGAGAGTTAAAAATGAAATATCCGAGTATTATACGTGATACTATTGATTTTATAAGTGATACAGAGGTATGTAATATCGGCTACAGTGAAGGAACTATTGATAAAAATCGTCCCTATCGCCTTGAACTTTGGTCATCATACGGAATAACTAATGCTACAATTTTTATCTCTATTATTGATTTAGAAAATAAAAGTGAAGATGATATCAAACGTATTTTAATCGATAATAACATTATCGAAATAATAAAAGACGATATTTACATCACGGAAGTCGAAGACACGGCAGACAATAGTTTTTTATCAATAAACGTTCCATTAGAAGGAAAAGACGTAATAATTAATAAACTATTAGTAAAGACTACATATTTTGATTAAAGGAGACACCATGGAATTTAGAGAAATACTTAAAAACAATAAAGAGAAAAACATTATTACTTTAGGAGAAAATCCGCTAGGATTCCTTAATGTTAATATTAAGGAAAAGCCTTCTATTATTATAACTGGCGAAACTGGTTCTGGAAAATCGATTTTATTAGATCAAATAATTTTAGAACTCATTACTAAATATACTTCATTAGAGTTATCTTTAGTTTTAATAGATACATCAGGAGTAGAGTTGAATTATTACGAGAATACCAATTATACAAAGTATGCAGCTATCAACAATTTAGATCGTTCTATCGTGGCTTTATCTCGTGTCTTAAAGGAAATTGAGGATAGAAAAAAACTAATTCATGATAAAGGTGTAACTACAATTGATGAGTTTAATAAAATTGCTAGTGAACAGATTCCCATGTTAGTACTTGCTATAGATGATGATAAACTTCTTCTAAGAGAGCCCGATGTCGAGAAAATGTTATCAGGAATCATTAGTCAATTGGCTGGCTTGAATATCGTTCTTATCTTAGTTACAAGTGATGTCCACAATGAATTTTTTGAAAGTGATTTAAATACCCTAGCTAGTTTATTAATCTCTTTTGATTATACTAATGCTCTAGAAAGCAAGAAAAGTAACATTAAAAATGCTAATAATTTAGAGATAGGAGCATTTTATGCTAAGACTAAAGGGTATCAGACTAAATATTTTAATTTTGATTTTGATGATGCTGTGATAAAAGAAGTAATGGATCATGTGTAATTTGGATTGTATAACTAACGAAACGGAGTTTTTACTTCCTTATTATAAGCAATTTATTCGTCATTTAAAAGGCGATACCATTCTTTTACTTGGAGATATTAATGATAAATGTTTATGCAAACTAGAAAAATCTAAGATCAAAATTAGCCAGAATGATGGTATTATCGTAAATGGTATAATCATCCATAATGCCTTAACTAGTAATAACATCAAAGAGATTTCCAAAATCATTAAGGAGCGTTTAGGTAATGGCGGAATTATTTTAATTATTAACAACAATAATTATTTCGAAAATGAAGAGATAAAGTATCACTTTAAAAGTGATTTTGATATACTTGAAGAATTTATCGGCGATGAAAAATGGAATTTTATTTTATATTCAAAAAAGACTACTAAATAGTAGTTTTTTTTGCTATAATAAAAAATGTAAAGTAGAGGAGGAATGTTATGGAACCTATTGACATTATAAATGAAGTGAAAAAAATTCTTCCATCTAAATATCAAAATGCCACGATTACCGTTGGTGAGACAGATATCCCTTTCTACTCCTTTTTAGAACAAAATTTTATTAATTTTATTAAACCAGAAGCAAATCCAACCATTTTAGTCAGTTATATTCAAAGCAAACTAAGTAACTTAATAGAATTTGATAATAAATTTTTAGTTGCCATTGAGAATTTTATTAATTCTGCTCCTCTTTATAAAGATACCATACAATTAAGCGAGAGTGAAATTATATCCGCTCGTACTTATTTAAGCGAATATTGTATTAAGCATGGTAATCCCGATGGAACAATTAATTATGCTGGGAAAACTACGAATATTGAAGAGCTATATCTTAAGCTTTTAGGTAATGAGTATAAGGCTCCAACTTTAGAAGACAAAGCAGAATTGTGTATAGATATGACTCGCTACATTGATTTAGAGATTTTAAATTCCATTGTTGATGGCTATAAAGATATAACTGTTTATGATTATATCTGTCAAGTGTTACCAACTAAAATGTGTTCTATAAGTGAGGTAATGGTTAGAGATACCAAAATGCCACTTGAAGGCGTCGTTGCCGAAATTGTTAATCATCAGCGAAGTCTACTAGAAAAAGCATGCGAAAATGAAAGATTAGCTCGCGAAGAAGAATACAATAAAACAAGTGATAATCCAGGCTTAGTAAGCGAGATAAAAGTTTTCTTTGAAGGAAATAATTTAGAAGTTACAGCAGAAATTCCAATTGTTACTTCAAGTTTATTAACTGAAGAAGAGAAAATTTCTTTACTAAAAAACTATGAAAAAAGGAGCTCTATAACTGAAGAAGATCACTATCTTTCTGAATTAAACTATATAAAAAATGCCATTGACAATACTACTTCTGATCATAATTTAGACTCTAAAGAGGAATTTTATCGCAGTATACTAGGGGAGACTGACTTTCAAAAAGCATCAGAACAAGTTCGTGCAGTTATTGAATCTATTGAAGAATTAATAATAGTTAAGCGTAACCACCTTATTAAGGTTACTAATAATCAAGAAGAATACACCGATGTTTTGTTCAGCGAAATAAATCGTATGAATGATGAGTTAGACGGATTTCAAACTTTAGATCAACACAGCGTATTATATGGCAAAATTCATGAGCGCTACCAAGAATTTATTGCTAAATGTATAAATGATGTTCAATTGAAAAATGCTTTTCATAATCTATTTAAAAATATTGCTGAAAAGCGTTTAATTTTGGAAGCAACAATTGGGTATCAGTCTCCTGAGGTTGAAAGAGCTAAAGTTGACATTGAGACGGCTATTAGTGAAATAAAACAAGATATATTGACTATTGAACACGATGCTAATAATTTAGGTAACTTAGCGGGAACAGCTATCCGTCTTAACTTAAACATTAAAAGCGCTCGTGACAAGGTTGAAGCTGCTTGTCAAAATAAATTATTAACAGAAGATGATCGTGAGTACTATAATAATCGATTAAACGTTTATTCTATCGCTCTTGAAAGCGAAAAGAAAATTGGGTATGGACTAAGGTGATAAAATGGGTGATGAATATAATGAATTATACACGATGCTATCAACAGATCGTGAAGAAGTTCGCAAGATAAAAGATGCTTATCATCAAGACATAAGTTTACTTATTGGAAAAATACGCAGTTATCATATCAACAATGTCGATATATCTGCGGATTATGATCTTGAAAATAACTTTGATAAATTCAAAGTGGATGACTCTTATTTGCGTTATAAATTAAATAATGATGCTATTGAATACAAGATAACCATATTACAAGGTTATCTTCAAGATTTATTTATCGAAAAAAAGTTTAATAATTTTCGTCGTGAAAAAGAAGAGAAATTAACTAAAAATGAATATCTTGAATACACACATAATCCAAGTGTTAAAAGTGATAAAATTAGTCAATGGTATCAAGAATTTATACAAAATAAAACTAGCCTTTAATCAAAAAGACTAGTTTTTTCTTTATATAAAATATCTATATCAACGTCTCCATTTATACCATTAACACGGCCGACATTACTCATTTGCCAAAGAAAATAATCTCCTTCGTAATTCGTTTGATTAGTATAGTGTGCTAGCCAAACAGGGAAATCGTTATTTCGCCAAATTTTCTCCAAATAGAATTTACTGCTGTAAAGCATTGCTTCGTATCCACCAGAGCGAATAACCTCGCCAAATGTTTTAAATACGTCATTAATATCATGAGTACTTATCTGATATTTTCTAAACTTACTCCAGTTTTCCCAATCAAAGGCGATCGGAAAATCTAACTGAGTTCCGTTTAAAACATTAAGTGTCCATTCAGCATGTTCACGAGCCGTTTTTATATCAATTGCCGAAGAGTATACGTAGATTCCAACTTTTAACCCAGCATTTCTTGCATTTTTAATATTGCGTTCATAATAAGTATCGACAGAGATATCCTTGTCAATATCGGAGTTAATTCCCATTCGCATGATGACAAATTCAACGCCATCAGCCTTAACTTTTTCAAAGTCGATATCTGTTTGCCATCTTGATACATCAACACCTATCATCGTGTTTTCATTTTTCTTCTCTTCGATAACTTTGCTAATTGGTAAAGTTACTTTTTTAGTATTATTATTGTTATTACTAGCTATGGAATCGACAACATTAATCTTTAAGCCCTTTTTAGTTTCATTGTTAGAGCTATCCTTTATCACAAAATTTACATTATAAGTACCTACAGTTGTTAAATCATAATTCCCCTCAATTTCACAACGGGGCGTCCTATCATAATTATCGGCAAATACAATTTCATCACAGAAGTAAGCATCTTCATTTACTTTAACCGTTCTAACACTTGCAACATTTATTAACACTGGAGCTTCAGTATCAACTATGTTGTACTTTATTTTATAGTTATACTTTTTCTTATTAAATATATAGGTTATATCTTCAAAAAACTCTCCTACTTGGTCAGTTTTAATAAGTTTATTTTCCGTCTTAACTTCCACATTAGATGATTCGATAAAATCATATAAATGTACCTTAGAGTATACCTCATAAACATTTTCTTTTAAATTAATGCTAACTTCATCTGGCTTTTCGTACTTATCCCGTCCGCATCCTGTTAATATCCAAATAATTATCAACAATAAAATTACCTTTTTCATAATACATCACTAACTAACATTATAACCTAGAATTATAATTTATGCATTATAAAATATAATTAATAAAAATGCGAGTAAGTATAAAAATTAATGAAATTTACATCATAAAATAAGCATGATATAATTACTTCCAGGTGATCATATGATAACAAAAGAAAACTACACATGTCCAAAATGCCAAAATACTAATCGCATAAAGACATACTCATTTATCGATCACACTAATATAAAAAGAGTTATAAATAAAGAGATATTTACTAATATATGTTCTAAGTGTGGAGAATCAATAGACGTTTTTTATCCTCTTAAAATAGTCGGTGAAAACTATATTATTCATTATACACCTAATGAAAATGCTCCTATAGCTGATGCAGGTAAGACAATACTAAGAGTATGCGATACCTTTGCTGATTTAAAAGAGAAGATATTAATTCTCGAAGATAATTTAAATGACATCGTCATTGAATTTATAAAAGATTATATAATTTATAATTTAGACGAAAAAACTAAAAACGAAGTAGAAGGTATTCGCTACAATAATTGCGATAAAGATAATTTGTACTTTCAACTTCTTGGCAGCAAAACTAAGGCCGTATGTTCTTATAACAAATATTGTAAATTACTGAAAAAAATTAAAATAAAAAAGATAAATCAATGTGTTCTTATCGATTCATACACATATAAAAACTATTATAGAATGAGGTTACTATGAAATTATCAATCCAAAATGCAGCTGTTACTTTAAATGGCAATACTATATTAGAAGAAGTTAATTTAAGCATAACTGAACATGATCATATAGCAATTGTTGGTCGCAATGGAGCGGGGAAGTCCACCCTTTTAAAAGCCATTGCCGATCCTGAATTATTTAGTGAAGGCATAGGCGAGGAGCATTTTTCCATCTCACGTATCGGCAAATTTAGCATTGGCTACATGCAACAAATTGAATTTGCAGATGAAAATATGACACTCTTAGACGAAATATTAAAGCCCTTTAAAAAACTTATTGACATGGAAAATCGTATGCATCGCTTAGTAGAAGAGATGAACAAAAATAATTCTGATGAGCTTATTAAAGAATACACAGACACGCAAGAGACCTTTAAATTGCTAAATGGCTATTCGTATAAAAAAGAATACGAAATCATGCTCAACAAATTTGGTTTTACTGAGCAAGATAAAAGTAAAAAAATAAGTGAATTTTCTGGCGGACAGAGGACAAAGATTGCTTTCATTAAATTGCTGCTAAGTAACCCTGATATTTTGATGCTTGATGAACCAACCAACCATCTTGATATCACAACCATAGAATGGTTAGAAGACTATTTGCGCAATTACAATAAGGCACTAATAATAGTATCTCATGATCGTATGTTCATAAACAATATAGTTAATGTTGTTTATGATATTGACTATGGGAAGGTAGTAAAGTATCCAGGAAATTATAGTAACTTTGAGAAAATGAAAAAACTAAATTATGAGCGTACGCTTAAAGACTATGAATTTCAACAAAAAGAAATTAAACGGCTATATAGCATTTATGAACGTTTTCGCAACAAACCATCTAAGGCTTCAATGGCTTTATCTAAGCTAAAACAAATTGAACGAATGGAATTAATTAATAAACCATCCGAAGCGGACATGCGTGTTTTTAAAACTAACTTAAGCGAGATGGAAGAGTCAGTAAAAAAAGTCTTAGTAGCTGAAGATCTTGTAATCGGTTATGATACTCCTCTTGCAACTATCAATCTTGAAATCATGCGTGGAAAAAAGATTGGCATAATCGGTCAAAATGGCATTGGCAAATCAACTCTTTTAAAAACTTTGCATGGGATTATCGACCCGATATCGGGAAATGTCTCTTATGGCTTACATGTAATACCTGGATATTTTGATCAAAACTTAGCAATGCGCAATAACACTGGAACAGTTTTATCTGAGTTTAGAGAAGCATTGCCCAAATTAGTTGAAGGTGAATGTCGTCGTGCCCTAGGTTCATTTCTCTTTCGTGGCGATGACGTCTTAAAAAATATATCAGTTTTAAGCGGTGGGGAAAAGGTCCGTCTCCAATTATGTAAAATACTCTATAACAAACCTAACTTCTTGTTATTAGATGAGCCAACAAATCATATGGATATTCTTGGAAAAGAACACCTTGAAGATATATTATCATCCTACAAGGGAACCATAATATTTGTCTCTCATGATCGTTACTTTGTCCAAAAAATAGCTGATCAATTGCTCGTTTTCGATTCGCAAGGAGTTACATTCTATCCATATGGTTATGAAGAATACTTAGAAAAAAATCGCAATAAAAAAGTAGAAGATACCAAAGAAAAAAAGAAAGATAATTCTAAAATAGAAGATAGAAAAACAGAGACTACTAATAAAATAAATACATATGATCTAAAAAAAGAACTTAACAAAGTTGAAAATGAAATAATAAAAATAGAAACAAAAATAAAATTGCTTGAACAAGAATCTTTTAATACCGATATCTATCAAGACTATAATAAATTAAACGCTATTAATTCTAAGATAGATACGCTAAAAAAAGAACTAGCAGATAAAAATTCCCATTGGGAAGAACTTACTAACCAAATTCTTAGCAATTAAAAGGATGAGAACCTAGCTCTCATCCTTAATTAATTTATTATAAATTTTCTTTATTTCTGATTCTTTTACATTTGCAACATCATACATGCCATCGGACTTCATAGCTTGATAAATTTCATCTTGCATGGCAAGTGTATTTTTTAAACCATCTTGATATAACTTTCGTACATCAGGATTACTAGATTCAACAGTTGCATCTAAATAAAGAGAGTTTAAAGATTTTGTTAGAGTTAAAACGCACTCCAATATTGTCTTATTATTCATCTATATCACCTAAAAATTTTTCCATTTTCTTCATCATCGTATCATGTTCTTCAATTTGTTTATCAAACATTGAAACATAATCTTCATCAGTAACTAATTCCATACTATTATAAAGAATTTCAACGATTAATTTCTCATGATTGTAAACATCTTCAAAATAATTCAATTCTTTCTGAGTCATATAATTTACCTCCCATTAATATTCTTCTCAATTAACCGAATTTTATACCTTATCCAAAAGCTCTTTTTATGTTATAATTGGAATGCTTTAAACGAAAGAGTGATCATATGGAACGTTATAATTCAGCCAAATGGGTAGGCATAATAGGCATTATTGGCAATTTATTTTTACTTATTATCAAAATTATAGTTGCAGTTTTCACCCACAGTCAAGCTATGTTAGGAGATACATTAAATAGTGCAGGAGATATTGCTTCCTCCATAATGACTTTCATCGGTAATAAAATTTCTAGTAAGGAAGCCGATGAGGAGCATAACTTCGGTCATGGGAAGGCTGAATATATTTTTTCATTGTTGATAAGTGTTCTAATGCTTATTCTTGCTTTTGAATTATTATTATCTTCTACTAAATCTTTTTTTAGCGTAGGAAACTACACTTTTTCTTGGTATCTTATTATCGTATGCATTTTAACGATAATTACTAAATTTTCTTTATATATGTATACGCGCAAAATCGCTCGAATTCATAATAATTTACTAGTAGAAGCTAATGCCAAAGACCATTTAAACGATTGTCTTTTGACGTCCCTAAATTTGATAGCAGCCTTTTTTGGAATGATAGGTATAACCTATGTCGATAGTATAGTCGGACTATTAGTTTCTTTCTGGATTTTTTTTGTAGGAATTTCTCTTTTCAAAGATTCATATGACGTTTTAATGGACAAAGGAGTAGATACCAAAACAAGAGATAAAATCATGAGTATTGTGGCTAAATATCCTGAGATTAAAAAGACAAATCATTTTAATTCTGTGCCAGTAGGATACCTATATCACATTTCTTTAACAATCTTTGTTGATGGTAATTTATCTACTTATGAAAGCCATGAAATTGCCAATCGTTTGGAAAAAGAAATAACCAAGTTAGATGAGGTCTATTTAACAATTATTCATGTCAATCCCTATGTACCAAATGAACGTAAAACTAAACGTTAATAAAACCAAGATTATAATAATTTATTGAGTAAAAACATATTATTTGTTAGAATATATTTAGAAGGGTGATAGTATGGCTAAAAAAAGTATTCCAAGAAAAAATTATGTTATATTAATTGGTCTAATCGTCTTAGTCATATGTGCTTGTCTCGCATCTTATAATATCTACAACATATTTCAAGAAAATCGTATTTCAACAAGTCCACTAGCTAGTAAAGAAATAAACTATGAGGATTTAAAAAATACTACCTTAGAAATGGACGCCGATGCTTTCTTAGTAATTAGTTACACCGACAATCCTAATGTTCACAATAATGAATCTGAAATAAAAAAGTATTTAAATCGCAACAATTTAATTGACAATGTCTTATATTTAAACGTATCTGAGTATATGACCACAACTAATTTTGTGAATGACTTAAACGATACTCTAAAATTAGGCGATAATTTAAAGATAAAAAAATTTCCAGCCATGATATATTACAAAGATGGAATACCAACATATCGAATTGACTCTAGTGATCACTTGCTTAACAAAGATGATTTTAGTCAAGTCATAGATATGTACGATTTGGCTAGTTAACAAGATTTATTCTTGTTTTTTTCACGATTTTAATATAATAAGTTAAAAAGGAGGATCTATATGATTAATATTGTATTATTTGAACCAGAAATACCTCAAAACTGTGGAAATATTATGCGTACTTGTGTGGCTACTAATTCCAAGTTACATTTAATAAAACCACTAGGATTCTCGCTTGATGAGAAGTATGTCAAAAGAAGTGGAGTAAACTATATTGATAAATGTGATTATCATGTTTATGAAAATATAGAAGAGTTTTATGATAAAAACCCAGGAACATATTATTATTTAACACGCTACGGACATCGTCCTCACACTGACTTTGATTACTCTAATAGTGATGAGGAAATCTACTTCATTTTTGGAAAAGAATCAACGGGGATTCCACCTGAATATCTAAAACCGCATCTTGATCATTGTATGCGCATGCCAATGAGCAACAATGTCCGAGCTCTAAATCTTTCTAATACGGTCGCAATCATGACTTATGAAGCTCTAAGACAACAAAATTACAATGATTTATTGCGCAATGAACCACACAAAGGGTCTGATTTTATTGAAAAATCTTAAAAGAAAAAGAATGACTACTTTTCGTTGACAACTCCAACTAATTTTCGTCATCCTTTTTTTCTTCTTTGCTATCAAGTTTTTCTTTTTTGGTATCAGGCATCGCAGTGTCCTCTTCTAAACAACCGCACTCCGTTTTGCAACAATGTTTAGAACATTCACATTCCATTGCATCATCTTTACCACCATTTTCTTTTGCATACCCATCAAAATTAGGTCTCTCTTTGTTAGTTGCATTATCCATGTTGTTAGGTAAATCATCACATCCTTCAATACTTATTGCATAAACGGGGCAAGCCTCTAATGCATCACGTGTTTTATCCTGCACCTTATTATTTATAGCATAAGACAATCCTAATTCATTAAAATCAAAATTATCTGGATCAATAGCTACACAAGCTCCGCACCCAATACATTTATCTTGATCAACTAATACTTTCAAATTCATCGCTCCCTCACAATATGATTATACATATTTACAAATAAAAAAACAACTTATATATACAAAGATCGACTTAATATGATAAAATTCTATTAGGGTGAAAAGTATGCAAAGTAGAATGGATAAATACAATCAAGCTGATGTTGTTTATAAGTCGCGAACAAAAAAAAATCAAGACTTGTACGAGCAAGTTAAAAATAGTTCTCTTACTGACTTCAATGTTAATTCAAATGTCTCTGTAATTGACACTAATGCTAACAAAATCGATGTTAATCGCTTAAGTGAAATTCTCGATAAACGCTACAATGAATATAACCCTAAAAGAAAAAGTATTGAAGTTCCTGCATACGATGAAGAACCAATAATAAATCAACCACTTATGGACACTAAAGAATATGATATAAATGCTATTCTCGAGAAAGCCAAACAAGGAAAAAATGTTGACTATAATAAAGAACGATTAAAAAAAGTTCGTGAAGCACAATATGAGATTTTAAATAATTTAGACCTAGAATTAAAGAAAGTTGAAGATGCAAAACGCAGTAATCAAAAAAAGGCTGAAGAAGATAATCTGATGAATCTAATCAATACTATAACCCAGATAGAAATTCAAAATAAAGAAAATAAGTATAACAAAGACACAAAGAGTTCGTTTGATTTATTGTCCGATCTTGCAGATGATAGTGATGATGATAAAACAGAGCCATTGCCAAATGTCGAAGCGGAGAAATTAGAGCCAGAGGAGAGCAAGTCGGAAATAATTACTTTAATGCAAAGCAGCAAAGAGGAGGCACCAGATGAAGAATTAGAAAAAAATGAATCTGATGAGAAAGAAAATGAGGAGAAAACTGAAGCCGAGTTAGAAGAAACTGATGATAAAACTAAACAATTTGATGAAAAACATATCGAAGAAACTTTGTCTAAACTAGATATTGATATATCTTCATATGATGATTTTTCGGATGTGTCTAAAAATGATACTGGAACAGTTGTTATAAAAGTTCTCATATTTGCTGTTATAATCGCTCTTGTCATTGGCGCTATATATATACTAAACACATTATTAGACTTAGGATTGTTTTAAAAACAATTCTTTTTTCATATAAAATATTATGAAAATGTTCATCACTCGAAAAAGAAAAAAACGTAGATTTGAATTAGTGCTAATAAGTATAATTTTTTTCACATGCCTATTTATCAATTTTTACAACAAGAAAATTTCACCTAAAATAATCAATATATCTGAAACTAAATTAGAAGAAATAACAAATATGTATGTTAAAAATAACATCGTTCCAGACTATATTGACTTAGAAACTCTAGTAAAAATTGACAAAAATAAAAAAGAAGAAATAATTTCTTTAGACATTGATACTAATTACGCAAATCAATTAATGGTAGAGACCATAAAAAAAATTCAGGGTAATATTTTTAATTTAGAATTTAAAGATGAAATGTTGAAAAAATATAAAAATAATATCTACTTAGAGATTCCCATATCACTAGCTCGTGATGGGGCAATCCTATCTAATCTAGGTCCAAAGATTCCTATAAAAATATCTTTTTATGAACATGCTTTTGGTAATGTAGCGGTGGAATTAACCGATTATGGAATTAATAACGCACTACTAAAAGTATTCCTAGAAGTTGAACTAGAACAAAAATTATATATTCCTTACAAAGAAAACAAAAATAAGAAAGTATTTCGACTATTAATCGCATCAAAAATAATAAGCGGAACAGTTCCAGGCATATATGGGGCGGCACTTTCTAAAAACTCAGAAATTTTAGGATTAAATTCTACAGGAAGTAATAATTAAAAATAAAAAAGGTGCTAAAAATAAAAAAGTAGTCTAATAGACATATATTTACTTTTTGCTTTTCATTGCATGCAAATTATACGAATAGAATTAGCCCAAGAATTGATTTAACTTGTTCGATAAAAATTTATCCATAGTAAGAGTAGAGTTTTTTATAAAATAATAAATGGAATCATCGTATTTTCCACACTACAAATGATAAACCTCTTTTTTTTTCTCTGGAAGTGTGATATCATCTATTATAGTAGGGTGATAGTATGGTAACTAGCTATGTTGATAAATACTTTATAAATCCAGCTATTGAAAATGGAATAAAGGCATATTTATTAAGCAAAGAAGATAAAACATATCCATTATTATATACATTTGAAATGAATGTTATAAAAGTTTTAACCATTATATATGGAGAAAAAAGCATAATATTACCATATAAAATAGATAATGAAAAAGCCTTTGAATGCAACCTATTGATGTATGATTTAAAAGAAAGTGATATGAAGAATTTTATTAAACTCATGGGCGAGTACTACGAATTCATGCAAAATTACAAATCAGAGAGAAAAGCTACAGGATTAACCACGGAGATTGAAAAAATTTTAATCGAAATGATTAGCAAAAGAAGTAAAAGAAAAGAATTCCTTGAAGAAGAAATTAAGGAATTTGACTCGGTTTTTAACCCAATTGAAGGTAACCTAAAAAAAATAAAAGCACTCGTGGCTAGAAATACAGGACTAATAGTTAGGGCTTGGGAGAATAATCGTTTTGAACTTACCAACACCCAACTGCGAATGATTGCAGTAAATCCAAATTTACTAGATTCACAGACTTACAAAAAATATGGATATGACATTAGAACAATAGCATCGCTAAGTGAAGAAGAAATAATTAAAGTGAATGAAATTATTAGTATTGAAGAAAATCGGCGCTATTCTGAACCAAAACGCAAAAATGTATTTCGAATCAGAAGTGGCCCTATAATTACAAGTGGTAGTGGCTTTGTCGATAAGTTAATGCTTTTGAGTATCGTTGCTACAGAACTAATGATTGGATTGGTTATTCTATCTGTACTAGGGAGATAAAAATGGAAATAAATCTTAATGGAATTGAATACAAATTGAAGAAAAACTACAAAGAAGGATTTAACGAGGAAAGCATAAAAGAACGAACTACTGAATATTTTAACGATTTTGATTACATTTTTGGTGATTGGGCATATGGCAAACTTCGTTTAAAAGGTTTTTATAAGAGTACTAATAAAAGAGTAAGTTCTATTAATAATATTAATATGTTAGATAATTATATAAAAGAAAATTGCGCATATGATTGTAAATATTTCTTGTTAGAAAAAAAATAAAGGGATTGTTAGATTAGTGAGGGACTAGATATGAACGAAAGCGTACAAGTAATTAATAAAAATGGAGATACTATCTATGCTGAAGGCATTGCATATATGAATATAAAATCGACTGGGAAAAAGTATTTATTCTATACTTTAAATGAGAAAGTTGATAATGATTTAACTAAAATTTATATTGCAGAATTGGGAAGTGCTGTAGGGCAAGCGGGTGCTATAAATCAAATGGAATGGGAAGATTTAAGAAATAAGATGCTTAGTATTTCCCGCAAACAGCCAGTAGAAGATATTGAATATATGAATATGACAGGAATACCATTTTATGTGGGAGATCCCAAAAAGATGGCTGTAACTAGTGTTGCCAAACAGGCATTTAGCACTGCAGGACATAGTTATAGTAATCATGCTGTTCAACAAGAAGAACCAGCCGTAACAGGAGCAACTTCGTTCTTTGCCCAAGCGCCGGAAGTTAAAGAACCTATAACGCAACCTTCTGAAACGAGTATATTTGCAAATCCGCCTCAACCTATAGAAACTGCACAACAGACTACACAAATTAATAGTCCTGTTCCACAACCAATAAGCTCTAATAATATTAATTCAACACTAACTTCCGCTCAAAGTGCAGGAATAACACCTGTGCCAATGCCAGGGCCAGTTCAAAGTGAGGGAATAACACCTGCGCCAATACTGGAGTCAGTTCAAAGTAAAGGAATAACACCTGTGCCAATGCCAGGGCCAGTTCAAAGTGAAGGAATAACACC
>CATNCE010000010.1 GCA_950097225.1 uncultured Bacilli bacterium
AAAATGAAGATAAAATATCAGATTCATTAACGAAGAAAGAATTTGTAAACCCTTTTAAGGGTATGCTAAAGTAGTCAATGCACTGGGCTTGAACAAATTCAAGCCAGCATCCATATGCGTGCTGGCAAGAAAAAAGAGCCTTATAGGCTCAGAGAAAACTACGTATTTAATGCGTAGTTTTTATTTGTACCACATTAAAAAACTCGTTTCCATCTTTTGCTAGAAAACGAGTCTTTATTTAGTCTACTTCTTTTAACACTAAAAGTTTTCTTAGTTCCTCATCACTTTTTATATCTTTTTGTTCTAAAAACTGAACCTGCGTCTTAGAATCTCTATCATCTAAAGCCTTTATTGTTTCTCTTATCTCTTTTAAAACAAATAGTTTTCCATTAGAGTCTTGAGACATGTAATAATTAATAACTTTTTTATAATAATCATCATAAGTTTCAATAAATTCCTTATCAGTTGAACTTAAAAGAACATCAATAGATATTTTCTTAGCCTCAGCAATATCTGATATACAAATAATACCTGGTGTTGCTTCGGCATCATCTATAATTGATTCAACACGAACATCATTTATCTCATCACACAACTCTCCTAAATTGCGTATTGCTTTTCGTCTGCGCTTTCGCATAAATTCACTTTTTATAAAAGCGTCATATAGAGAATCAGCTAGACAAATAATATAAACATAAGCAGAATCGAAAAGTGGTTTTGGTGTTCCAAATAAACTTGTTATAGTACTAATAATACCAATTAATATAGTGATAACTAAGTATATTGGCAAATTCTTTTTTAGATACTTAAAGAAAATATCCATTAAATCTATATCAGCAGTAGCCTTATGAATATCCTTAGATAAATTCCCTTTATAATCTATCTCAAACATACATTTCAACCTCTTGTTTCCAATGAAAAATTATAACACAATCATATTTAAATGTAAAATATAGGTACTAAGTTTATTTCCTTTTACTATTTTCCTGCATACTATATGGTAGAAAGGAAGTAATTTAATGAATCCAAGATGTTTTGAAAATGAAATGTCAACTGACATGCAAATGCCAGCAACACCAGCATCAATGCCAGGATGTGTATGTCCTCCTATTTACGAATGCCCACAAGAGAGAATTTGTGAAAGATACATTGTTCATGAAGTTCCACATGTAATGCCAATAAATACTAAAATTGTAAATCATCATATTTATCGTCATACATTTACTCCATGTTATACCATGAGTGAATGTGATACATGTGAAAACATTTATGATCCATGTCAAAAGAACTTCTAAAAAGAAGCTCTTTTTATATTGACAATTAAGTCTATATCGCTTATCATATATAGCCGTAGTAAGAAAAGAGAAGTACATTTATTTGGACTCTCTTTTTTCGTTTTTTTAGGACAAAATAATAACGCTAAACAGAAAGGAATTTATGAAATATAAAATATTAAGTATAGCAGTAATTATTTTAGCAGTAATTTTTAGTATTGATGTTTATGCCTTTGATTTTGATGGTTACTTTTATGAATCAGAGAAAATAGATGGCATATATTTTTATAAACATCGTGAAGACACCGAAACTGAAAAATATCAATATCACAATTTCCATAGTCAAGCCAGTATTTATCGTAATTCAAGAACAAACAATTTCGTCTATTGTGTTGAATCCTGGGTTCCGATTAGTGGAGCTACTGGTGGTGATTATGAAGATTGTGCAACTAGCAGTTTTTTAGAATGGGATGCCAAGTTAAGAGTTGAAGCTTTAGCATACTATGGATACGGTTATAAAGAAGGTATTTATGATCATACAGATCCTAAATGGTATGCAATAACACAATACCTGATTTGGCAGGTAACGAATCCGAACATTGAACACTACTTTGTATCGTCCATTTCTTCTAAAACACCTATCTATCCATATGAAAATGAAATAGCCGAATTAAACTATTTAGTCAGAGAAAATCAACAATTGCCAGTCTTTAATGTCGAGAATAAAACTTTGCTTCTTGGAGAAACTAAAGTAATCGAAGATAAGCTAGGAATACTGCCATCATTCAAACTATATACTGGAGATGATATTTCCAAGCTTGATGTTGAAGTATTAAATGAAAAAAGTATAGCTATAAAGGCTAATGAAGTAGGTGAGCATGAGTTAGTATATTATCGCAAGTTTAATTATTATGATGATTATTATCGTTATTACCGCAGTGATAAATACCAAAATGTCTTTGAACCAGGAAACATGTCAACGGCCGTCTTAATAGACCACTATAATGTCATTGGTGGCAGTATAAAATACACAAGTACTATAGAAGAAGAGGGGAACAAGCGTCCCTCACTAACTAATGTCTCTCTTTACCGAGCAAGTGATGATACTCTTGTGGAAACTAAATCAACTGATGAAAATGGTTCTGTTTTATTTACTGATTTATTTGTCGGTGAGTACTATGTTTGTGAAGAACAGAACTTAGATGGGTATACATCAACAGAAATAGAAAATATGATAATAAATTTTGATACTCCTGATGTAATGGCTATCGCCGTTCATAAATTAAACAAAAAAGACGATTTAGTAATTCCTGGAGAAAACGAAGATAAAGAGCCTACGCCTGGAGAAAGTGAAGATAAAAATCCACCCCTTCCAGAAGTGCCAGATAGAGACCCAAATCCAGAAGTTCCATCTCTTCCATCCGATGAAAATACCCCAAATAAAGATGATAATTTAATGCCAGACGGTGAAACCCCACCAGCTGATATTATAGATCCACCATTAAGAGAACCTGAATATACCCAAAATCCTATTGAAGTGGTTGTTCCAAAGACTTCAAAATCGTCCTTAAATATCATTTTTCTTTTATTATCACTCATCAGTCTAATGTATATTAAACATGCTAAGTAAAATTATTAAAACACTTCTATGCATAACGGCAATGCTTTATTCTTTATTTTTTTGTTTTTCTCTTTACCATAAAGTAACAGATTATCAAATAAACAACCAAAAAATAAGCTATTATAATACTCAAGAGGATCACAATAATCTTGATTTAAACAACGAATACATAGGTTATTTAGAAATACCAAAGATAGCTTTAAAGCGTGGATTTTACGATATAAAGTCCCCTCTAAATGATGTTAATAAAAATATTTATTATCTTAAAGAATCGTACCTAAATGATCACAATAGCATGATAATTCTAGCAGCTCATCGAGGGAATTCAAGTGTCTCTTTTTTTGATAAACTCGATCGCTTAGATATTGGTGCTAAAATCACACTATCAATTTATAATGAGACTTACTCTTATCGGTTGAGTGATATCTATGACGAATTAAAAGATGGCGATGTAAATATTTATCATAATAAGTCTCGTCATGCATTAATATTAATAACTTGTAATAAATATAAGAAGAAGTATCAAACTATATATGTATCATACAGAGAGGATGATTAATGTGCTAATACTATTTATTATTTGTAGCATGATTTTATCTAGTCGTTGCTCTAGATTAGAAGAAAATATGTAAATATAATGTCATAAGTATTTATCAACTATAATTAATGTAGTATAGTATTATTATAGGAGAGTGAATAATATGATTTATCCATCAATTGATAAGATACTAAACACAGTTGGATCAAAGTACATTTTAGTTCATGTAGCAAGTAGCCGTAGTAAACAGATGCGTGATACTGGACATTTTCAAATGAAAGATAATGAATATGTTTCCAAACGCGAAATTGGAAGAGCATTAGAAGAAGTAGAAAAAGGATTAATCAACATAGAGAATAAAGATTAATCCTTTTTTGCGATAAAACTATTTAAAGAAAATAAGGGTGATTATATGAACTTTTATAATAAAAATATTAAAGATATATTTAACGAATTGCGTACTAAAGAAGAGGGTCTAACTGAAAAAGAAGCTGCTAGTAGGATCCGTCAGTATGGTGAAAATAACTTAGTTGAAAAAAATGGCAAAAGTAAATTAAAGATCTTTTTTAGCCAATTTAACGATATGATGATTATAATTCTTCTCATTGTTGCTATCATCATGGGGATCTATGGCTATTTTTATTCGCATGAATACACAGACTCTATCGTTATTGCCATCGTTGTTTTAATCAATGCAATTATGGGTTTTGTTCAAGAAGAAAAAGCCGAAGTAACGCTTGAAGGCTTAAAGAAATATTCAGTTACTAATGTCATCGTTAAAAGAAATGGAAAAACTCTAAAAATTGATGCCAAATATTTGGTACCTGGTGATATCATTATTTTATCATCTGGTGATAAAGTTCCAGCTGATGCCCGAATTATCAGCGAAAGCAACTTATATGTAGATGAGTCTCCCTTAACTGGCGAATCTGTTCCTGTAAAAAAAAGCAACATAGTTATTAAAAATGACAAGTTGCAAATTCAAGATCAAACAAATATGATTTTTTCCGGATCAAACATAACTGGAGGAAGAGTAGAGGCAGTAGTAGTAAAAACGGGAATGCTTACAGAACTTGGTTTAATTGCTGTATCATTAAATACCCCTTACGAAGTAGAAACGCCACTCCAAATAAAAATAAAAGAAATATCTAAAAAGCTAACATTCTTAATTTTTATCATATTAATATTCATTTTTATCTTTGGGGTTATCAAAGGGTATAAGATATTAGAGATAGTCATGTTGTGTGTATCACTAGCAGTTGCCGCAATTCCTGAAGGGTTGCCTGCCGTTATAACCATAACTTTATCAACTGGAGCTGCTTCTCTTGCTAAAAAGAATACGATTGTCAGACAGATGAATGCTGTTGAGACATTAGGGGCAACGGATATTATATGTTCTGATAAAACGGGAACTATTACTCAAAACAAAATGACAGTTGTATCTACAGATATTTTAAATGAAGATATGTTTACTTATATTGCTGCCTTAGCTAATGATTCAACTATTGAAGGTGATACTTACATAGGTGATCCAACCGAAACTTGTCTTTATGAATACTTAGAAAAACTAAATATTGATGTAAAAAAACTCAAAGATTCTAATCCGCGACTAATTGATGCGCCTTTCGATTCTGATCGCAAAATGATGTCATCGGTCAACAAAATACAAGGGAAAAAATATCTTTTGGTAAAGGGAAGTCTCGAAAATTTATTAAAGCGTTGTTCACATATCAGCAATAATTCCAAAATAAACAAGATAACTAAAAAGCAAATTGAATCTGCAACCTTAAAAGAACAACAAATGGCTAGTGAGTCCCTAAGGGTAATCGGATTTGCCTACAAAGAATTAAGTAAGGTACCATCCTCATCTGAGAAAGTTTTAGCATCTGAAGAAGATCTTACATTTGTCGGTTTAGTCGGAATTATTGATCCACCAAGAGAAACCGTCATTTCTTCTGTAGCTCAATGTAAAAGTGCTGGAATAAGACCAATAATGATCACAGGAGATTCGTTAACAACAGCTTGTGCAATTGCTAAAAGTGTTGGAATTATCGAGAATGAAAGTGAGGGAATACTAGGTTCTTCATTAGATGAATATACGGATGACGAACTAGTTCAAGTCGTAAAAAAATATAATGTCTATGCTCGTGTTAGTCCTGAACACAAACTGCGAATTGTCAAATCTTGGCAAAAAAATGGGAAAGTCGTAGCTATGACAGGAGATGGGGTAAATGATGCTCCAGCCATAAAAGATGCTCATGTTGGCGTTGGTATGGGAATAACTGGTACAGAGGTAACTAAATCAGTTGCCGATATAATTCTCCTTGACGATTCATTTTCAACAATTGTCGATGCCGTTGAAGAGGGAAGACGTATATTTGCTAATATTCGCAACAACGTCATATTCTGCATATCTAGTAATTTTGCAGAAATATTTACCATTTTAATTGGAATGCTTACAGGGCATACGATATTAATTCCTATTCACATCTTATTCGTCGACTTAGTAACCGACTCAATTCCTAGTATTTGTCTTTCTTTTGAACAAGGCGAGAATGGGTCCATGAGCAAGCCCCCAAGAGGAATAGATAAACCAATTTTTACGCCCTTTGTCAGTGCTTCCATCGTTACTTCTGCCATAATCGAAACCATTTTCGTTATTACAGTTTATTTTATTGCTTTAAAATATTACACTATAGGTGTGGCTGGAACTCTTGCCTTATTATCCCTAGTTATGCAAGAAATAATCTATTCCCTTGTTTGTCGTAATCCAAAAGAATTCATATATAAGCAAGGATTATTTTCTAATAAGAAGATGAATATTGGTCTAGTAATTGTCATTTTAATTGAATTAATTGTCTTCGCAACCCCTGTAGGAAGACTTATAAATGTAACAACTATTTCCATGTCTCTGTTGCTAAAAGTAGTAATATTTAATTTTCTTAGTTTCATCATGTATGAAATATCGAAACCTATTTTAAAACATATATTTAAAGATTAGGAATAAAATTATTCCTTTTTTTTAATTTTTAAGTATAATAACATGTGAAAGAGAAGATGATAACATGGCTAAAACTAAATTAAATGATGAGATCGATAATTTCTTTTCAAAATATAAAAATCAAAGCATAACTAAAGATATTGTCAGTAAATCATTAAATATTAAAGCCGTCAATGAATACGGCAGCATACTTCATGCAATAGTGAACTACGAATATCCCCAAAAAAGCGTTCTAGAATTAATAGAAATATTATTAGATTTAGGGGTTGATCCTAACTATAAAGCCAAATTAACTGGATATACTTTTATTCATCTAATGTTTTATGGCTACACAAATTCTGAAGGAGAAGATATATCCTATAGTGAAGACTTCATTTTAAAAGTTCTAAAATTAGCAACTAGTCACGGTTTTGATGCCAACAGTGTCGATAATGACAAAGACACTATTGTTATGGCTGCCATAGCAAGTGAGGTCTATACTGGAAGTATTGAAGGTATTTTAAATGCCTTAAATGGAAAGTATAAAGTTGATGAAAAACTTCTTAAATTTTACGATGAGCAGTTGAATGCTAGTGAATCTTATGAAGATGAAACAAAAGTGAAAAGCCCATGGCATACTCGTTTACAAGAAGAAAGAGATACTATCTTTAAGTATTATGAACAAGCTTCTGATATTGACTACAACCAAAAGATAAAAAGCATATTAGATAAGTTAAGCCCACTATTTAAAAATTTAAATTATCAATGGCTAAAAAATAATTATGAGAGTATTAAAAATCAATTACTAGAACTTGATGATCTTATTATAAAAGCCAAACCAAGTAATAGCATCACTAATGCCAAAAAGCAATTCACATCTTTTAATGAGCGTATTAGTGCTGTCTTAACTAAGAAAATAGCAACGATAAAGAAGGCTCCTGATAGCTCTCAAATTGCCGAAATATTAGTAATAGTTACATTCTTGAAACTAGATAACTTAATTAAACAAGTTACCACTATTAAAGGCGACTATGAATCATACCTAGCTTCCTTACATTCAAAAAGCCAAAGCCTTAGCACAATAAATCAATGTGAAGAGTTTTTAGCAGAAGTTCAACACTCTGAAATATATGATCAACTAAAAAAATCTGTCTTTGCCACTAAACAACACTTAGAAGATATCATCGAAAAATATCTAAAATGTTACGAAGAATATGAAAAACTAAGTGATGCACTTTCTCTAAATAGTACTGAAAAATTTATTCGTTTAGATTGTCCTAATGCAGAAGAGAAGATTATTTTAGAAAAAACTGAATCACTAAAAGAATATAATTTAAAATATCATCTATTAGTAAGAGATTATATTTCTGAAGCTTATTTTGAAATCCTTAAAGAGTTTGAAACGCTTATAGATATGGGCTATCTAACTCGTGATGATCTTGTTACTTGTTTAGATAAAAGTCTCAAGCTAATAGCCGATGGAAGGCCTAACCATGAATAAAATACTAGATGAATTTTATATAAGAAAAAGTAGTTCTGAATATATAAAAAAAGCGATGGTAGACTTAGATAATAATTACATTACTAAAAGCAAAGATGAAATAACCTCTTCCCTAAGAAGCATTCTCATCGATTATCATATGTCTTCTCCCTCTAATAAATTTGATGATACAATTGATATCTTATCCTACATAGAAAAATATTCAAACTATTTTACTCCTAACAATATTTTGCAAATATATTTCTATATTCCTCAATATGAATTATTGGAAAAATTTATCCAAAATCATTATGGCATATTAAAAGAGGCATTTAAAACGCACTACATTGCTTTTGATCATTTAGATAATATAGGGGAAATTGACACTGATATTTTTGAATATCAGCTGCTTGGAGAAGCCACTTATAATAGAGCCATTGACTATGATGAAATAATTATTGCGCCAAAAATATATAATCATCGCGAATTCAACTACTTATTATATAAATACTTCTTTGATGATCTCCAATTCATTTTTTATGATAATCATCATCAAAATAATCGATATTATGGCATTTGTACTCAATTATCTTGGACATATTTACAGGAAATTATTATTGATTTACTAAATAAAAACGATTATAAAACAGTTGATACATTAATAGAAAAGTACATCAGTGTATTTGATGGCGAAAATGATAACTTAGAATATCCTTTTAATACTTGTTGGTTTTTAAAAAAGATTTTTAATTTAAGAATCAAAAATAAACCAAGGGATTATAATGATTTATATTGTCGCTCTATTAAATGGGAAAATAAAATGCGTTCGCGGCTAGAGCCAAGTACTTCCACGTCATCAAGTGTCTTCAGTGAAGAGTTTTTTGCCAATCTTAACTACTTAAGGCAAATACCCAGAATAAAGTGGAAAGAAATCCCTCTTTATGAGAGAAATTTTCAAATGTTTAATAACTACCTATCAGAGATTTTCTCATACGATATTTCTGAATGTGCATCCATAATAAGAGCCCTTTATCACCGCCTTATTATGGGAGAATCTCTTATAAAAATTCTTAAATTAGAAAGTAGGACATCTCTTCATCATTTTTATAAAACAAATGAAGTATTAGACTTTGATTCTAATGAAGATTGGCTAACCTATGTTAAAAATTACACAACCAAACAATACTATGATATAAAAAAAATATTTAGTGTCGATAAAAGCGAATATATTTCCTTTTTTTACACTTTCTGTAGTGATCGCATGAATCGTGATGTAATTAAGTTTCTATATTATCTTCCCTACGACTTATTAAAAAGACTTATTTTAAATAAAGTAGAAACTAGCACTTTACTTAAAATCTGTTCTCATTCTTTTGCAAGTTCAGAAGCAAAAGACTTATTTATCAAATTAATAAATGATCGAATGGATGAATTTACAAATAATATTCATAATTTAGATGCCATTTTTAAAATGTTTGACTATTTATATAGTCAAGGATTTAAACATATAACCTTGCCACAAATTATTAAGAGAATATATTCTATTGACAATTTGTTAATGCCTAATTGTTATAATATAGCTCCCTCTTTAAATCTCCTTGATAATGTCAACAAGGGAAATCCTACAATGGAAAAAATAAACGGGATCTTGTTATATGACACATATCGTAGTCGCGAGTACTCTAGTATTCCTGACATTAAAGGGACGTATAGCTCTTTAGAATATGAAACAGTTGATATGCATAGTCCCGAGATAATTTCTAATGGAATAGGGAGGTATTTACATTCTAATACTAGTGTTACGGCATCAAGTTGTCTTACACCAAATGGAAAGGCATCGAGCTGTTTATTTCATGGAGCAACAAATGTTCATGGCCGTTTCTTTAAAATTACTTATCAAGGTATGATAGTTGCTTATAGTTGGCTATGGCGAGCTGGAGATATAATGTGTTTTGATAATATTGAAGTAACCAGTGAAGCACTTAGATTTCGTGGGTATGCAAAAATTATCATTGATATTTATAAGAAGGCTAGTGAAGAATTTTTAAGTATAAGCAGTAATAGTGAGGAAAGACCAATTAAAGCCATCACGATTGGGCGCAATGATCTAGATGTCATAAAGGAGCCTTTAATAGAATTACCAGAAATACCAGAGTGCTCTTCCTTAAAGCCTAATTCAAAAGAAAATCTTTATATGCTCGATTCTTCTAAACATCAATATCTTTTAAATGGAAGCCTAAGTAATAACATTATAACCGAAGATGTAAAACCTATGTATAAGTATAAACATCCAGAAGCGCTCATGACAGACTCTAACGATCCTGATATCATTAAGCAATTAAATTCTATTTATTTTGATTATTGTATTTTAACTAATAAAAAATATAATCCCTTAAAGCCTAATTATACTAAATGTTACATCGGTGATAACTGGTTTATTGGTTTTTATGAAAATGAAACTTATGATTTTTATTATCGCTTTATTGATGATGATGTCATAAATTCGGTAAGTCCTTATATAAAACGCCCACAGATAATAGTATATAAGCCGGTGATAAAGGGGGATTATCCAGATTTTCGTCGTTATTTGGATGAACAAAATTATGTTTATAATAAAGATGAAGTATTAGAATATTTAAAAAATATAAAAACGAAAATTAGTATTGGTGAGAATGATTTTTTTCACACGCCATCAACACTTGCCAATCTTGGGAAAATTCTTTATGATCGTGCCATAACATCTTCCTTTTATGGGCATCATGATGGAGGGTTAGGAGCTAATGGAAATCATTTTATATGTGTAGCTAGGATAAATTCACATCTATTTCATTCTTTAAAATCTCAGGGTGGTTTTATCATCGATAAAGATATTTGTGCCTTTGAAACACAAAAAGCCCTTTGCATAAAAGAAGCTCCCAAAGAGGAATTCTTTAAAAATAGTCGTTATCCAATTCGGGAAATGGGCGAATTAGAGGAACTACAAGTCTTAGATTATATTTCTCTTGATTCTGTAAAAGCACTTCTAGCAAGTCCTAACATAGTAGATTTGGGAATTATTACTTATCTTCAAGAACTAACAGATAACGATCTACCATTAATAACACCAGAATTATATTCTATTGATCCAAAAGAAATAAAACGACTAATTAAACTAAAATAATGCTGATATATATATATAAATTTACTGTTTTTTTCACAAAACTGCCTTGACAGTTCATAAATATATGATATAATCATATTGTTTTAAAAAGGAAAGCGATGTATCCACATCCACCTGAGTAGCGAATAGCACTAGGTAAAAAAAGCCAACAATTGAACATATTATTTTATAAATAATGTTATTTATTCGGTTTTTAAGTGGATGCGTATGTATTCACTTTTTATTATAATTAATGGAGGTGCGTTATCATAGGAAACGTAAACAAGAAAAATGATGATTTATTAATCAATAATCAAATCAAGGTTCCCGAGCTAATGGTTATTGGGCCAAATGGTGAACAAATGGGAACGAAGAAGTTGGCTGATGCTCTAACAATTGCTAACTTTGCTGGGTTGGATTTAGTTTTAATGAATCCCGGATCAGATCGTCCAGTTGCTAAAATTATCGATTATAACAAATATAAGTATGAAAAAAATAAGAAGCAAAAAGAAGCATTAAAAAAACAACGCGAGAATATGAAGGATACTAAAGAATATCAGTTATCTTACAACATCGATATTCACGACTTTGATACTAGACGTAAAAATGCTCAAAGCTATCTTGAAAAAGGGCACAAGATTAAAGTTACTATCCGCTTCCGTGGAAGAGAACTTGCTCATACCAATTTAGGTAAAGAAACAATGCTTAGATTTGCTGAAACATTAAAAGAATACTCAGACATCGAAAGTGATCCGAAACTTGAAGGAAAAACTATGATGATGATGCTTGCTCCAAAAAAAGAAATATAGGAGGAAATATATATGCCAAAACAAAAAACACATAAAGCTACATCTAAAGTTTTAAAGAAACATAAAAGTGGCTTAATTACTTACAAAAAAAGTGGTGGAAATCACCAAACTGCTAAAGATACTTCTAAAGCAGTTAGACAAAGAAGAAATAAAGGACAATTAGCGAAAGGAATAGCTGACAGACTTAAGAAAGTCATCTAATGGTGAAGTATAATGACAAGAGTTAAAGGTGGAGCTGTTGCAAAAAACAGACGTAGAAAAGTATTAAAAAATGCTAAAGGTTACTTTGGATCAAAACACAGATTATTTAAAACTGCTCAAGAACAATTATTCCATAGTGGCGCTTATGCATATCGTGATAGAAAACAAAATAAACGTAACTTTAGAAAATTATGGATTACAAGAATCAACGCGGCTTGCCGTCTAAATGGTATTTCATATTCAAAATTCATCAATGGACTATCAACTGCAGGTGTTGAAATCAATAGAAAAATGCTATCAGAAGTAGCTATTGATAATCCAAAATTATTTGCATCTTACGTAGCTATTGCTAATGATGCTCTAGCAGGTAAAAATGTAAAAAAAGAAGCTTCAAAGGTTAATAAAGAAGTAGAGGCTTCTCCAAAAGAAGATAGTGCTGATATCAGTGCACTAACTGTAGCAGAACTAAGAGAAATGGCTACAGCAAATGGTATTAAAGGTGCATCTTCAATGAAGAAAAGCGAATTATTAGAAGCTTTAAATAAATAATTAATATATGTGACTTCCCGCGTTGAAGTCATTTTTTGTGTTTTTTTATAATTTATGCTAGAATATCAAGCAATAAAAAAGGGGGGATTTTTTATGATTTTTTGTATTGGTCATGAAAAAAGTTTAAAATTATCTAAATATATATGTGATATTCTTGATATTCTAGCCGACGATCCAGGCATCGATGCTGTTTTAATGCAAAGTCATATTATTCATAAGCCATTATATGATCCTTTTAATAGTTCTGAGTTTATTGATGGATTGAACATAATAATTACCTATGTTGAATCAGGAAGAACTTCTTTTGATATCAATCTTTTAAGACTCTTGAAAGCTGAGTGTTTAAAAGAACTAAATTATAATATTATTATAGTTAGACGAATGCGTGCTAGTATTCCTGAAAATTTTAATAGCCAAAAAATAAATTTTAATGATGTAGATATATTATGTGATAAAACAGGGGAGATGTTTTTCTATAAGTCGTTCTCTTTGGGAAGCGACATTCCGACAGCTGTAACTTATGAACCACACTTAGAAATAAAGAGGAGGAAATGACATGTATATTAAAAACGATGATTTGCAGTATATAATTAAAACGTTTAAATCTTTTAATTATTCTAAAAAAGAAATAAATAAAATCATTAAAAACTTTAATTATTATAAAAAGCATTTATTTAAAATACAATCTAGTTACGAGTTCTATAATACAAAAATGCTTGAATTTGGTTATAGTGAAGAAATTATCCACGCTCTTTTTCTGGAATTTCCAAAAGTGATGTTTTGTCGTTTTCGTAATAACAAATTACGTCAGGAATACTTGGATTTTATTGATCAATATCAAACATGCCAAAGGGCAAAAGAATCCGCTTTAGTTTCAGAATTTCACTATGAATTTGATAAAATAAAGCAAATACTTAAATTTTATGATGTCGATGATGAAAGAATTAACAATGCCTTTGCACATAAGTTGCCTATAATATTTATGGATCCGGATCAATTAAGTAAAAATTTAAGCTTTTATATAAAAAATGGTCTTACCAAAGAAGAATTAAGAACCATCCTTAAACTTAACCTTAATAGCGTATGTTTTACTGATGATGAACTAGAAGACTTTACAAAAATTATTGTTGCATTTGGTTTGACCATTGAATCATATCTTGAAATTGTAAAGAAAATGTTGGCTCGCAATTCTGTTATAACTCTCAAGGAGAGTTTAGAATTTTTTACATGGGCACACAGTAAGAAATTTGACTACCAAAAAATAGGAAATGGAATTAAAACAAGTTCAATATTATTAAAAAGTAATCCTGATTATCTTGAACGTAGTTATAATGATATTATGGATTTAGGCTACACGGAAGAAGATACCTGTTCTATAATCAGCGGAGCTCTAACTATTTTAGGTGTCAAAGGGAAAAACTTAAAAAATAAGCGTGATGTATTAAAAGAGTTTGATTTCAGTGAAGAAGAGATTATTTATATAACGATAGTTTTTCCTGCTTACTTTACTATGGGGGAGGAGAATCTCCGCGAAAAATTAAAAGTAATCGTACATCATAATCTAGTTTCGGCAATACTTGATAATCCTAGAAACCTTATTCAGGGAGCCAAGCTTACAGAGGCGCGTTGTAACTATTTAAAACTTTATTATCCAAATATCCAACCTACAGAATTGGCCAAAGATATATTTAAGAAAAAATGTGATTTTAATAAAAAATATGGAAATAGAGAAGATAATGTAATAAATGAACCGGAATCAAGCAATGATTCAAGTGTCAATTTACAGTACAAAAACACCCTATAATAAGGGTTGTTTTTTTATACTCAAAAATAAAACGTCAAAATGACACAAACAATATTGACATGTGTATAAATGACGCATATAATTGATGATGTAAGGAGAGTAAGAAAATGATAAAAAGTTTTGTCGGGCCTATGTATAGTGATAAAAGTGCCCATTTAGTTGAAATTTACAATAGTATATGGAACAAGGCGATTATCTTAGCTTTTAAGCCTAAGATTGATACCCGGGACGGAAGTGCCATAAAGTCTAAAAAGTACGCTGGCATTGAAATACCCGCCATCTTTGTTGACAGCATTGATGAAATTAAAAAACATGTTATCACCAGCAACTGCCGCACTGTTTTTATTGATGAAGCTCAATTTTTAACAGGGGATGTTCATGAACTAGTCGATTTATCTGTAATATTGGGAATTGATTTTTATATCGCTGGACTAAACATGACTAGTGAACAAGAACCTTTTGGACTTATGCCAAACATTTTAGCAGTATCAGATGATATCGTTATAGTAAATGGTTACTGCCAGGATTGCAATAAACCATCTGTTTATAGCTACTCACTAGATACTGAAAAAATCGAAAAAATAAAAGTTGGCAATGAATATATTTCCTTATGTCCAAGTTGTCTTAAAAGGCGTATCTTAAAATCTAATAACATGGCGAAAACTCTTAGATTAGAGCCATTTTTCATAGAAAAAAGTTCGGAGGAAGAACCATGCTTTACTTAATGCGTCATGGTTTAGATGATGAAACCTATGTTGGCGGTTGGAGTGATGTCGGTCTAGTTTCAAAAGGAATAGATCAAGTTATTGAGTCTGCTAATAGTTTAAAAAATAGTGATGATATTATCATAAATAACATAGTGTCATCGAGTGTTAAAAGAGCAGAAGAGACGGCCCAAATAGTTGCCCAAATAATGGGGATTAATAGCTATAGTGTATCATCAACGCTTAAAGAGCAGAATAAGGGTGACTTAAATGGAATGCCCATCGAAGAGGTAAATAGTTTATATCCTGAATATGCCTCTAATGTTGATATTAATACTACCTATCCAAATGGAGAGAGCTTAATCGATTTATATAAGCGTATCAAAGATAATCTTGAATATTTTAATAGTTTAGCAGATGGAACTCTGTTAATAACTCATCGGGGAGTCATTAATATGCTTTATTACATCTTAAATGATATTCCTCTTGACATGGATAAGGGGAAATTCGCAGTTACTCATGCATCTATCCACGAATATGATTCTAAAAATAAATCAATAAGAAAGGTTTTATAAAATATGTTAAAAATAGTACTAACAGGTATTTCCAGTAGTGGGAAAACAACAGTCATAAATAATGTCGTTGAAAGGTTTACTGAACAAGGATACCGCGTCTTCGTTGTTCCTGAGACAGCAACAGAATTAATTTTATCAGGGGTTTCTCCCGCTGGAAAAAATAGTATTGATCCTGCTTTTTTCCAAGAAATAGTTTTAAAAAAACAATTAGCAAAAGAAAAACTATATGAAAGTATAGCAAATACTCTTGGGAATGATAACGTAATTATCTTATTTGATCGCGGAACACTAGACGGATATGCCTACGTTGAAACCTCTGCTATGCAAAGTGTTGTAGACAAACTTCATCTAAATAAGCGAAGTCTCCTAAGTAATTATGATGCTGTTTTGTTTTTAGAAGGTGCTCCAGAATTTTTCACTAAAGAAAATAATCCGGCTCGCTATGAAGCGGATGCTGATGCTGCTAGTAGTCTTCGTCCTAAATTATTAGCTGCCTACTTAGGCCATGATAATATTCACATTATAAGACCTAGAGAAGATATAAAAGATAAAAAAGATGAAGTTACAAATATCATCGCCAATATGCTTGGAAAGCCAACACGCATTAAAATTCAACAGAAATTCCTAGTTGAAGACATTGATACGTCATTACTAAATAATATGGCTTCGAAAGTTGACATCACACAAGATTACTTATCTTTAAATGGGGATTTAGAATGTCGTGTTCGTAAGATGACACAAAATGGCGAGACTTCTTATCACTTAAGCGTTATGCAAAAGGGTGAGAATGGCAAAAGAACAATCATCAAAGAAGACGTCATTTCGCTTTCTGAATATAATAATTTGCTTCTATTTAAAAATCCCAAACTACAGACAATAGAGAAAACACGTTATTCATTTGTTTATGCCAATCAATATTACAAATTAGATATATTTGCCGATGGGTTAATTATATTAGAAGTAAACTTAACTAAAGAAAATCCTGAAATGACCTTACCAGAGTTTATCAAAGTATCTGATGATGTAACTAATAATCCTGAATACAATAACTTTAATATTGCTAATAGAAAGGAGGCGGAGTATGAAAAAGGGGAAACTAATTGTAATCGAGGGCACAGATTGCTCAGGGAAAGAAACACAATCGAAACTGCTTGTTAAAAAATTAAATGATTTAAATGAACCAACATTTTATGCCAGTTATCCAAATTATGAGACGCCTACTGGAAAAATTATAGGGCTCCCATTACTTGGAAAATCTTATCTAAGTGAAAAGCTAGTTAAAGATCATGCTGAAAGTATTCAAAAGTGTGTGCGGGAAGAGTTAAACGATGAGTATGATGAAAAAGTCGTTGAGGCAACTATTAATGCGACCGCAAAACATTTAGGGATTGGTTGGTTTCCCGAAACAGCACCTAGTGTTGATCCTAAAATTTCTAGTGCATTTTTCGCCATTGATCGTGCTTATAATCGCTCTAAAATTGATGAATTACTTGCAAAAGGGAATGTAGTGCTTGATCGATATGTTTATTCTGCTATGGCTCATCAGGGTGGTAAAATAGCTAAAACTAAAGAGCGTCGTGAATTTTACGAGTGGGAGCACAAACTAGAGTTTGAAATGTTTGGCTTGCCTGAGGACGATATTCGCATTTTCCTTCATATGCCAACTAAATATACTGAGCTTTTGAAAAAACGTCGAGTTGAAGAACTAGATGAGAACGAGAAAAATTCCAAACATTTACTCGATGCTGAGAAGTCATTTTTAGAATTATCTGCATTATATGATTTTAAAAAAATTAAATGTATAAAAAAAGAATCAAATCCAATATCTTTTGATGATATAAAAACACCAGAGGAGATTCATGAAGAAATTTGCCAAATCATTTTAGAATATTTAAATTTAGGATAATCGTGTCAATATGATTATCCTTTTCTTATGTCAAAAAAAATTCATAAAAACGCCTAAAAGAGAAAGGAACTATTGTAAAAAATAATACTTTCATTTATAATTAAATTAGTGTATTATATTCTAATACGTTTGCAATTTATTTAAATTTGCAAAAATGAGGAGTGAGCTATATGATGTTACCAATGATGGCCGATTGGTTAAATAATGCTTTAACATTCATATTTATCGATTTAATCGATAGTGTTGCCTATGGTATTTTATCCATTGCTTATAATATTTTTTATGCTGTTGCTCAATTAGATATATTTGGTGGAGGACAAGCTGGAGTTCAACTATATGATGGAATAACTCAAAGACTATATATGGTGTTATCTGTTGTCATGGTCTTTGTTTTTGCCTATCATCTTATCATGATGATAATTGATCCGGAAGGAAAGGGCAAAGGAGCAACATCAACTCTAGTCAAAGACACCATGTTTTCAATTATTCTTCTTATCGTTTTGCCATTGGTCTATAGATATATGGCGGTATTTCAATATCATGTGCTCGAAAATAACACAATACCTGCTATAATTCTCGGGACAAATCCTACTGATAGTGATCATGATCCAGGGAAAAATGTTGCTATGATGGTTTTAATATCTTTCTTTCATCCTAATGGAACGACTTATACGACTTTCTTTGATGAGTCTGGAAATGTTCGTGGAGACGCCGTTGATAGATGCCTTGGAGATACCGCTGCTGAGGATGGTGAGGAGCATACTAAAACCTGTGAAAAATATACCCAAGCTTTGATTAATTGGAAAGCCAATAATGGTTGGGTAACTGCCCTAACTTCAAAAGAGAAAAAATTGCGTCACTGGGTAGGAGATACTATGACGTATCAGTTTGTTATATCTACAATTGCCGCAATAGCAGTGGCATGGTGCTTCTTCATCTATTCGGTTGATATTGGAGTACGTGCAGTTAAACTAGGAGTTTTACAACTTATCTCACCAGTTCCTGTTATATTAAGAATTTTTCCATCAACGCGAAAGAGTTTTGAGACATGGTTAAATCATCTGAAGAAAACCTATTTGGAACTATTTATTCGTATAGCTGTTATTTTCTTTGCTTTAGAAATTGTTAAACTAGTTCCTGTATTTATTTCTATTATTTTCCAAGCTAGTGGTCAAAGTACAGCAGGAACGTTTACTAAATGCTTAGCAACTGCTATTTTAATATTTGGTATCCTTCGTTTTGGACAAGATGCTCCATCCTTATTTAAAGAAATCTTCTCAACAGGGGGCAATCTGTTCGGTGGCATTAAGCTAAGCCCGCTAAATCCTAAATCGCGTATTACCGAGAACAAAGCAGCAATGTGGACAGCTGGAAAAGGCCTTGCTGCCTTCGGGGGAATGAAGAGTCAATTTGATCGCCAATATAGAGCTAATAAAGCTGCAATGATGGATGTTACAGGGGATGCTCATACTTTGCGTAACATATTTAGTTCGGCACCATCGGCATTGCGTGGTGTAGTAACTGGTTTACGTCAAAAGGATACAGCTTTGAAAGATATTGGTAAAAATGCTTATCGTCAAGCTGTAATTCGCGGAGCAGATGCAGCCAATACTCAATTTGAAAAAAGTGCTAAATTACAATACAAAGCTAAAAATCAAACTGAATATCTTTCCCACTTATCAGAAATTGGCCAAACTTCTGATCGTATTTCCGAAAGAGCTGTCAGTGGTCTTAAAAATAGAGCTGAATACATTAAAGACAACTTTAGTGATTACATAGATTATCGTAAAGGCATTAAAGAAGATCGCGAACACGAGAATAAATTATACAAACAACGTATTAGTAGTGAATATGGACAAACCAATCAAACTGCTAACACATTATCAGCAATCATTGATCAATTTGATGCAATTAAAGAACAAACTAAGAAAGCTACAGAGAGTCAAACTAACTTGATTAAAGATTTACAAAGTGTTGTTAACCAATCAACAGTTAAGACTGATCCTGGTGTATTCAATCGCCGAGTTCCTGTTTTCAGTGGGAATGAAGCTGATCGCCCAGCTTATGAACAGGCTAAAGCTCAATATGACTTAGAACTTGATATGTATAAACAAAATAAAGCAGCTTATGACAAATATATTTCTGCTAAAAATCAAATTGATGAGGCAAAACGTAAAAAAAACGAAATTATTGCTTCCGAATTGATGAAAAGTCAAGCTGGGAAAACATTTACTGCTAATGGCTTAGATAAAGTTCTTAGTGAACTTAAAAATCTACCATTTATGGCTGACCCTAACGATCCAACTAAGAATCTTGTTGATACATATACTGCTCAAGTTAAAGAGTTACGCTCACGTGCTAAAGATGGTATATTAACAGCTGATGATTCTGAATTAATGACAAATATTTCAAAAGCATTGACTAATGCTCGTGTATACTCAAATGCCCTTAGTAAACAAAATCAGGCAAGCACACAGGGATTCAATGGAACATCTGGCGGAGCTGGCTCTAGTGATGGAGGCAAAGGGGATAAAAAGTAAAAGAATAAAAAGGAGGAATAAAAATGAATCAATTTTTGATTCCCGCCAATTCCAAACGCTCAATGTTAGTTTTTGGATTGTTTACACCAATTGACTTAATAATAGTTAGCATCGGAGGAACAATAACAGGATTATTAATGTTAATAATCAATGCAGAGACCTTACAGGATATCGGCATAATACTTACCCCCGTGCTTATAGCAGGAGCTATGGTTGCTCCTGTACCAAATCATAGAAATGTTTGGAATTTGACTGCAAATATCTATAACTTCTATGCAAAAAGAAGAACTTATTATTGGAGAGGATGGTGTATGACCAATGGCGAAGAAACAACGCAAAAATGAAAACACTAGTAAACATACGGAAGATTGGTTACCAATTAAATCTATTCAGGGCGGTTTAATTACTGTTCCTGGGGGCTTAATTGAAGGAGACCAAATCGTTACTGGTGTTCGAATTGAGCCTAAGAATATCTTTATTTCAGACATGGAAACTCAAAATCGTACCATTATGGCTATTCGTAATTTCTATAATACAATGGACTATGAATTTTGGCTTGTATGCTGCGATCGTCCTGTAGATATTAATCTATATCGTTCAGAATTAGAGATAATGTATAATGAAGCTCCAACTCAACAAGCACGAAAATTAATTTTACAAGATCTAAATAAAATTGAAAAATTTATTGGACCAGAAATTAACGCCGTTGATACCGAATTTTATCTCTTATTTAAAGATGATGCCAAAAACAAAGAGCGTATTCAAAAACGCATTCATAATATCATTGGTGGGTTTGCCTCTGCTGGTTTAAATGCAAGACAACTTACTGATGAAGACATCCGAGTTTTACTTGATAGTTTCTTTAATGATTCAAAAAGAACAGAGTTTGGGACGGTGATGACTGATGTCTAAAATGACACAAAAATCAGAAATAGCTCCAAAAGGGATGCATTTTAAAATAAACGAATTTATGATAAGCGATAAATATGCCACCATCCTAACGGTTTTAGAGTATCCTAAAGCTATAGGTTATGGATTCTTAAGCAATATAACTAATATTCCTGGTGCTAAAGTAGTCGTAAAACATATTCCTATTGCATTTTCAACAATGACTAAAACAATTAATAAAGAAATAGCTGAGTTAAAAGAAGCATATGCAAAAGAACATGATCATACCTTAAAAGAAAGATTGCGTCTTGATTATGAATCGATGGAAGAATTTGTTAATATGTTAGCTGCAACACAATCTAAAATATTTGATTTCCAACTTCATATCATGATAACTGCGGACACAAAAGATTCGCTTGATGCGCGCAAATTACAAGTAAAAAACTTTTTAACTTCACTTAACATGCGTGCCATTCCAATGATGTTTGAACAGGAAAAAGTTTTAAAAAGTATGTTGCCAATATTTCCTAAACAAGATGTTGAAGACCGTATTGGTATACCTATACCAGCTCCAACAATAGCTGCTATGTATCCTTTTGTTTTTGATAGCATTAAGGATCCAGGCCTATCGACATTGTTTGGACTTGATAATTCGGGTGGAGTAGTTCTATTTAATCAATTTTTATATCAAATTAGAAAAGAGCATAATCGTAACAATGCTAACATGATTATTTTAGGTACTTCCGGATCCGGAAAATCAACAGCCGCTAAACTTCAGTTGCGTAATCATATTCGTAATGGCTATCAGATTGTTGCTATTGATCCTGAAGGAGAACTTGAACACATGACCGAAATCAATGGTGGAACCAATGTTGATTTAGGCAAAGGTGGAGCTTATGGTTTAGTCAATCCATTAGAAGTTATAGTTGATTCTGATGAAGAAGAATTAGCTCAAGGATTAGGTTACACTGTTTTGACTCGTGCCCTTCAATCAATTAAGGCATTCATGAAATATTATAGTCCTTCAATTGAAGAAGATGTCTTAGCTATGTTTTCAGAAATAGTTCAAGAGACATATAAACGTTTTGGAATAGATTTTAATACCAATTTTGCAGCTTTTAAACCGGAAAATTATCCAACATTCGATGATGTGTATACGACCATTAGAGGGAAACTCTTATCTATGCCTGAGGCCACTCGTGAACGCGACGTTATGGAACGCCTTGAATTGCGTGTTCGTCCTTTTGTAAACGAATTAAGATATTACTTTAATGGACATACAACGGTTAATACTGATACAGATTTTATTGTATTTAACATAAAAGAAGTAATGAATAGTGATGCAAACATTCGTAATGCTTTATTCTTTAATATCTTAAAGTATGCTTGGGGTTTATGTCTTGATAAGAGCAAAAATACTGTAATGATGGTAGATGAGGCTCACATATTATTATCGGGAAGCAATGAATTAGGTGCTGAATACTTAGCTCAAATGCAAAGAAGAGCAAGAAAGTACAACACTGGAACCATCATTATTACTCAACAACCAACTGACTTTGCTGATGAACGTGTTATCATGCATGGCAAAGCTATATTTGATAACGCATCATATTACCTTGTCATGGGGCTTCGTAAACAAGCTGTTGAGGACTTATCTAAACTAATAGATTTAAATGATAGTGAAAAAGAGAATATTAAACAATATACACAAGGACAGGCATTATTTATATGTGGATCTCGTCGCATGAATATTAATGTTGTCCTAACCCAAGATGAATTAGATTCATTTGGAACCGGTGGCGGTTTATAGTAGGTGCATTTTATGAAAAAAAGAGCTAATTTAAAAAGAATATTGTTGCATAAAGGTATAAATACTTGTACCTTTTTTGCAATGCTATTGTTTTTTAGCGTCTTTATTATTGGTAATGTATATGCTTATCAATTTAAATTTAGTGAATTTGATTGGGATACTTTTTATGCCGATAAAAAGGGATTCTGGGATGATGCCTGTAAGAATAGTACTGATGAAGACTGTGATGAAGAAATCATTAAAACTCAAAAGCAATTTTATACTAAACTATATAAATCTTTAGCTGTCTATGAAAAAGATGGAGTTTTAATACCTGGAACTAAAGAATATGAGTACGCTGATGATATTATTTTAGAGACGGTTTTTTATGAAATGACGCCATCTCAGTTTTCTGATACAGGAGAAGAGTATGTCGATACGTATGAGCCAAACTCTAACAAGGGTTTATACTCAATAGATCAAGAAGACCTTGAAAATCCTGAGATTAAAATAGATTATAACGATCCTGATGTTTTAACTTATTTTGAAGAAGAAACTGATACTATAAAGACTTTAGTACAAAATCTTATAGCTAATACCACAGATTGTTATGGAATATATGGGCCACCAACATACATAACAACTGAAAATGGTGAAAAATATGCTAAGTGCGATATTGGTTCTGTCATGAATTTACCAACGCGTGGAGAAAAGTGTGCAGTGCATATTCAAAATAATGAACTTGGCTTTTGGAAATATTATATTAGTAAAGTCCAACATGACGAGACTCTGCCTTGGTATACAAGGGGAGCAGTAGTGTTATTTCTTGGACGTAATACGATTGATGAAAACTATGAAACTTGTAAGAGTTATAAATCTTCCTATCCAGAAGGAACGACATATATTTTTAACGATAATCCTAAATTAAGTACAGATCGCTTCTTTGATTTTTTAAGCTATAATAAATACTTTGATGGAAAGCCTCATTTACAAAGAAAGTTTAAAGAGACGATTTTAGATCCAGCTAAAGTTGATTGTATGACTAGTGATGTCTGTGATAATTCCTTAGAAGCATTAGGAGAGGATAAGTACGATTATTATGAAGGTGAAGCTATTGAAGTTCGTCGTTTGATAATCGAAGATATTATCAGTATTTTAGAAAATTACGGCTTTGATGTATTTTATGACCCTGTAAATGGTAATTCATATAATGCAGTTGAAGGAGCTACAGCCACTCGTAAAAGTTTCTTTTGGCCGATTGGTAGTGATGAGACTGAAGAACGAAATGGCGTTATATATGCTGATGGTGAGCCGGCTAGCACCGATATTGTATCTCCATTTGGAACTCGTGAGAACCCTATAACTGGGGCTGTTGAAGAACACTATGGAATTGATATAGCAGGGGTTGAGGGAAGTACTAATGTCATAGCCGTGTATCGTGGTGAAGTAGTGGGTGTCGTTAACTCTTGTAGTGTTGGAGATTACGAATGCAATGAGGGGTATGGAAACATGGTCATCATTGCTCACCCTAATAATGACTACACAGTTTATGCTCAATTGGCAAGTATTGAACCTAGTATAACTATGGGATCTAGCGTTGATAAAGGCCAATTACTTGGGACCGTAGGAGCTACTGGAGCAACTAAAGAAGCAGTTTTACATTATGAACTTCGAAAAGGCGGTAATGATGTATTACATGCTGTAAATCCTGTAGAATCGACTGATCCTTCCAATCCGCGTCCTAAGGTCGCTGAAGGAGACTTCTCAGTTCATGAAACTTCTTTAACTCGTGAAGAATTCGCATCGCTCTTGCGTGCTTACTGTGTATCAAATAAGTGTTCATCGACATTTATGAATGTTTTCGTTGCTAATGCTGAACAAGTATATGATGATTCCATTGCCAATAATGTTAATCCTGAATTAGTAGTTATTCGTGGAGCTAAAGAGGGAATGAGTCCTGGTGGAAATACCCATAATTACTGGGGAATAGGTTGCGCAAATGGTGCTGGAGTTGGTGCTTGTTACCGCTATAGTTCCCTAAGCGATGGTATTCGTGGATTTGCTAATGTTGTTGCTAAATACGATACCGTAAGTGAAATGATGAGTAAATATGCTTATATTGGAGCCGTTTGGTATAATCCTGGAAGTTGGAGTTTGGGTGGATGTAAATATTACCCATATATAAATGAATACATGAGTCCAGGTCGTTCAAGCGAAGTAAGCTATATTTGTAATAATGGACCATCTTGTGGTAACAAAAGCGACCCAGGTTGTTCACCTACCACAGATGAAGATCAAATGGCTTATGCCATGTATAATGCCAGTGGAATGGTAAATATGCGTTACGTTGCATTTGGATTATAGGAGGATAAAACAATGATTAATGTCAGTGAATCGGAGAAAAAAGTTTTAAGTATTTGGGGTGGAGTAGCCATCATTATCTTTATAAGTGTTATTCTAATCGCTGTTTTTACTAAGGGAAATAATACAAAAGATGATATAGATAGCATTACTGCTGGAAATACGAATCATTTACTTGATCGCAATCGTTATTACACAGTTGCATCCGTGATCTCTAAGTATTATGCATATCTTAATCAAAAAGATTATGCATCAGTTCTTAAAATTCTCGATTCTAACTACACTAAAGAAAAAAGCATATCAGAAAGTAATTTAACTACATACATAAAAACTTATGATGTAGTTACAACTTATAATCCTCACATCATGTGTGTAAAATCCGTTGACAAAGGCATATATACTATTCTTACTAATGGTGAAGAGATAAGTTCTAATACAGGAAAAATATATGGGACACCTTACTATCAAGTAATCCTAGATGGTAACACAACTCATTTTTCTCTAAAGCCAATAAGTGAACAAGAATATCAAGAGGGATGCCATGAAAGAAATTAAAAAGTTTATTGTTGAAAATAAGTTCTTAGTAATACTATTTGTCTTTATAATAGTCAGTTTTATAGGGATAGCTATTTATAATCACACAAGAAATGAGCGTATTTATGAAACTCAAAAACCTGATGGTTCATCTTATGTAAAAAAAGAGTATGATGCTAATGAGTATCGCCCTGTAACGATCGAATTAATTGATTTATTAAACGAATATTATAAGTTTTTTATAAAAAAACAGATAAATACTCCCGAAGAAGCATATGCTCTGTTATCGCAAACCAGTAAAGAGCGTTTTAATAATGATTATCAAGAATATTTAAAATATGTCAAAGATATAACAACTATAAATTCTATAAAAAATGAGATAAAAGAATATCGTATTAATTCCGATAACAAACACATCTATGAAATAATCGATACTGAAGATAATAAATATGCAATTCATGAAAAAGCAGTATGGGACATTGAAATAAGTATAAATGGAAAAAGATAAGAGGTGATTTTATGAATCAAGGTATTAAAGCCGCCGCATCAGCTGGAGTAAGCAAAGCTTCCTCTACTGGAGGAAGTGCTGTATCTGCAGGCGCTAGTAAACTATCATCTGCTGGTGCTACTCAAGCTTTAGAAGGCGCAAGTAATCTCCCTAATAGCCCAGCTACTGGGACAGTTCTAAATAATACTAAAAAGAATACCTTGGCTAATAATAATAACCCCGCTGTATCTAATAATAACCCAGCAATATCTAACAATGTATCTCATGATATGCCAGCTTTAAAAGACGAAAAAAGTAACAATATAAATGCCAATAATAATGTTAATAATACCGATTCCCTAAATGATGTTAGCAGGGAAAATTCCATTCCCGAAAATCAACAAGGCACTGGCGAAAATCAAAATATTTCAAATAACCAGAATGGTAGTGGAAACCAAATTCCTGAAGAACAAAAACCTAAAAAAGGGGATAAAGTCGATACAGGAAAGCAAATAGGTGACAATGGTGAAATTGAAGATTCTAGTACTAAGAAAACTTTAAAAGCAGTCGGCAGAGGAGCAGCTGCATACTTTAGTGGCGGGCAATCTATTGGCGCTGATAAAGAAATAGCTAATATGAAGCCAGTAGATAAAACATTAGGAGTCGTATCTGATCAATTAGATAAAGTTCCAGGAGTAGAAAAAGTTACCAAGGAACTTGATGATGCAGGTTTAGCAGACGGAGTTAATGATGCTTTAGATGTTGTAGGTAGTGCCAAAAATGGGGACATAAAAGGGACAGTAGAATCTGCCAAAAAATTAAAAAAAGATGGTAAAAAGTTAAAAAAATATACTGCTAAAAAATTACTCATTTTTGGCGTAATTCTATCGGTGCCAGTTTTCTTTATGGCTGTTTTAGTAACTGTTGTCTTTGGACCTGTTCTTGGTGGATTTTTAGATGTTGTTGAAACTGCTGGTGATGGAATTGGTGAAGTTGCCGATAGTATTGGTGGTTTTATATTTGATGATGATGAAGAAGATATGACATCAGATATAGTCACTGAAGTTGAAGATTTTGAATCTCTAAGTGAGACTCGCCAAAAGATAGTAACAGCTGCAGCAATGGCTGTGTCAGCTAAAATCCCATATAGTTATGGATCGCACCCTTATAACTCTGGTTTAGTAGGAATTCCAACTGATGGATTGGACTGTGCAGGATTTGTTCAGTGGGCTCTTTGGACGGGACTTGAATCCAACCCAGGGTATTTAACAACTAGTGTCATCAGTGGACGTATTGGTAATGATTTCATCCAAATTGAAAAGTCCGAATTAAAACCTGGTGATATTGGGCTAAAAAAACTTGGCTCATCGGCGAGTGATGAATATAATCATACGGGAATTTATGCTGGATCTGATCAATGGTTTCATGCTGCTGGTGGAAATACTAAACAAGTTGTCCGCAATAACTATACAGGATTTACCATTTTCTTAAGGTATAAAGGAGTGGATGGCTAATGAAAAAAATATTTTTATTAATTATATCTGTTTTTGTCTTTATTCAACCAGTATATGCTGCCAGATATTACCAAAATGTTGCTATTAAAGCTAGTTTTTCTGAAGAAGTAAATCTTAGTGATATTAAAACTATTGAAGTCGTTTTCGAAGATGCAAGTGAATATTCTAAGAGTTATATCTTAAAAAAAGAGAATAATTTCGAATTAAACCTTGAAAATATCCCCGTCGGTCCTTTTATTTTAAGATATAGTATTGTAAATGATGATGTAATAGGTTATTATAGTGCACAAGCAGAAGTGACTGAAAATGAATTGCAAAATTCTCTAGATGTAATGGTTACTATTGCTCTACAAAATAATAAAAAAAATACTACTGATGATAATAAAATATCAAATCTAATTGATCAAATTAATAAAAAAACTCCTAGTAACTCTCTAAACAATGGAGCTACTAATACTACAACAAGTTCTAATAATTCATCGGGAATTATCATTGACGATGAGGACAGCTCTGATGATGATAATGAAACTGATCATGATCCAAATTACAAGCCGACTAATCCCATCGCCAATAGTGGATCTGATGAAAAACGTCAAGAAGAGCGTGCAAAAAATCGTCAAAAGAGTAATTTAATAGGTACAATTATGTTTTCTATTATAGGTGTTTTTCTATTATTTGGTGTTATAATCACTAGTATAAAATTTATTAAAGCTAATAAATAAATATAGAAAATTATTAATAATTAGGTTATAATATTAATGAAGAAGGAAGGGCTACTATGAAAATAAAAGTTACAGGCAAAGATTTAGTAATTTTTAGCATTTTTTGCGTATTTTTATTATACTTTAGTGCCATAGCAGTTCTTAATGTTTTTACACTTATTAATGATGGCGAATTTTATGGCCTTGTCCCATTTGAGGCTTTTACAGGCAAGTATCTGTTTGCAACATTGCTTGTATTTTTTGCTGTGTTAATATCTGTTTTCTTCTCTGTTTCATCATCTATCTTTGAACGCAAAAGTGGATTTGGGTTGGAACTAGGTAATAAAGAAGAAAAGGGATACTCGCGTTGGCTAAAAGAAAAAGAAATGAAAAAGGCCTACAAGGTTTTTCGTGTGGGAGTTAAAGATGAAACAGCTAGTGCTGGAGGAATTGTTTTAATTAATGATGGAAAAAACATGTGGGTAGATGATTCTGAGTTCCATACACTGGTAATCGGAGTTACTGGATCAGGTAAAACCAGTGCAGTAGTTGATCCATTAACTTATAGTTTAGTAAAACATGGTGAAAGTATGATATTTACCGATCCTAAAGGAGAGATCTACCGTGACCATGCCGAACTTTTAAAAGCTCGTGGCTATAAAATTATTGTTCTTAACTTTCGTGATCCCCAAATGGGAAATGCTTGGAATCCTTTAACTTTACCATATAAGTTATATAAAGAGGGTAAAACTGACAAAGCTAAAGAGCTCGTTGAGGATATCGCTAACAATATCGTTAAAGACAAAAAAGCTCAAGATCCATTCTGGCAAAACTCAGCAGCCGATTACTTTGCAGGTTGTGCTATTGGTTTACTAGAGGATGCTAAAGAAGAACAGGTAAACTTAAACTCGATTAGTTTAATGACAACGGTCGGTGAAGAGAAATTCGGGGCTGGATCAACATACATAAAAGAGTATTTCACTATGAAAGGTGAGCAATCAAGCGCTTACACTTCAGCTAGTAACACGATTAACTCGCCAACTGAAACAAAAGGTGGAATTCTTTCAACATTCCGTCAAAAAATACGTATTTTTTCATCCCGTGAAAATTTATCAGAAATGCTTTCATATTCGGATTTCAATATAAGTGATATTGGTCGTGAGAAAACAGCAGTATTTATGATTATCCATGATGAAAAAACTACATACCATGCATTAGCAACTATTTTCATTAAGCAGTGTTATGAAAATTTAATCGCTGTTGCTCAAGAGAACGGTGGAAAATTACCAGTTAGAACTAACTTCATTCTTGATGAGTTTGCCAACATGCCAGCTTTAAAAGACGTAACGACAATGGTAACTGCTGCCCGTTCAAGACAAATTCGCTTTACCTTCATCATCCAAAACTTTGCTCAATTAAATGAAGTTTATGGTAAGGAAGACGCGGAAACCATTCGTTCTAACTGTGGTAACTTAATCTACATTTTAACTACTGAGCTTGCCGCTTTAGAAGAAATTTCCAAATTATGTGGAGAAGTGAAGAGCAAAAAAGATGATAAAACGGAGTCGCATCCACTAGTAACTATATCAGATTTACAGAAAATGAAGATGAATGAGGTTATCATCTTAAGAAATCGTCAACATCCGTTTAAAACACGCCTTGTTCAAGCTTATACAGTTGACTGGGGAACTTCTAGTTTTGGAAAAGCGGATCTATATAGTCGTGATAAAAAGGAAATTCAACTTTTTGATGTCAAAGAGTTTGTTCAAGTTCGTAAACGTAGTAAAATGGGCATTGATGAGAAAAATCCAGGATCTAAACCATTAGGTGGATTAGGTGGAATGCCAGATTTTTCATCCCTTGCTGCAAATGGAATGGGGAGCATGCAGTCTCCTCCTAAGATTCCTACATTTGAAGAGTTTATGGCTGCTAGAAATGCCAATAAAGCTGCATCTCCAGCTCCGAAAAAGCCTAATATGCCATCTTTTGATGTTGATGACTTAGTTAAACGAATAGATGCTAAAATTGCTGAATTAGAAGCTCAAGAAAAAGCCGAAGAGGAAGCAAAGAAAAGTGGTACATCTCCAATATCTAATGGGCCAACTTCTAGTGATTTATTTGGAACTAACCCAACATTTAATCCGCCAAAAAGCGAACCTGTTGTTAACATGCTAGAAAGTGCATCAATTCAGGAAGTTAAAGCAGAACCAGTTAATAATTTAGGTTTCAATCCTTTCAATAATGAAAATAAAACTACCGAAAACGCTTTTAAGGACAAAGATGTTATCGACAATCTAGAGGAGCCGATAGCAACAACGCCAATTGAAGCACCTGTTATTAAGAGTGCTCCTGTTCCTGATCAAAATCCACCAGAACAGATTGAAAAGTTTTCCGATTTAATGAATCAAAGTGCACCAATGGAAGTTGAATATCGAGTAGATATTCCTAAGGATTACAGTGCTAATAAACCAACACCGCCGGTTTTTGAACCATTAGAAACTAAACCATTAGGTGGTATAGTAGATCCGTTAACACAACCAACGCCAATCGAGGCTCCTGCTCCGTCGATTTCGGAAATATCAAAAGCGCCATTCTCAACTGTGGAATCAAAACCAATAGAGCAAATTCAGCCGGCTCCAAATCCTAGTGTCTCTGCAAGTACGACATTCATTGACACTAAAGCTGGGGCGACAGTGCCTAATAATCAAAATATTGGAAATAATTATCAGGTTCCTAGTGGAGTGTCCGATGATGCTTTCTTTGATGATTTTTTTGAAGAAGAATAAAAGAATGAAAAGTATTTGGAGTTGTAAGATAAAAGTGGACACATAAAAAGATGTGAACCACTTTTTGTTTGTTATAATTAAATAAAGGAGTTGATACTATGGCAAAAAAAGGACAAAAGTATAAACAATGGACTGCTGAAGAAAAGTTAAAAATTATAGAACCAATAATAAATTTTGAAAAGAGTTCATCACAAGTGACAAAAGAAACAAATATAAACAATGGTATGATTACTAGATGGATACATGAATATAATGTTTTAGGATTAGAAGGATTAAAGCCTAAAAAGAAACCAGGTAATCCATTAGCAAAATATAATTCCAAAAAGAATTTATCAAAAGAAGAACAATTAGAATATGAAAATATGAAATTAAGAATCGAGAATGAAATGTTAAAAAAGGATACCTAATGAAAGAAGATGGTACGTATGTAAAATTCATGAAGTAACACAATTAAAATATGAAATTATAGAAACATTAAGCAAAGAATATAGTATTAAATCATTATGTGAGATTATGAAAGTATCTCGATCAGGTTATTATAAATGGCTAGAAAATAAGAATAATTTAAATATTTATGAAATTAATCGAATGGACTTGAGCGAATTAATAAGAGATATTCATAAAAGAAAACCGAGTTACGGATATCATAGAATTAGAAAAATAATACTAACAGAAACTGGCTGGATAGTTTCTGATAATTTAGTTCATAAAGTATGTAAAATATTAAATATAAAATCAAAAGCAAAACATTATAAATATAAAAAGCCTGGTGAAGAATCAATTAAATACGAAAATATAATTCATGGAGATTGGAATACATCAAGGCCTTTTGAAAAAGTTGTTTCAGATACAACTACATTTTGGTTTAAAAAGAAAAAATATGATTGGACTTTTTATTTAGATGTTTTTAATAACGAAATAGTTGGTTATGATGTAAGAGATTCAATGCATGGCAATGGTATCCTAAACCACAGAGAAGCCTTAAAAAACATGTTAAATAACAAAATAAAAAGAGGATACGAAAACCTTGAGACAATTGTTCATACAGATCAAGGGGCCGTTTATTCCTCAGTGTCATTTAACAATATATTTGATTCTTATAAAGTTACAAGATCTATGTCTAGAGCTGAAACCCCAACAGATAATCCAGTTATCGAATCTAAAAACGGCTGGATTAAGAAAGAAATGTATATTGATTTTGACATAAATAATTATAACACAGTTCAAGAGTTTATTGATGATATTGTATGGGATAATAACAATTATCGTCCAAGTTATGCATTAAAATATAAAAACCCAATTGAGTATAGAACCCAACTAGGTTTTAATTAATTCTTTTTTAGTGTCTACTTTTATCTTACAACTCCAAAAAGTATTCATTCTTTTTTTGTAACCAAAAAAACACATAACGCATATACTAAAGTATGAAAAGAATAAAAAAAGAAGATTATCAACATGATGGGATATACATTGATTTAGATATTAATTATATTCCATATCAAAAATTAATATATGACACTGAGAAGTATTTAAGTTATAACAAAAAATATTACTTTTATTGTCGTCATGGTATTAAGAGTAAAGAAGTTGTTATGAGCTTAAGCGAAAAGGGGTATAATGTAACTCAAGTAATATAACCCCTTTAATTATTGTCAAATATATTATATAATGTAGTAGTGACGAATATGAATTTTTATGATATAAACATAACAGAAATAGTTCAAAATATTGATGCTTATACAGAATTGTTTTTAAATAATTTAGGGATTTGGGGAGCTATTATCAGTTGCTTACTTATAGTGATTGAAAGCATGCTTCCTATTTTGCCGTTGTGTGTATTTATTACTTTATTATTTTATACATTCGGTAACATTTTTGGTTTTATTATCAGTTGGCTTTGTACGGTTTTAGGGTGTATGTTGTCATTTACTCTGTTTAGAACCAAAATAAAAAACTGGTTTGAACGGCGAATGATTAACAAGAAAACAGGACGCGAAGTAAAAAAGATAATGGACTTTATCGATAATATTTCGTTAAGCGGGCTAGCTATTTTAGTTGCTATTCCCTTTACACCAGCTTTTGCAGTCAATATTGCCGCAGGCCTTTCCAATATTCCACGCAAGAAATTCTTTATAGGTATCCTTATCGGGAAGATGTTCATGGTATATTTCTGGGGATACATTGGAACAACTTTTATCGAATGTTTGACGCATCCAATATATTTAGTAAGAATACTTGTGCTGCTAGTCATGGCTTACATCATAAGTAAGATTGTTAACAAATACTTTAAATTAGATTAGGAGAAGTGTATGGATATAAATGTAGTAATAATTTTTTTGTTAATCGGGATCTTAATAATTCAACTTGTAAGTATGCTTAAAAAAAATAAAATTGATAATACAGAATTAATAAAAGAATTAGGGGAATTTAAAAATAATATTACAGAGAGTTTAGGGGCTTTCAAATATGACCTATCTAAAGAAATGTTACATGATTTTACGTCTCTTAATGAAAGAATCGAAAATCGTTTAAATCAAATTAATGATAAAGTAAATGAGCGTCTTGAACAGAATTTTGAAAAAACAAATAAAACTTTTACTTCTGTTTTAGAAAGATTGACCAAAATTGATGAAGCTCAAAAAAATATTGATTTACTATCTAAAGATATAATTAACTTGCAAAGCGTTTTAACTGATAAAAAAACGCGTGGAACTTTTGGAGAAGTCAATTTAAATTATATATTAACTAGTATTTTTGGCGAAAAGAAAGTAGTATACGATATTCAGCATAAGTTATCTAATGACACCATAGTTGATGCTTGTATATTTGCACCATCTCCACTAGGAACAATTTGTATTGACTCTAAATTTCCTTTGGAAAACTACGAACGAATGACTGATAAGAATCTCGATAAATTAACGCGTGAGCAAGCTTTAAAGCTATTTAAAAGTGACGTTAAAAAGCATATTGACGCTATTGCTGATAAATATATTATTCCTGGGGCTACTGCTAATGAAGCTATCATGTTCCTACCAGCGGAAGCTGTTTTTGCTGAACTAAATGCTTATCACCCTGAACTTTTAAAATACGCCTATGAAAAAAAGGTTTGGATTTGTGGGCCAACAACTCTAATGTCAACTCTTTCAACCATCAGTATGATCTTAAAAAACATCGAAAGAGATAAATATACTAAAGTAATCCATGAAGAATTAAATAAATTGGGAATTGAATTCAAAAGATATAAGGATCGTTGGGATAAATTATCTAAAAGCATTGATTCTGTTTCGACTGAAGTTCGCGACATCCATACCACTACAGATAAGATCTCCAAAAAGTTTGAATCGATTAATTCCGTTAATATAGACGTGTTAACTACTAAAGACGAATAATATTTGCTTTTGTTATAAAAAATTGTTATTATAATCTCTCATAGAAAAAAGGGAGATTTATGGAAACAATTAGTAAACGTGAACTTGATTTAAAACACATGGAACGACTTAACTGTAAAACGTATGAAAGTAATCTTTATCGAGATAAAAAGTTGCTTTATAAAATATATAAACAATATCGTTTTGTTGCTAGAAATAATTGTCTTTTGCGCGCTAACGAAAAGAAAGTTCGCATATTACATGACTATTGTGATATAGATGCTCTTATTAAAGCCAAAAGATTAGTAAAATCTGATAAAAAACTAGAAGGCCTTGAGATGGACTATATTGAAGATTCGTGTAGCTTATATTATTTTTGGCATGTATCTAAACGTTTTAATAAGTTTTTAGAGATTGTTTGTAAAGCCTCTTTTACTTTAGAGAATATTCACAATGATCCAATTGGTATTGTTGTATCTGACTTGAATTTTGAAAATATCTTATTTGACCGTCTAGGAAATGTCTATTTTTGTGATTCTGATAGCTACAGTGTAGCAGGAATCCCGTCCACATCGATTGGAAGATCTTTGGACGAATACTATAGACGTCGCAATATGAGTATCGAAGATGGACTTATAAGTAACGATAATCTGCAAATGTTTTTAAACTTCTTCATGTCCGTATTTAATAGCTATATTGACTCCATTTCCACATATGACTACGACATGCTAAGTGAATACATTGTATCTCTAAAGAATATGCGCAGTTATTTTTTGAAACTTAAAAATTCGCGTGCTATTCCAGAGCTTCCATATATTCATGAACTCATTGATCCAAAAGACTTAAATCGTCCAATAATATATCATTCTTCAAGTGTCAAAAATGGTAAAATTTTAGTAAAATAATTGACGACGAAATGTAAATATAATAAAATAAAAACACAAGGAGAGGTATTTATGAATAACTATGCAAGACAGAATGCTCATTTTGTAGCCCCTTATCAAGAGTATAAAAAAGCAAAAAAATTAACTCCTAAACAAGAATTAAAAGAATTAGAAAGAGACGTAGCACGAATTGGAAGACCAAAAGAGTTAAAGGAATTTGAACGTCAATTATTATCTAATCCAACTAGCAAAAATAGCTACATATTTAAAAGTTTTAACAATCCAGTTTCTAATGACCGTGTCAATTTTACAGGAGTTGAATTTACTCAATATCAAAAGACAAAAAAAGAAGAGATAATTCATGGAGTAGTTGAGTTATCGGGCTATGCCAATGATGGAACCATTAAAGTTATGCGTAGGGAAGATATCTATGTCTATCAACCACGTTTTGAAGGAAGCAAAGGCTTTGTTCTTGGACCACATTATCGCAATGGTCTTTTAAAGACTAATGCGGCATATTTTTTTAAGGCACCTGATAATGGCCAAATTTATATTGGGAACATCCCTAAGCGTGAAATTACAACAGGAATGCAGTTTGACTTTGATTCCCGAAATGAAGATAATTTTAAAATGACTTGTGATAAATTGTTAGATAGTACAGATCTATTAACAATTAGTAAATTCATTACTATTAAATATGATGAAGCTTCGCCTGGAACGATTAAAAGTGTAGATTTATCTGATAAAGAAGCATATAAAAAATTACAGGATTATTTAAAGAAAAACTCAAATTCATTAAAAGGCGAGTCTACATTAAATACTTATCTTCAACACGTGAAAGCTCAGTTAGAAATAGCTCAGAAGAAAGATGCTGAAATTGAAGCAAGTGTTCGTCGTAATGAAGTAGCTGAGGATTTAAGAGAACAACAAGAAGCGACACAAACTCAATCTAACGAACAAAGTGTTGCTGATCAAAATGCCAAGTACATTAACGATTTACTTAAGTATGGAATTCGTCCTTCGTATGGGTCTGCTTTTAACCCGAATGACCAAGGCCCAGAAGTTCCTCCGCATCCGCCACATGAGCATGAGCATGGACATGGACCAAGACGTTAATTTATTAAGATCATTAAGAGAACAACTTATCTGTTGTTCTTTTTTATGTTCGTCGATTTGACAAATTCACACAAAATTCATATAAATAATTTGCTCTCTATGTTATAATTATTAGTAGTAGGGTGATAATATGGAATTCATAGAATTAAAAAATGTATTTAAAGTTTATACAAATGGTGTTACAGCTCTAGCTGACGCTAACCTCTCGATTGAAAAGGGGGAATTTGTATTCATCATTGGTCAATCTGGTTCTGGTAAATCAACATTAACTAAGCTTTTATACCGTGAAGAAAAGCCGACAAAAGGTTCTGTTTTTGTTGGTGGGGTAAATGTTAGTAAATTAAGAGATAACAACGTATACAAATTAAGAAGAAAAATAGGTGTTGTATTCCAAGACTTTAAGTTATTACCTAAATTAACTGTTTATGAAAATATTGCCTATCCTTTGGAAAGCTATGGAATGGCCTCAAAAGATATTCGCGATAAAGTATTAAGTGCGGTAGAGCGAGTTGGATTAAAAGAAAAAATCCGTAGTTATCCCAATCAATTATCAGGAGGAGAACAACAAAGAGTTTGTATAGCTCGTGCTATAGTAAATGAACCAAAATTAATAATATGTGATGAACCAACTGGAGACTTAGACCCTAAAATAAGTCAAGAGATTATGGAGGTTTTAAAAAACATAAATAAAGATTTGGGTTCAACTATCATCATGGCGACTCATGATAAAGAAATCGTTAACACTATGAAACAACGCGTTATATGCATTCATAATGGCGTAATAGTATCGGACAAGAAGAAAGGAAGTTACATCGAAAATGAAGATAATTAGAATAGTTAATAAAAATTTTAAAGATGCCTTTAAAAGTGTTTTTCGTAACTTCTCTTTAAGTATGGCTTCTGTTTCCTGTACAGCTATAACTTTAATTCTAGTATCTATCGCGTTACTAGTTACCTACAATGTTAACTCAATTACAGAAGATATTGAAGATGTACTAACTATTGTTGCTTTTGTCGATAACAAGGCGACTCAAGATGAAATAGACGCTATTGATAATGAGCTTTCCAAAATGGAAAATATCCTCGATTATCAATATAATACTAAAGATAAAATTAAAGAAAATTTAAGTGCTGATGAAGATTTAAAACAAATACTTGAGTCATTAGATGAAAATCCTATTCAATCGACATTCGTTGTTAATGTCAAAGATATAAGAGAGATAAGTAAAACAGCCAATAACATAAAAAATCTTAACAAAGTAGTCTCTGTTAAATACGGAGAATCATTAGTAAATAAGCTTGTTTCCATGTTTGATGTCATTAGAAATGCTTGTTTAATAGCAGTCGTTGCATTAATTATTGTTACAGCATTCTTAATAGGTAATACAATTAAGATAACTATTTTTTCACGTCGTAATGAAATTGCCATCATGCGTCTTGTTGGAACTAGTAATATTGTTATTAAGATGCCTTTCCTAATTGAGGGGGCCGTTTTAGGACTTATTGGTTGTATTATTCCCGTATTACTTACTGTGTATGGTTATACATTCCTTTATGATTTTGTCGGAGGGAAATTGTTTACTGATCTTATCGTACTAGTAAAACCGAGCATTTTAATCTACAAAGTTAGTTTGGTTTTGATAATAGTTGGAGTTATCGTTGGTATGTTTGGTTCTCTAAGAGCTGTAAGGAGATATTTAAAAGTATGATGAAGAAAATATTAAAAACAACTTTTATTTTATTGCTAGTTGTCTCTATTTTAATTCCTACATTTAATGTATCATCAGCCGAGTATGTTGCCGATGGTGATAAAACTTTAAAACAAGTAAAACAGGATTTGGCCAAATTTAAAGCTGAACAAAATCAAATTGATAGTAACATTAGTAAAAATAAAAATGAAGTAACATCTTCTAAAAATAGTATTGCTTCAAAACAAAAAGAAATTGAGGATAATCAACAAAAAGTTGTTGATGCAACTAATGAAAGTGCTAGATTAGAAAAAGAAATAAAAGAAGGTAAAGCCGAATTAGAAAATTTAGTAAAAAACTATCAAATAGCTAATGGAGAAAACATTTATCTAGAGTATATTTTTGAAGCTGAGAGCTATGAAGATTTAATTTACCGTTATGCTGTAATGGAACAAATAATGAACTATCAAGAAGATAAAATAGCTTCTTGGCGTGATAAAATTGAAAGAAACGAGCAATTAAAAAAGGACTTAGCAGCTCGTGAAATATTATTAAATGATCAAATAAATAATTTATCAAAAGAAATAGATGAATTAAATAAGGCAATAAAAGACTTTTCTGAAGAAAGATTGTCAGTTCAAGAAGAAATACAATCTGTTCAGTCGACAATTGATAGTTTAGTTAATCTAGGTTGTAAGGACGATCAGAAAATATCTACGTGTTTGAAGGATGCTGATACGAGTTTTAGAAGACCTTTAACAAAAGGTGTTATCACATCTGTTTGGGGATATCGTACGCATCCAACAACGGGAAAACCAAACACTTTCCATAATGGAATAGATATTGGTGGGAATTCTGTTGGAACGCCGATATATGCCGCGGCTAATGGTACAGTTGGCAAAGTAATATGGAAATCATCCTGTGGTGGAAATCAAGTATACATATATCACACGATAAATGGTAAAAAGTATACAACATCGTATCTTCATTTAAATTCAATCAATGTCAAGGTTGGTCAATTTGTAAAAAACACAGCTGTTATTGGTACTGTCGGCGGTCAAAAGGGGACAGGAGATAATTGTACAACTGGAGCCCACTTGCATTTTGGAATGGGAACTGGTTGGTATGGTCTAGACTACATAAGTGGAAGTACATGGCAAGCACGTTCTGTAAATCCAACTAGTCAAATATCTTTCCCTGCTAAAGGAAAATATTTCTATTCGAGGTATTAGGAGGAATCATGAAAAAGCGAGCAATTAGCGCAGTAATAATGGCACTTATTATAGTGCCACTCATATATTTTGGTGGTTTACCTTTCAAAATTGGCATAGGAGTTATTGCCATTGGAGCATTTTATGAATTGATGCGTATAAAAAAACACATGAAAATTCCTAATTTAATGTGGATTATCGGTTTAATATGCATGCTATCACTGATATTTATAAAAACTGATGAACACTCTCTTGTTTTCGGATTAAGCTTCGAAGTGCTTTCCTTAGTATTTTTGCTTATTCTTGGACCAACAGTATTCTTACGCGAAACTGGATATAAAGTCGATAATGCCTTTTATTTAGCTGCGATAACGATATTTTTAGGAACAATATTTAACTTACTTATAACCCTTCATAGTGAATCAATTGAGTTATTTGTACTACTAATAATTATTTCTTGTACAACTGATATATTTGCCTATATTGCTGGTAAGCTAATCGGACATCATACTTTCACTAGCATTTCGCCTAATAAGACCATTGAAGGCTGTGTAGTTGGGTCTATTGTATCAACTATCGTTTCAACGACCTATTATGCTACTATCGTAAATAATTCAAATATCAATATCGTATCAGTAGTAATAATATTTCTTATTTTAACAATAGTTGGGCAAATAGGGGACTTATTCTTTAGTCTTATAAAAAGAGAAAATAATGTAAAAGATTTTTCTAACCTTATTCCTGGCCATGGAGGTATATTAGATCGAATAGATAGCATAATATTTATATTGATAGCACTTTTAAGTTTAAAAACATTTTTATAGGAGGATAACATGACAAAAGATACTAAAACTAAAAAAGACGAAACAAAGAAAAAAGATGAAGTAAAAAAAATAGACAAAAAAGAAGAAATAATTGAGCAAGCAGAACAAAAAGAGCAATCTCCACTTATTAGTGCCATTGAACTATTGTTAATAATTATTTTTATTGCTGTTGTTTTAATTTTATTTCCTGGTACCGTAGTTTGGAATATTGTCGTATTGCTTTTGATTTTAACTTTGCTGATATTTGTTCACGAATTTGGACACTTTATCACTGCTAAAATGTCAGGCGTACACGTTTATGAATTTGCCCTTGGAATGGGACCAAAAGTATTAGGATTTAAACGCAAGAATGATCCTACTTTATACTCGCTTAGAGCTTTACCAATTGGTGGATATTGCCAAATGGCTGGTGAAGAAGGAGAAGACGATAGCTCTTTACCAAAAGACAAATTTATGTGCAATAAAAGTAAAATCCAAAGAGTTGTTATTTTAGTTGCAGGTGTAACGATGAATTTCATTACTGCCTTTATTCTATTATTTTGTATTGGTCTTGCCTGGGGATCAACGGAACAAAGAAGTTATATTGGCGGGGTTGAAGAAGACTCTGTTGCCTATGAAGCTGGAATTAAAGCTGGTGATAAAATTGTGGCTTGTAATGGTTATAAAGTTTCAACTTGGGATAAATTATCAGTAGTGACCAGTTTAAAAAATAAAAATGATTACTTTGAATATACCATTGAACATGCTGATGGAAAAACTGAAAACTATAAATTAATTCCTGGTGAGTATGTATCATTCGATGATAAAAATATTCGCATAACAGAAGAAAATACAAAAGAGAAAATTCTTGAAGAATATAACAAAAAAGAAGATGAGGTAGCTATTACTAAGATGATTGGTATTAAAGCTCCTTCTGAAAAACTAACGGGATTTATGAATGCTATTCGTTATGCTGGCATCAAATTTGCTAATATAGTTGTCATGATGCTAATGATCATTTGGGGACTATTTACTGGTAAAATCGGGTTAAGTGCTTTATCTGGTCCCGTTGGAATGTACACTGTAATTGGTACAGCTGCAAAATATGGTTTTGCCAACCTTATCTATCTAGCCGCTTATCTATCAATCAATTTAGGAGTATTAAACATACTACCATTCCCAGCCTTTGATGGAGGACGTGTATTATTCGTTGGAATAGAAGCAATAACTCGTAAGAAAGTTAACCCTAACATTGAAGGAATGTTCCACACTATTGGGTTCATTTTATTAATGATCTTAATGTTAGTAATTACTTTTCATGATATATTAAGATTCTTTTAAAAACATCATTTTGATGTTTTTTTTCGTCATATCGCCAAAATACTACGCCATAATCATTGTAAGTAAAATAAATTTCATGATACAATACTCATGAGAATAGGGTGTTGCTTATGAAAAAGAAAAGTATCATATATTTCTTTGTTATCGCACTTGTAATTGGGTTTGCTAGTGTAACAGCAAACTTAATCATAAATAATACTTTAAATATCGGTTTTAATAATGCCTTCCTAGATAATGTTATATTTATAAATACTAAAACTGATGGTAAGGCATCCATTAGTTTAGATGGAAAAACAATCAGTTATGAAGCTAAAGAGTTAACTAGCATAAATGAAGAAAATATATTAACATTCTGGATAAAGAATGAAAATACTCAGTATGATGTTGAAGCCATTATATCTTGTAGTATCGATAATATATCAGAGAATATTAAAGACTTAGTAAGTATATCAGTTGAGCCTAAAAACTTCACTTTAGTTAGCAATGAAGTAAAAAGTGGAGAAGTCAGGATAGAAATGACTAGTGTTGTTACTGAAAGTATAGATGGAAATTTTACCTGTGAATTAATAGCAACCCCAGTAGAAAGAGAAGAAACTGGTGTAATAACAGATACATGTGTCAATGCATTAAATGGAGCAGAGCCTGTGATAAATGGCAAGTTAATACCTGTTAAATTAGACAATAATGGTGTTGTTACATACTCTGATGAGAGTGAATCTTGGTACAACTATTGTGAGCAAAAATGGGCCAATGCAGTTATACTGATTGATAGTCCAAGTAAAACTTATAACGTAGGTGATACAATCCAGGAAAGTGATATCGAGTCATACTTTGTGTGGATACCAAGATATCGATATAGGTTATTCCATACGGACCAAGCTGATGGAACAGAAACTAAATTAAATAGTAGTATAGCGCAGACAATTGATCTTGAGTTTGAGAGTAAAGATACACTAGTATCAAATGGAAGTAACGACGGAGAATGGTTAACCCATCCCGCTTTCACAAACTTTGATGTAAATGGGTTGTGGGTAGGTAAATTCGAAACCGGCTATAAGGGATCAACTAGTAAGACAACAGCAGAAGTAAGTTCCTCAGATCCAACAAAAATTCAAGTAAAGCCCAATGTAAATTCATGGCGTTCAAATTCTGTTGGTAATTTCTTCAAAGCTACGTATAATTATAATCGTGAACTTGATTCGCATATGATGAAGAATACAGAATGGGGAGCTGTTGCTTACTTAAGTCATTCCAAATATGGAATAAATGAAGAAGTGCGAATCAATAACAATTCCAACTTCTTAACAGGCTATGCGGCAAACACAAAAGATGCTAATGCAAGTGCAACCAATAATCAACCATATAATACAGCAATTGGCTATCTAGCATCAACGACAGGAAATATAACCGGTGTGTATGATATGTCAGGAGGGTCCTGGGAATATGTGGCAGGTTACCTTGATGGGGCTACAGGAGATAGTGGACTAACATTAGATGAGATAAGAAATACCTATAGTAAATATATAGATGTATATGCAAGTGATTCCACTGATATAACATATAGTAAAAGAATCTTAGGAGATGCAACGGGAGAGATGGGCCCATTTTATGACGAAGGGATTTATCGAAATAACTGGTATAATGATACATCCTATTTTGTAAATGAATCTTTGGCGTGGTTTGTTAGAGGGGCTGGATGTAGCAGTGCTTCTTACACAGGTCAGTTTACATTTAGTAGGTCATCCGAAGCTGGTGATAGCTATGCTAGTGCTCGTCTTGTGCTGCTTGGATAATTGAAATAGAATAGAAGGTATATAAATGAAAAGAAGAAGTGTATTATTACTGGGTATGTTGTTTCTTATGGTCGGATTTGCAGCAGTAACATCTACGTTAGTAATAAATGGTAATGCTAGAATAGCTAGTAATGATGACGATTTTGATGTGTATTTTTCGGCATCATTCGAAAATGGAAAAAAGAAAAATAGTCTAATCAAGGATGATACCCATATCGTGTTTGATTATGATATTAGTATGGTTGGTGAAACCTATACATTAGAATATGATGTAACAAATGGAAGTCGTGAGTATGATGCAAGTGTAAGTATAAATTGTACTAATAGTACAGAGTACTTGGGTATAACTAATGAGTTCGATGAAGAAACTAATCTCTTAGCAACTGAAACTAGAAAAGGAACATTAAAAATTGAGTTAATCAAGGCTTATGCAGGAGAAACAACTGATGTAGAGGTAACATGTGAAATAGTTGGAAGTGCTGTTTCAAGAGAAGAAGTGTCTGATGGAACACCAGCTGATAAAGTAAAAAGTGCATGGGAGATAACTGAGGATAATGATAATAATGGAGAGGTATCTGTAGGAGACTTAATCACCTTAGGTAGTGAATCGTTCTATGTCTATAATATCGAAGGAGATAATATATCAGCAATAGCTAGATACAATTTGCACGTTGGAGGGATCTTAGCAGATGAATCAGGTGATGTTACCCCAATAGAAAATCCAACTGGATTACAAGATCCAAGTTCTAAGGGAGCAATGTATGAAGATAATGGAGCAACCACAAGTGGTTTTCCATGGTCAGGAGTAGTGCCATACACAACTGAAGAAAAGTATAATCAAGCCAATGAAGGATTATCAGAAGAAAACAAATTAAAACCAAATAATTATGGTATAAGTGTAGTTAAAGAATATGTTGATGAATATGCAACAAAATTAGCTGAGTTAGATGGAGAAGTAAAAACAACACGATTAATAACAAAAGAAGAGTTAGAAAGTGTTGGATGTGATCCAAATAAATATTCATGTAAAGCCGGATATAATTATAATAACATGACAGAAGATGCCGAAGTTGCAGGAGCGCCAGAATACATGTATACAACATCGTACTGGACTTCTTCGCCTTATGAAGGGTTTGATGATGTAGTGTGGTATGTCCGCTCTATTGGCGGCTTTGGCTACGACCGCGTTAACTTCGACGGCGCGCTTGGTGTGCGCCCTGTTATCGAAATCTCTAAGTCTTTGTTTTAAATACAAAAACTCCAAAGAGCTCCTTTATAAAAAGAGCTTTTTTTGTTAATGAAAATATATTAATTAATAAATATTCATAAACTTCTTTTCGACAAAACACCTACAATGTATTTATTGTAAACAAAATCGATTTTATGATACAATATTAGCAGAATAGGAAAGAGCAATATGAATAAGAAAAATGTAAGTATATTGATAATCGTGTTAGTTTTAACAATAGGATTTGCAGGAATAGCAACTAACTTGGTGATAAATGCTAGTTTAAAAGTTGGATATAATAGTACATTCTTAGATGATGTTGTGTTTATAAAAACAAAAACTGAGGGAAATGCCAGTATAAGTGAAGATGGAAAAACAATTACATATGATGCCAAAAAGATAAGTAGTATAGGAGAAGAGACTAGTTTAGTCTTCTTTGTTAAGAATAGAAATACTCAATATGATGCCGATGTAACAATTAATTGTGGATTAAATGATGCATCAAGTACTTTAAATAGTCTTGTTAATATATCAGTAAATCCAAGTAGTTTTACATTAGTAAGTAATGAGTTTAAAACAGGAGAAGTAAAGATCACATTAAATGGAGTAGTAACAGAGGAAACAACAGGGGTATTCACTTGTGAGTTAGTGGCAACTCCAAGTGAGAGAGAGACGCCAGGTGTAATAACAGAAGATAATATATGTGTAGAGGATCTAAATGGAGCAGAGCCTGTAATAAATGGTGAGTTAATTCCAGTAGAATTAGCAGATAATGGTGATGTAACATATTCAGATCAAGGATATGATTGGTATAATTATTGTGATAAGAAATGGGCTAATGCAGTAATATTAGTTG
>CATNCE010000011.1 GCA_950097225.1 uncultured Bacilli bacterium
TTAATTATTGAAATAGTGAGTTATCTATGTTATTATTAATACATAGAAAAACTCCTATTTAACGGTGGGTATTTTTCTATAGAGTATATTTGTATACTCGTGCGATCGTATTTGCAGTACGGTCGTGTTTTATTTTTTTTTTAATATCTCACACTTGATAGATTTATTTACAAGTATAATCAGTTAAATTTTGTTTTTTGAAATCTTCTAAAAAAGTAGCTTCATTTTTGTAAAAAGCATTTGTATTGTCAAATGATTCGCCAAGAGCTTCTTTAATTTGATTAACATTGATTTTCGAATAATCGACTTTTACTATGGATTTGAGTGCATCTTCTCCTTCTTTAGAGTAAGTCACCTTCATACCATCAATTTTATTAAGTACTTCAGCAAAAAGTGATGTAAAAGTATATGATGCATCAACAACATCTCTGTCCATTTTAGCTATACTTGTTTCTTCTACAGTAGTAACTTTGTCATTCTTATAGTTAACTATCATTTCATATGATGTTTCGTATCCATCTTCATCAGTTTCACTTCTAGTACAAGATAATTTTCCACTGAATGAATCGGAATTTTCTTCATTTTTTCTTTCGTTTGAATCACAACCAGTCATCATACCAATTGTAACTAGTAGACATAGTATACTTAATAAACTCTTTTTCATGTCTACACCTCACTTCCTATACATTTTCTATCAAAACAATTTCTTGTTTTAATCTTGTTAAATATTTACTTGCTTCGTCTTCATATTTATCTATGCAGAAGGCAAATAAGTCGTTATCTGCTTGGCATAAGTGATTACGTTCAATATGTGCCAATTCATGTAATATTGTTTTTTTCTTTTTATAATAAGACATATTGCTATTTATATAGATGATATAATAACCTCTATAGTAATCAACAAAACCTCTTATTTCTTTATAAATGCAATCAATATATTTAATTGAAGCATTATAGTAATTTAATAATTCTTCTAGGGTTATATTACCTAGTAATAGATTTTTTATATTCATAATAATGCCTTTCTAATTATTCCTTGACTGCTAAAATAATTTTAACATTATTACTAATATTTTTATAGAACTATTGTTCTTAATTTACATTGCCTTTTTCTATTTCTTCATCTATTTTTCTATGTTGTTCCTCGATAGTATTTAAGATAAATTCTTTTTGATTATCTGTCAACTTACTATCTTTATCAAATAATATTTTATATTGCTCTAATAAGTCTATGTCTTCATTTTTTTTATTTTGATTAAATCTAAAATAGAAACGATTATTCTCGTCATCATGAAAACCACCTTCAAAATCCTTATCACATGGAACATCATAACCCATAAGCCATACTTCATTAACATCTAAAGCTTTTGCAATTATAGTTAATTTGTCTTGTTTCGCTTTATATTTACCAGATAAATAATTTGATATAAGTGATTTATCAAGTCCAGTTTTATTTGCTAATTCAATTGGCTTCATATTTTTTTTATCAAGAGCTTTTTGTAGTCTATTAGCAAAAGTGTCAATTTGCATAATTATCTCCTTTCTAAAATTCATTTTACACTAAATTTGAGAAAAAATCAACTTAAGTTGAGAAAAAGTCAAGAAAACTATTGACACCATTGTTGAGAAATGCTAAACTCGAGTTGTAGTTGAGATAAACTCAACGAAAGAAAGGAGTAAAAAGTGAAAGTAATAATATATGATTATTCAAAACTAAAAGGAAAAGTTAGAGAAGTATTTGGAACAAATGAAGCATATGCAGCTTTTTTGGGAATCTCTGAAGCCTCTTTATATGAAAAATATAAATCTGAATCTTATTTTAATCAAAGTCAAATAGAAAAGAGTATTCTTAGATTTAATGAAAAACCTGAAATGATTCCAGCATATTTTTTTACAAAAAAAGTTGAGAATAACTTAACTAATTGAGGTGTGAGTAGAGTATGAAATTAAGAAAAGAGACTATTGAAGAAATAAATTATTCTATTGGTGGTTTAATGAATTTATATTTGGACAATTTAGAAGAAGAGCCAATGACATTAAATGACGCCATAGACTATGTTTATAACGAGATAATGGACAATGCAAAAAATAATCGATTTGGATTAACGACAGCTATTAAATTTAGTGGAACAGAGAATATAAAGAACTACATAAAAGATAGTTTATTAGAAGAAAAAGATACTATTAAATTTAAAGAAAGTGAGTAGAGTATGAAGAATACAATTGAAATTGAATTAAAATTAACTAATTATGATGAAATAATGAACCAACTTAAAGATATGAAAAAACTTATTGATGAAATATGTAATGATGAAAATGAAATAACTGATTCTTTAATGGAGTTAGTGGTTGAAAATAAAGAAGATAGAAGTTCAATTAAATTAAATCCTGATGGAACTATAACTTGTTCGGTATCAAAAAAAGACTAGAAAAGTCTATCTAGTCTAGTTGGAAAATTCAATTTTATATTTTTTGTCATCGACTTTAATGACTGAACCATTTGTTTGCATATCAATTTTGCCAGCAACCATTGTAAAAGTGACTATTAATCCATTTGGCCATTTAAAAGTGGATTTAATACAATCGGCAGTTTGCTCAAATGATCTTTCAGCTTCTCTAAAGTCTGGCATTTCTAAATTGATTTCACCAGAATCACTGAAATGATTATCCATCTAAAATCACACCTCCTTTAGCTAATTATAGCATAGGAGATAGAAAGGAGTAGCTTATGGAATATTACAATGTAACTCAAGTTATGGAAATAACTGGAGTAAAAGAAAATAAAGCCTATCAAATCATAAGAGAGCTAAATGAGAAATTTAAAAGAAAATTTCCTGATTCAGTAAGTATTCAAGGAAAAGTTCCTAAATGGTTCTTTGATGAATGTATGGGACAAAAAAAGACTGAACTCACCACTAATGAACTCAGTCAATAAAATTATTTAAAAAATAAATTTACTAAATAAATATTATCATTTTTTAGTAAAAAAATCAAATGGCACTGCAAATGCTTAAAAACCACCGTTAGTGAAAGGAGAAATCTTTTATGAAAAAAATATCAAATATACTTGGTAAATATAAAGGTCTTATATTATTTGTTCTTACATTTATTGTAATGTTAAATATGTATGTAGCTAGAATAGGACAATTAAGACAAATAGAACAAAATCAAGTAAATATTACTGAAAAGAGATAAAACTATGGCAGAAAGAAGAATGTTCGCTAAAACAATTATAGATAGTGATTCTTTTCTAGATATGCCAGTAAGTGCCAGGTTACTTTATTATGACTTAGGAATGAGAGCGGATGATGACGGATTTGTTAACTCTCCTAAAAAAATAATGAAGATGATAGGGGCGACTCAAGATGACTTATCAATACTAATTTTAAAAAAATTCATCATTCCATTTGAAAGTGGAGTAGTAGTTATCAAACACTGGAAAATTCATAATTATATCCGTAAAGATACCTACAATGAAACAACATATAAAGATGAAAAAGGCATCTTAAAATTAGACGAAAATAAAGCCTATACAATAGACGAAGAACAACAACGTCTACTTCTCGTCGACGAGCCGTCGACACAGGTAAGGTTAGGTAAGGTAAGTATAGGTAAGGATAGTATAGATAATATTACTACTACTACTAATACAGAAGAATCGCAATTTTTGCAAGTCGCATCAGAAGAACTTATCAATGTTACACCTATGATGTTTGAAATGTTACTAGAATATGAAAAAGAATACGGAGAAGAAATTTGTATTTTAGCTATAAAAGAATGTTCCAAATATAATGTGAGAACTATGGCATACTTAGAAACAATTTTACAAGAGTGGAGAGGGAAGTCTTTAGAAGAAATCAAGGCTAGTATAGAAAAACACTCTAAAAATAAATTAAAAAATAAACAGAAAGGAAAAATAGTCAGTCCAATTCCTGATTGGTTAGATAAATCAATTGAGAAAGAAGAGGATGATTTTAAAATAACTGATGAAGAACGAGAAAGATTTGGAATTACTTAAGAAACTTGAAAATAGAGAACCATTAAGAATATTTTATGGTGATGATGATTTTGGAGTTTATAAGTACGACTCTGAGAAAAAAGCATATCAAGGAGTTATTGGATTCTTCGATATAAAAACTATGCTAAGAGCTATTAAAGACAAAGACTATTTTATTCAAGTAGGTGAAGTATAGTGGAAGTCGAAGAACGTAGACCAGGAGAGAGAATTACATTTACAACTAGAGCTTTATCAAATGAGGAAGTTCCTCGAAAGGTAAGATATTCACAAATAATAGAAATTTTAAAAAAAAGTCCATTTCCAATGACTGCTAAAGAGATAGCTATGGAAATGTTTGGAAAAGGATTGATACCAACAGATGAGAGAAACTTTACTGCACCAAGATTAACTGAGCTTAGTCAAAAGGGTATTGTTGAGCCTATAGACAAAGTTTATTGTAAATATTCAGGTAAATTGGTAAGCAGATACAAATTAAGAAAAGGAGTTAAGAATTAATATGAATGAATTAATTGGAATAGCAATGATAGTTATGGGAATCGCCTTGCTAATGGAAAATATCGTAACATTGTTTGCTATAAGAGCAACAAATGAATCATATGAAAGATACATTGCTGAAATAAAACATAGTCAAGAACTAGAAGAAAAATTAAAAGAAAAAGAAACCCAATTAGAAGGGTTAGCAAAAATTATAAGTGAAGTATCGGAGGGTATTGAAGATGGCAGATAAGAAAGATACAGAATCAAATATTAAATTAGAAGAAATAAAGCAAATGAATCTTTACGAAAAACTTTTAAACATAACAAACGATATTAAATCAGTCGCCAAAAATTTAGAAGTAGGTATTGGAAAAAATAGTTATAAAGCTGTCGGTGAAGCAGACGTTTTAAAAACTGTTAAAGAACTTGAATACAAATATCGAGTATATTCATTTCCGCAAGAAAGAAGACTTATAGATAAAGCAATTCTTGAGACTGAAAAGGAGTATCAAGGAACAATAACAAGAAGTAATCAACTTTTTATGAGAATAGAAGTTGAATATGTTTTTGTAAATATTGACAATCCAGAAGAAAGCATAAAAGTGATTACTTATGGTGATGGTGTTGATTCTAACGATAAAGCTCCAGGAAAAGCAATGACATATGCAGACAAGTATGCATTACTTAAAGCCTACAAAATTGTTACAGGTGAAGACCCAGACCAAGATCCGAGCCCAGACAAAACTACTATAGGAAAAACAACAGTGAATAATAATTCAGGGAAAGTAAATAGTTCTGAGATAGTAGAAGAAGTTGATTATAAAGCCGAACTTGAAAAATATATAAATGAAAAAGGTTTAGATAAAAAGGAAACATGTATTAAGTACAAATTAAATGCTTCAAGTAAACAAGAAGATTTTAAAAAAGCTTTATTAAATATGAGGGTAGAGGCAGGAGAATAATATGCAAGATGTAAAAACAGATAGAAATAAATATATTGGTGGAAGTGATATACCAATAATAATGGGAATCAGTCCTTACAAAAAGCGATTTGATTTATTGTTAGAAAAGGCTGAACTAAAAGAAGATGTTTTTGAAGGAAATGCCTATACAGAATATGGGAATATTATGGAACCTAAAATAAGAGATTATATTAATAAATCTCAAGACAGAAATTTTATAGAAGGGAAGCATATTAATGATGATATTCGATGCCATATTGATGGAGAAGATGAAACAACAGTACTTGAAATTAAAACAACATCTAATATTTATGATACTGTCGACGAATATAAAATTTACTTAGTTCAATTATTATTTTACATGATGAATACAAATCGAAAAGAAGGACTACTTGCTATTTATGAGCGTCCAGATAATTTTAAAGAAGAATTTGAAGATGGTAGATTAAAAATTTATGCAATTCATATTGAAGACTATAAAAATTTATGCGAAGACATTAAATCAGCTGTAGACAATTTTAGAATTGATTTAGAAAGAGTTAAAGAAAATCCATTAATTACAGAAGAAGAATTAATGCCGAACGATTTAAAACTTTTGTTAAAAGATTTTATTAGCAACAAAAAAATGATAGATTCATTGACTAATGACAATAAATTAATAATTGACAAAATAGAACCTCTTATAAAAAAGGCAGGTAAACAGACCTTTGAAATTGAAAATGTAAAAGCAACGTTTACATATGGTTCAATCGGAACTACTAAAATTGAGGAAGAATTTAACTTAGAGAAGTTCAAACTTGAGAATGAAGATTTGTATAAACAATATATTGAAGAAGTCGAGAAGAAAAGTAAGTCATCTTCAAATAATATAAAAATTAGTAGCATAAAAGGAAGGAATTAATGGAAACTAGTTTAAATGTAACTGATTATCCTTCTCCACCAGAGTATGAACAAAAATCTATCGAAGGAGAAATAAGACTAACATTTAAATTTGAAGATAGTGTTCCGAAATCATGGAGCAAGGAAGATATTATAAATGAAGTAAAAGAAAACTTAATTGATTATGTAGATTTACACGATTGCGAAGAAATAGAAATTGAATTATAGGAGGAATTATGGTACCAGCAATTAAAACATATAAGATAGATTATGAATTTATTATTCAAAATTATACAAATCCAAAATTGTGGGACAAAATTTGGACGTTGCTAGAATTTAAAAAATATGTTTTCACATTAATGCTAGATCGCATTGATGTAAGAAAAAAGCAAATATATTTTGAGATAAAACTATCCAGTGATTTAGAAATATGGAGTAATACTAAAACGAAGCAATTAATGTACGATATAAAAAACATGAATGTAGATAATTTAAAGCATTTAATTAACTGTTGTATGAAAAATTTAATTGAATTATTAGAAGTGGAATATATCGAAAATGAAGATGATTATCACTCTATTGAAAATAGTAGATATGATGAGCAAAAAAGATTAAGAGAAATAGCAGAAAATTTTCTTGATGAAAATAATGTTACAAATAGCGAAATAAGAGATGTTTATATTGATTATTATGTAGACAATAATGAAACTATCTATGATTCTCTATCGTCGTACAAAGATAAAGCAAAATACAGTCGATTAGTTGATTTATATTTAGTTTTTGCAGAGATAACAAAAGATGAAGAATTAAAAAGTAAAATTATTGAAAGTCAAGATAATGATGTTTCCGAAATTGTAAAGGAAGTCGAAAATTTTATGGAATATCTTGAAAGTGAAGAGTATACAGAAGAAATGCAAGATAAATTGGAGGGAATTTAATGAATAATGTTTGTTTAGTTGGAAGATTAACAAGAGATCCAGAATTAAGAACAACTGCTAGTGGACTATCTAATTGTAGATTTAGTTTAGCAGTTGATGGTAGACCAAATGCAGATGGTGAACCACATACAGATTTTATAAACATAGTTGTATGGAGAAAATTAGCTGACAATGTTGCAAAATATTGTAAGAAAGGTTCAATGGTTGGAGTAACTGGAAGAATCATAACAGGAAGTTATCAAGATGAAAGTGGTAATACTAGGTATACAACAGATGTTTTAGCTGAGAGTATAAAATTTTTAACAAGTAAGAAAGAAGAAAGTGAATCATCAAATAGTGTAAGTTCAATCGAATCTAGTGAAATAGTTTTGAGTGATGACGATCTACCTTTTTAGGAGAGATATTATGACAATAAAAGATTTATTAGATGAAATCGAATGTAGGAGGTATGTGATGATTCAAATTGATAGAAAAGTGCCAAAATACGTTGCGATGAATGAAAAAACAAGTTTAAAAATAAACGAAATAGAGATATTTCATATGGAAATATTAATTGATGATAAATTAGCTGATGACGAATTTAGATTATTGAGGAAATAAATGAAAACTAGAGGGAAAATAGTTAACTTAGATTTAGATTATATAACACATAGACCTAAGTTAACACTTCAATTAAGTAATCAATATTTAACTGATTATGATGAAATAAAAGACTTAGATGATTTAGATATCACAATCGAAAAACATCGAGAAAAGAAAACAAAAGATGCTAATTCATATCTTTGGAAATTATGCCAAGAAATAGCAAATAAAATTGAAAGCACCAAAGAAGAAGTATATCGTGAAGCTCTTCGTGATAAAGGCCCTTTTGAGATATTGCCAATAAAAGATGACGCTGTTGAACATTTTATCTGGGCGTGGAGTAAACAAGGTTTAGGTTGGATAGCAGAAGTATTTGGAAATAGTAAATTAGATGGTTATACAAATGTAATTGCCTATTATGGAAGTTCTACATTTGATAAAAAGCAAATGAGTTATGTAGTTGGTTACGTCGACCAAGAAGCTAAAAAGATGGGAATTAAAACATTAAGCGATTTAGAATATGAACGCATGTTAAGAGCATACGGAGAAAAATAGGAGTGATAAATATGAAAGAAATAACAAAGGAAGAAGTATTAAATTTGCCAGAAGGGACTCAATATATTTCATATAATCCATTTACAGATAACTTAAGTATGAACTTTGCTAGTGAGAAAGATATAGCACACCACAAATACTGTGTACCAACGTTGAAATTTTATATAAAGGACTAAAAAATGAATTATTACGAATTTTTAATAAACAAAAACAATAAAGTTGAAAATTTTGGTTTTGAAGTAGACAAAAAAGACTTAAATAATAAGCTATTTGATTGGCAAAAAGAATGTATTTCATGGGCTTTAAAAAAAGGTAAAAGTGCATTATTCGAATCATGTGGACTTGGCAAAACATTCCAACAATTAGAATGGGCGAATCAAGTATATAAGTACACAAAACAAAATGTATTGATAGTTGCACCATTAGGAGTCGCAATTCAAACTGCCAAAGAAGAGGCTCCAAAGTTAGACATAGAAGTCACGATTATCAGAAATAATGAAGATATAAGAAAAGGAATCAATATAATTAATTATGAAATGTTAGAGAATATTGATGCTAGTAACTTTATAGGTATCGTATTAGATGAATCAAGCATTCTAAAAAACTTTACAGGAAGCATAAGAATGATGATAACCGAGAAGTTCAAAAATACTCAATATAAACTATGTTGTACTGCAACACCAGCACCAAATGATTATGATGAACTTTTAAATCACGCAGAATTTTTGAATATCATGTCTACAGCTCAAGCAAGAAGTATTTATTTCATAAATGATATGAAAACTGGATCGTGGAGATTAAAAGGACATGCAACTATTGAATTTTGGAAATGGGTATGTAGTTGGGCGTTAAATATAGAAAAGCCAAGTGACATTGGATTTAGCGATAATGGATATATTTTACCTAAATTAAACGAATATGAAGAAATAGTTGAAATAGACGAAACATCAGAAGATTTTACACAAGGATTATTTAGAGATATTCAAATGAGTGCAGCATCATTTAATCATGAAAAGAGAAAAACAATAACTCAAAGAGTTAAAAAAGTAAGAGATATTATAAATAAAAATCCAAATGAACAATATCTTATTTGGTGCGATTTGAATGACGAGGCAGATGAATTAAAAAAAGTAATACCTGAAGCTATAGAAGTAAGAGGTAGCGACAAGAATACATTTAAGGAAGACGCTAGTCAAAAGTTTAAAAGTGGAGAGATACAAATATTAATAAGTAAACCAAAAATATTTGGCTATGGTATGAATTTTCAAAATTGTAGAAATGTTATATTTTGTGGATTAACTTATTCTTATGAGAATTATTATCAGGCTCTAAGACGTTTATATCGCTTTGGCCAAGCAAAAGAAGTAAATAGTTATGTTGTACTTGGTTCAACCGAAAAAACAATATTAGAAACAATAAGAAGGAAGGAGAAGCAACAACAAGACATGAAGAATAGTATGACTTTAAGTACAAAAGATATTCAATTATTAGAACTAAATTCTAAAGAAAATTTAGATATTATTTTTGATAGTAAAGTGTTGTTGCCAGATTGGTTATGAAAATAAAACAAGGTAAAAATTGGATTGCTTACAATGATGATTGCGTTGAAGTGTGCAAACAATTACCAAGCGATTCAATAGATTTAACAATATCATCATTCCCGTTTGTTAATCTCTATACCTATAGCGATGATATGCGAGATTTTAGTAATGTAAAAGATTTAGACGAATACTTTAAACAACTGGATTATTTAATTCCTGAATTATATAGAATTACTAAACCAGGAAGACTAGTTTGTCTACATTTAAAACAAATACCAACGTTTAAAGGCAGAGATGGAGCTATGGGACTGATTGACTTTAGAGGTATGATGATCCAAGCATTTCAAAAACACAGATGGACTTTCCATGGGGAGATAACAATATGGACAGATCCACAAATAGAAGCTACTAGAACTAAATCAGCTAGTATTTTATGGAATAGTTATAAAAAATTTGCAGAAATTACAAGAACTGGAATGGCAGATTACGTAATTATAATGCAAAAGACAGAAAGAGAAAGTGAATGGATTCATGTTACACACGAAAATAATAATGAAGAATTTCATCATTGGACTGAATTAGCTAGTCCATCTTGGATGAATATATCAAGAACTAACGTATTGAATGCTAAATTAGCAAAAGAAGAAAAAGATGAAAAGCACATGACACCATTACAATTAGATTTAATACGAGAGTTAATTCATTGGTATACAAATGAAAATGAAATTGTATTTGATCCATTTGGCGGAATATTTAGCGTTGGATACGAAGCATTAAAAGCAAATAGGAAAGCCATTATGAGTGAACTAAAAGAGAGTTATTTTGACACAGGTGTTAGCAATTTGGAAGAAATAGAAAATGATTCTCAAATGACCATATTTGACATTGAAGGAGAAAATAATTAATGGACTATGCTTTGTATTATGGAGACAAATTCATAGACTTAGGGACAAAAGAATATTTAGCAAAGAAGTTAAATGTAAAAGTAAGTACGATAAGTTTTTATCAAAGACCATCCCACAAAAAGAAAACAAATTATCAAAGTTGGATAGTTATAAAAATAGAAGGAGATTAAGGGGTAAATATGAAAAGCAAATTTAAGAAAATAAAAAATAAAAAGATCACATTACAAGAAGCAGTAAATGTAAGTATGTTTGTTTTAGTTATAGTATTAGGAATAATTTGTATTATCAAAACACCATTTAGAAAGTATTCTTACGTAGATTTAAACAACAATTGGGGAGATAGTTACAAATGCTATAAATATAAAAATAAACTTGTTTGCGAAGTCAGAAAAGAGGTGAAGCAATATTATGCAAAATAATGAACAAAGACTTAAAGAACTATTAAGTGAATACAACATATACGAACTCGTCAACCACACTACTGACGAAGAAATGCAAAACATCAAATTTAAACAAGCATTAAATAAAATAAGAAAGTATTGTGAAGATAATGCTATTGAAGTTAATACAAAAGAATATGGAAATTTAGTTGTAACAAATACAGATGATATTTTACAAATAATAAACGAAGCAATAGGAGATGATGATAGTGAAAAAGATTAACGTATCAATGTATGGTGGGAAGAGTATCTTCGGAGGTAGAGAGCAACCATATAATGTTGATGTGACATATTGTGATAAATGCGGTCAATGCGATTTTTATAAGAATGGTACTTGTTTTTATGCTAGAAGATTGGGAAAAAATTGTAAAATTGGAAGAAAAGAGAAAATAAACGGAAGAAAAAGTAGATCATTAGCAGGAAGAGAATTTTATTCTAAATGGACAAATGATGAATGTTATTCAAAATTAGAAGAGCCTAAACAAACATTAGGAATAGTTGATGACACTGTTATTCTAAATATTGATTGTATGAAATTAAACGAAAATAATATTCCCGTAGAAAATGTAGGTTTTGGACTTAGCGAGTTATCATATATTCCACTAAAGGATTTTACATCAGACTTAATAAAACAGATATGTGACTTAAGACCAAGAACTTTATTTAATGATGGATATATAAGAGCATATTATGAAGAATATATACCAAAATTTTTAGATGATTTAAAAAGAAATTATAAGGATATTTGGAATAGTTTTATAAGTTCATACCCCGAGTATGACAAAGAAATTAATTATGTAGGCAGAAGAGCTTATATAAGTTCATTAAGAAATGGACTAAAAATACGTAGCAATTTTAGTGAATGGGAAATTAAAGATGATTATATAATTTGTGAAAAGTGGAGAGATCTATATCCTTTTAATGCAAGATATGGAGAAGTAAAAATCAAAATAACTGATGATTTAGTTTGTGAAATATCAAATAATGAACAAGTAGATGAAAATACAAAATTTTATGATTAGGAGATAGTAATGGAATATAGAATACAAAGATTAAAAGAAGATTTAACATCAGCACAACAAAGAAATAAAAGACAAAGAAAACAACTTGCTAATTATACAAATACTTATAAAAATAAATGTAATGAATGCAATAAATATAAACAAGTGCTAACTGATATAAGAACAAAATTAGAAAAAAACAAAGATTTAGGAGTAGCGGCAGAATTAGATTATTATGTGATTAGAAAAGATATTTTAAAAAAAATAGATGAAGTATTAGGAGATGATAAATAATGAGTCATTTTTGTGTAGCAGTAGTAACAAAAGATATAAATAAGTTAAAGGAAATATTAGATCCTTATAGTGAAAATTTAGAAGTTGAACCATATATTGATGAAGAAGGAGAAGAAAGTTCTTATAATCCAAAATCAAAATGGGATTGGTATGAAATAGGTGGAAGATATAATAATCGTATAGTTGTAGACAAAACTAACAAAAATGTTGTCGAAGGTGGAGGTTTTGGGCTAAGTATGGACTTAAGCAATAATGTTGAAGGAGAACCTAATCTAAAGAGAGTAAATGGTGCTAGAATAAAAGATATTCATTTTGACAAAATGGGTGGAAATTATGACGAAGCTATAAGATATTGGGAATTAGTAGTTGAAGGTAAAGAGCCACAAAATGATAAAGAAAAAGAAATGATTAGATGGAATCTTTATAAACCAGAATACTATATAGAACAATACGGTACTAAAGAAAAATATGCAAAACAAAAATCTATGTTCTCGACTTGGGCATTAGTTGATGAAAAGGATTGGTATGAACAAGGAGAAAAGGGTTGGTTTGCTATGAGTGACGCAACTCAAGATAGTCGAACTTCATTTGTTGATAAATTTCAAGAGTATATTAATTCTCCTGAACATCAAGATGAATATATGATTATTGTAGATTGTCATATTTAAACAAAGTAAGGAAGTGAAGTAATGTTAACACTACCGATAAAAAAGAAATGGTATGACATGATACTTTCTGGAGAAAAGAAAGAAGAGTATCGAGAAATCAAACCTTATTGGGATAAGAGATTTAAGCATTCATTGTATGACATAACTTTAGAGAACTGGATTAATCCAATAATAAAGTTTGCACAAGGAACAGTTATATTTAAAAATGGTTATCAAAGAAATGCTCCTAAAGTTAAATGTTTTATAGAATTAAGGCAAGGTTATGGCAAAGAAGAATGGGGAGCTAAAAAAGGCAAACTATATTATGTATTAAAAATATTAAGTGTAGAGGAAGTGAAGTAAATGGAACTTAATGAAAGTATGTATGTTAGAACTAAGTATGGTATAACACAATATAAAAAATATGAAACAACAATGGGTAAGCTTTTATGTATACCAGTAAAAGATGGTAGCAATGGAATTTTTGCAGATGTTGAAGATATAATCGGAGAACCAAGTTATGACTTATTAGATTTATTGGAAGTTGGAGATGTAATCGCAATTAAAGAAGATATTGATAAATTTTCTCAAGTATTTATTTTAGGTATACATGAACAAGAATTATTAAAAGAAATAAAATCAAAGTTAGAAAGTGGTAAGTTAATATTAGATGGAATATTAACAAAAGAACAATTTGAAAGAGAGGCTTATAAGTTATGAAAATAGATGGAATAAAGTTATTGCAAATGATTAAGAATAATCAAATTAAAGAAGGGACATTAATTGAAGTAAGCGGTGGAATGAGAAGTCATTTACCTTATGTTATTTCTAGCGAAAGTGAAAGATTATATTGGTGTCATTGCAAAACTAATATTTGTGGTGTAGTGTCGCTAGTAGATATATTAGAATATGAATTTGAAATCATAGAAGAAACACCTGAAAAGATAGATAAAATAGATAATAGTCTATTAGAATATAAATATACACTTACTAAAGTTCAAAATGATTTTAATGGAGAAATAATAAAAAATCAAAATAAAATAAACGAACTCATAGACAAAGTAAATTATCTATTAGAAAAGAGTGATATTGATGTTTAATTTGTTTACCGAATCAGATGTAATTAATAATCTAAAGACTATTGTAAAATCTATGGAAGAAAATATGACGAATAAAATCATAATATCTTTATATTATAAACAAACTGGTTTAATACCAAAACAATGTGATTGTGAAAAAGGAACTAAAAGGTTACAATGTAAAAAATGCAATGGACTAGGTTATGTCTTAGAAAAGAGTGATAAATAATGGATTTGTGGATAAGAAGTCAAGATAAAACAACTTTAATAAGAAGTTATGAGATATACATAAGTGAACAACAAGATAAATATTTAATACGTGCCAAAAGGACTAGCCATGTATTAGGTTCTTATGAAACTTTTGAAAGAGCATTAGAAGTACTTGATGAGATACAAGACGAATTAATAAGTTCTTCTTATTTTCCTGGTAACCCAAAAGAAGAATTTCTTGTATGTGGAAGTGCTAGAGTATACGAAATGCCAGAAGAATAGAGGTGATAAAATGAAAAGAATAAAAGAATTAATAAGTGGTTTAGTGAATGGATCAACAAATATACAATTAATGTCGAAGATAATAATAGGTGCAATAATTGTTTTAATAGTAACAAGTATGTTAACAGGATGTACTAGTGCAGATACTGTTGGAAGAAATATAAGCAAAGAAGCAGATGAGTTTAAAGTTAAGAGAAGAATTACTTTTATAAACTTAAGAAGTAATGAGTATCTTTTCCAAGTAACAGGTAATTGTTCAGTTCAAGATAATTTATCAGAAGAGTTAGAAATTATTTGCAGAATAGGTGATGATAAGTATCAAAAACATTTTTTAAAAAAAGCTAATGAGACAACTTATGTAATTGAACAATTAGAATATAGTGATGTTTCAAGATATGATTATGAGTTTATATTTAGACCAGAAGCAATAGTTCCAGTACAAATAAAAACACAAGTTGGAGAAGAATAGGGGTGTAATATGTTAAAAATAAAGGATAATATAGCTTTAAAAGAACTTGAAAAGTTTGGATTTGTAAAAAAAAAAAAATGACAGATTTTTGCTCTGATGTTAAATACTGGTATACCTTGAACGAGAGTGAATATGATTGTATATGCATAATGAAAGATAGAGAAATATTTTTTGGCATAGATTGTTATGGAGAAACTCATGATATTATTTATGACTTAATAAAAGCAAATATGGTGGTGAAAATTGATGATTGAATTAAAAAAAGAATTATCAATTAAAGAGATATTTGCAGAATTAACTACTCTAAAAAGTAAATTAATAAAGTTATCTCATAAATATAATAGATCCATGATACTTGTATCAGCAATAACATATAAAGACATTTTAACAAAAGGCGGAAAGCGATGTGATGATATAATGTTAAATAAAACAATACAAAGAGAAGAAGCCAAAGATGAGTTTGATATAGTTAAAGAAGCTTATAATAGTTATAAAGATTTAGCAATTGATAAAATAAGAGAGATGATTAATAACTCATCAATTGAGGAGTGTATAGCTTACTTTAGAGATGAATTAAAATGGTCATGGAAGGAAATATCACAATTATTTAATTATAATGAAAGACATTGTAGGAGATTATATAAAAAATTTAAAGAAATTAACTAAATGTCCTAATATGTCCGACAATGTCCGTTAAATTTGGTCTACAATGATAATATGAGAAAGTATAATAAAAATACTTTTTCATGAGTTTTATATCATGTAGAACTCCTTTCAATAAGACATAAGGTTACCAATGGGTAGCCTAGAGAAATATTTACCCCCCACGATATTTATATATCGGCCAAAAAGTATTTCTCTAGAGTGCCTATTAGTATACCGAAAAGTTAACAATCATTTACCAAATTGAGAATAAAGGAACTAGAAATAGTTCTTTTTATTATGTTTAGAAAGAAGAGATGATAATGAATATTAATGTATTCTTAAAAAGTAAATTAGATGCTGTTGCCACATCTAATATAATTGGCAAGACAAATGAATCTAATTCAACTATCTTAAAATTTTATTTCAAAGAAGAACCAGGAGATAATCTTTTCTTTTTAGATATAGAAAAACCTAATGGTGAAAAGTTTAAAAGTAGTGAGCTTAAAATAGAGGATAATGTTGCAATATTTAAAGTTTCAAATAAGTTATTAGACACAAAAGGAATTTTAAAGATTGAACCAATTTTATGTAAAGATGATTACATAAAAAAGTATCCGATATTGTCGTTTAATATAGAAGAATCAATTAATGCTACCAAAGAGCTAACACATACACATAACTATATTGAATCTGGTACTGGAGAAGCAACTCCAGAAGATGGCGATGATGTTTGTAAGGTTATCATAAAGAAATGTCAAAATGATGATTGTGATGTCCCCGAAATTAGGGAAGTAACATATCATGACTGGATTAATCGTGAACCATATGATGATACATTAGATCAAGTAACCTGTAGCCATTGTATGAAACAGATACAAATACCTTGGAACTCAGATGATCCTAAATATCCGCCAGCATCAAGTTAAGTGAAAGGTTAAAAAGTTTTATTATGTATAGGGAGAAAACAAACATGTCAAAGAATAAAAAGAAAGAGTCAATCAATTTATGTTTCAAATATGCAAATTGTAAATTTTGTCCTAGATGTGCAAAGTGTGATGAAGAATTAATTAAACCTAAAGTAGAAGAAAAAGGAAAGTTAATCAAGTTGGAGGTGAAGCGATGAATATACCAAAAATCAAAATACCTAATGTAAACATTCCGAAATTAATTTATGTTCATGAAAAAAATGAAGAGATGGCTTTATTAGGTGAAAAGCCAAGCAAGTTAAAAATAAAGGATAAGCATTATCGAATATATAAAGGAACTAAAAATAGAAGAATAAAGAAAAAGCAAATAAAAAAGTCTTATTTAGCACTTATATCAGAAACGACAAAATCTATTAGAAAAATACCTATATTGATTGGTGGCATTGATTTTGGATTAGGGAATGATAAATCAAATCTAAATTAAATAAAAAAAGGGGTAGTTTAATGGCAGAACATAAGGCTCTCTACCTTAAAACGTTTGGTTCGAATCCAACCCCCTTAACCACTTGTAAATAAAAGAAAGAAGGAAAATATATGAAACTAAAAAATATAACAATTAAAGATGGCAAGTCAGCTAATTTGAGATTAGAGAAAGAAGATAAAATATATCTTCCTGGAGAGGAATTTGAAGTTAGTAATGAAAGAGGGAAAGAATTACTAAAAATACAAATTGATGGTAAACCTATCGTTGAAAAAGTTAAAGAAGCAAAGACATCACAAGTTGAAGATAGTCAAGGGAACTAAAAATAGTTCTTTTTTCTTTTGTTTATTAGAAAGAAGGGAAATTGATGAATTTAGATAAAATCATAAAAATAAAAATGATTGAATTAAGTAAAAAATATGATATTTCTCTAGTAGAGATTCAAGTACCTAAGTCAAAAGGTAGAAAAAAATGGATTTCTAAAATAATAAATTTTAATTATAAGCCTAAAGATGCAGATCCAATAGAGAATAAATGTAGATCATTCTATAACAAAAGAGATCTAGTGAGTTGGTTGATGTGTCTAGAATAAAATTAACTGATAAGCAAAAGAAAAAAATAATAGCTGATTATATAAGTACTGGTAATTATTCAGAAGCAGCTAGAATGAATGGAAATATATCACCTAATACAGTTAAAAAGTTAGTTCAAGAGGATAAAGAATTTGCAAATAAGTGCGAACAAAAAAAAGAAGAAAATATAAAAGATATATTGGACTACATGGATTCGATTGCAGAAGATCAAAAAGAAATAATAACTTTATCGCTAAATGCTTTAAAAACAAAACTTAAAAAGCCAGATGCTTTTACAAGTGTTAAAGATATAGCTACTGTATATGGTGTGATAGTTGATAAATCAATAAAGTTAAAAGAAATGAGATATAAGCAAAATAAAGAAGATGACCCAGAAAGTGAAGGAGTTATCATATTAAATGACTGTCCTAAATTCGAAAAAGAAGAGAACAATTAAGTTAAGCGATTTGCTTATACCGAAATTTCAAACTAATTTCAATGATATTATTCATACTCATCAAATATACACATCAGGAAGAGCAGGAACTAAATCCAGTAGAGGTGGAATTAAAGCCATATTTACAATTATTAGTCCGACACCTGGATCAGTTGTAGTGCTTAGAAAATTCCATAATAAGCTAAAAAAGACTGTATTTAAAGAATGTTTAAGAGCAATTAATAGATTAGGATTAAAAAAAAGTGATTTTAAAATAACTGTCAGTCCTATGCAAATAACCTATAAGAAAACAGGTAATACAATATATTTCACTGGTAACGATTCAATAGATGATACAAAAGGTATGATTGATGAAGATAGACCAATCGTATTGGTTATTATAGATGAATTAACAGAGTTCTTTGATAAAGGTGATGGAGAAGACGAACTAGCGAACATTGAAGCTACATTTATTCGTGGCAATGATGAAGACTTCGTTATGGAATACTACTTTAATCCTCCAAGGAATCCTAAAGCAGAAATAATGCAATGGCTTGATAAAATAAAAAAAAGACCAGATTGTCTACATGTTCATGTAGACTACAGAGATGTTCCACCAGGTTGGTTAGGTAAGAAGCTGATTGAATCAGCAGAAATACTTAGAAAACTTGATGAAAAGATGTGGAAATGGCTATGGTTAGGCTTATGTGTTGGAATAGATGAATTAATCTACTATATGTTCAATGAAGATACTCATATACAAGAACCCACAGAAGAACAAATAAAACATATTGATTTCTTGTATATAGGAGTCGATTATGGTCAAATGAATGCTACAACTTATGAAGCATTCGGACTAGATGTAATTGATAAAGTAGTTCGTGGAATAGATGAATATTACTATTCTGGTAGAGATACTGGAAAACAAAAATCCCCAAGTGAATATGCAAAAAATTTTAAAGAGTTCAAAGAAAAAATAGAATCATGCACTAATAAAAGAGTTAGGTATGTTTTTATAGATCCATCAGCGAAGGGATTAGCTGAAGAAATAAAAAGAACATGTCCTGAAGTAATTATCAAAGATGCAAGAAATGATGTCCCTTTGGGAATAAGTAGAGTTCAAAAGATGCTTTCATATAAGTGTCTTTTTATATCTCCTAAACAAAAACATTTAAAAGAAGAAATGTATATGTACGAATACGACAAAGATTTATTAGATAAAGGTAAAGAAGTACCAGTAAAGACTAATGATCATTGTCAGGATGCTACAAGATATTTGATTATGGGAATATGGAAATTTATCCGAAGACTTTTACCGATGATGAAAGATAAAAGAGATGAAGAGGAAGGAGATGAAGATGATGCTTAGTAAACTAATAAATAAAATAAAAGGATGGTGGCATAATATGTTTGATTATGGGCAAATAGCTAAAGATTTTGATCTTGATATACAAACGAGCAAAGATATACTTGATGCTATACAAAAATGGGCAAATATCTATAATGGTAATGAACCTTGGTTAGATGAAAATACTATTTCATTACACGTTGCTAAAACAATTAGTGAAAAAGTATCTGAAGCTGTCGTTGTTGAATATAAAAGTGTATGTTCTGAACCTTACATAAACAAGGTATATCAGAGATTCCTTAACAAAATTCAAACAAATACTGAATTGATGATAGGTAAAAGTTGTATATTTTTTAAGCCGTATTATTCAAATGGCAAGATTAGGATAAATGTTATCCAAGCAGATAAATTTATTCCAGTTAAGTTTACGGACGATGGTGAGTTATTAGCATTTATAACAATAGACCAAATTGTAAAAGAAAATAAAGTATATTCTAGGCTAGAATACAATGAGTTAGTAGGGAATATATTAACAATAAAAAATATTGCTTATAAAGGTACTTTAAATGGTGTAGTATTTGAATCTAAGATAGACTTAACTGAAGTTGATAAATGGAAAGATATTAAATCAGAACAAAGTATAGAAGGTTTAGACAGAATAATTGGTGGTTTTGCTACAATGCCAACAGTTAACAATATAGATAATTCAAGTCCAATAGGAATGCCAATATGGGCAAATGCCAAGGAGACACTTAAACAAATTGATAAACAATTTTCTAGAATAATTTGGGAGTATGAAGGCAGTGAATTGGCAATTGATATTGACGAATCTTTACTTGATGCTAATGGGCAAATGCCAAAAGGTAAATCAAGATTGTTTAGAAAAATGATTTTTGATGAAGTGAAAGATAAAAATTATAATGTATTTAGTCCACAAATAAGAGATACTTCTTTGTTTAATGGTTTAAATGAACTTCTAAGACAAGCTGAGGTTCAATGTCATCTAGAACATGGAACATTGTGCAAAGCTGATATAAGCCCTAAAACTGCTCAAGAAATAAAACAAATGAAGCAATCGTATTATGTTACTGTTTCAAATATTCAAAAGACTATGCAGCAAGCTTTAGATGACTTAATATATGGTATTTATGTTTTATGCAAATTATATGATATTCCAGTAATGACTGATTATACTACTGAACATGATTGGGATGATTCTATACTTGTTGATAAAGAAAGTGCAAGAAATCAAGCCCTTATAGAAAGAAATAATAAAATAACTTCTGATGTTCAATACATTATGGATACAAAGAATATGAAAGAAAAAGAAGCTATTGAATTTATTAAGAGACAAAGAGAATATCGTAAATCAACCGAAGAAGAACAAGAATCAGAAGAGGAACTTGAAGAATAATGCAAAATGGTCCTGATTTTGATAAGTTAATAGTTCCTTTTATTGAAATATATCAAAATATAGAACATGACTTACTAATAAAAATAGCAAGTCATTTTAAATTATATGAAGATATAGGTTTTAAGAACTCTATGGAATGGTATATAAAAAAAATTGAGGAATTAGGTGGCTTAAATCAAGAAGCAGTTGAGATAATATCAAAGTATTCTAAAATACCTAAATCAAAGATTATTGATATGTTGAAAGATGCAGGATTATCAACACTAGATATTGAAACAATAGAGAAGTTAAATAAAGTAAGACCTTATAAAATTAATATTGATAAATTAATAGTGTCTGAAACGTTTAATGATATCATTAATAATTCATATAAAGAAGTAAATGAAATATTTAAATTAATAAATACCAAAGCCATTGAAGGTGCTAAGGAATCCTATATGTCAGTATTAAATCAAGCATATACAGAAGTAAGTAGCGGAGTATTCGATTATAATACATCAGTAAGTAAAGCCATTAATAAAATGATTGATAATGGAATAATAGTTGCACAATATAAGCAAAAAGATGGGGTAATTAGAAGATACAGCATTGATTCATGTATAAGAAGAGATGTTATAACTGCAGTAGTTCAATGTACTAATAAAGCATCTGAGAATTTTATCAATGAGTTACAAGCTGAATATGTTGAAGTATCTCAACACTTAGGTGCAAGAGTTACTGATGCTAACGATTATACTAATCATTCGTGGTGGCAAGGAAAAGTATATAAACTGGTTGGTTCTACTCCAGAATATCCAAACTTCCAAGAAACTTGTAATGAGGGAGATATTCAAGGAATAGGCGGAGCTAATTGCCGACATACAAAATGGGGGTTCTTTCCAGGCATATCAGTTCCGAAGGCAATTCACATAAGCCAAGAAGAAAATGAAAAAATATATAATCAACAACAAACTCAAAGAAAGTATGAGAGAAAAATTAGATTATATAAAAATAAGATTGATTCATTCAAAGAAATAAAAAATTATGACAGGGTTGAAAAATACAAAACAAAGTTAAGAGAAATTAATACAGAATATGATAAGTATTGTGATATTAATAATTTAAAAAGAAATTATAATCGAGAAAAAACTTATTTTTCAAGTAATAATGTTAATACAGAATATGATGCTTATAAGAAATCATTAATAGTTGGGAAGTTTGATATATCAAACTATACTGATCAAATACATACGACTACAAAAGATGTTATACTAACAGATGAACGAAAGAAACACATTATTGATAGACACCCAGATATTGAAAAATATATATCCAATATTGATGAACTTATTAGAACTCCTGATAGAGTGTATAAGCAATTAGATAAAGAAGATACTATTTGGATAATAAAGTTAATTGATAATGATAGAATTAGAATAACTATGAAATTAAACACAATAAACAATATAAAAGAAAAAGGTTATAAAAATTCAATTATTCAAATGCAAAATATGAAACATTCTAACTTAGATAACTTAATAAAAAAAGGAAAAATTGAGGAAATATTTAAAAAATGATATAATTTATGTACTGGAGAGGTGGACAAATCTCCCGTCCACACACCTTTATGGTCAAAAGAGATGCAAGAGTGGGGAGACTTGCCTCCAGTAACATTTTTATAAGTAGTAAATTGGGAATAATAGCGATAATTATTCCTTTTTTAGTGCTTATAAATAGCACTATGGTCTGTTAGGACTAGAAACTAACAAACATATTTAATCTTTGGAGGACTAAACCTCTAGAAAAAAGTGGAATGGAGAGAAAGATATGAAAGATTATTTAGAAAGTTTAGAAATTGGAGAGGAAAAAGTACATTTATCTAAGGAAGAAGTTAAAGCTATTATGGCTAAACACGGAACTGTAGTAGAAAATGAAAAAGAAAAAATTATCGAAGCTAAAGATAATGAATTAAGTACTCAAAAGACAACAATTGAAGAACTAAAAAAACAAATTGAAGGTATGCCCACTTCAGATGACGTTGAAGCATTAAAAACTAAAATAAAAGAGTATGAAGATGCAGAAACTGAAAGAAAAAAAGTTGAAAAAGAGGCAAAAGAGAAAAGTATTCGAGACGAAAGAACGAATGCTTTTTTTAATGAAGTTAAATTTGCTAGTGAATCAGCTAAGGCTGGAGTAATAGCACAATTTAATGAAAAAGACTTCAAGTATGATGAAGAATCTAAGAAATTCTTAGGTGCTAAAGAGTGGCTTGAAGACTTAAAAGCTAAGGATACAGGAGCATTCCTTAGTGATGTAGCTAATCCCAAATTTACGGATAGTGTAAGTACTCCAACTAAAGGATTTGATGAAGTAAAAAATAATGTTTCGTTAAATACTAAATTTAAAAATTTTAATTAAAAGAAAGAAGGAATTATATTATGAATAATAATGGTGTTTTAAATTATGCAGAGACATATCAACCTAAACTTATTGATATGTTTATCGAAAATTCGTATTTAGCTCCATTCTTAGCAACAAATGTAGAATGGCTAAATGCAAAAACTTTTCACTTTACAACTCTAAAAGTAGGTGGATATAAACAACATAAATTAACAGGAGGATGGAATAGACAAAAATTCGAACAAGAGGATATCCCTTATACTGTCGAAAATGATAGAGATGTAGAATTTTTTGTTGATAAAAGAGAAGTTGATGAAACTAATAGGACAGCTTCTATTGAGAATATTAGTAATGTTTTCACTCAAACACAAGCTATTCCAGAAGCAGATGCTTATTTCTTTTCTAAAGTTGCATCAAAAGCTATTTCTAAAGAATTAGCAACAGCAACAAAGATTAGTGAATGGACAAAAGATAATGTAGTTAGCAAAATTAAGGGGTATATTAGAAAATGTCGTAGATATTCTAATAAAGGTCTAATAATTTATGTTCGAGGCGAAATAATGGATTTGCTTTCATTATCTACAGAATACAATCGTAACATCAATATTGAAAGATTAAGCAACTCTACAAAAGGATTAGAAACCAGACTTTGTGTTGTTGATGGGGTAATTTTAATAGAGGTAATTGATGAAGAAAGATTTTATACTGAATTTGATTTTACAGATGGATTCGAACTTACAGCAACTTCAAAAGCTATTAATCTTTTAGCCGCAACTCCTTTAACTACAAAATATGTTGATAAAATATCTTCAATTTATTTATTTTTAGCAGGAGAACATACTCAAGGCGATGGTCCTTTATACCAAAATAGAGATTTAAACGATGTGTTTATTTTCCCAAATGGTAAGAATAATAAAATTGATAGTATTTACGTTGACTACGATCCAACAGAAATTGCATTAGATGAAGACGTAACTGATACAGATTTAAAAATAGATTCAGAATAACAGGAGGATAATTATGATAAAAGTAAAAAAGGATAATGTTATTTATAGCATTCCAGAAGATGAAAAAAAAGATTATCTTAAAAGAGGTTTTTTGCCTCTTGATGATAAAGGCAATATTATAGAAGAGAAAATTCAAAAAAATATTGATAGTAAAGACATTAAGAAGCTTAATAAAACTATTGAAGATTTAACAAAACAAGTTGAAGACTTAACTACAGAAAAATTGAATTTAGAAACTGAAAAAGCTGATTTAACAAAACAAGTTGAAGACTTAAATAAATTAATTGAAGAATCTAAAAAAAATAAAAAAGATGAATAGGAGATGGTAGGTATGCTAACTGAATTAGTAAATTATAATTACTATATAGGAGAATACGAAGGTTCTAGCATACCTGAATCTTCATTTAAAAAAGTTGTAATAGAAGCAAGTAAAAAAGTAAATTATTATACTAAAGATAGAATCAATACAGATAATATCACAGACAAAATAAAAAATACTACTTGTGAAATTGCAGAATTGTTATTTGAACAAGCAGGTTTAAAAGAAAAAATAAAAAATGATAGTAAAGAAATTGCTAGTGAAACATTAGGACCTAGATCTATTAGTTATATAAATAAATCTAGTCAACAGTCCAACTTAATTATGTCAGAAGAAGAATTAGAGAAAGAAATATATAAAATATGTTATCAATCTTTAGTTCATACAGGATTGATGTATAGAGGTCAACGATGAATAGACCACATACAATAACTATTTATAATTCATCTAATGAGAATTATATTAAACATGTACTAAAAGGTGTTTACTGGTATGGAACTGATTCAATTAATATTTCTGGTAAAGGTGTAGTAGAGTCGAATAGTATCAATATCATAATTGATGGCGAAGAAAATTTAGGTAAATACATATCTAAAGAAAGTTATCAAGGCGATAAAGATACTTACACACTAGATACGGGGATAAGAATTGTTTACGGAGTAGGACCAGATATAACTAGTTTAAATGAATTAGTTAATTATAAACAAATATCAGTTTTTAGCTTTGATATTAATATCGTAGGGAGTTCTTTAGATAATATTCTTATTTTAGGAAGATAATCATGAGCTTTAATGCCAAGTTTCATTTAAACTCTGTAGAAGAAATGTTATCTGATTTAAATTTAGAAGAAAATGGATTAGCTCAACAATTTTTTACTAATGAAGTATGGAGATTGTCTGATGACTATGTACCATATGAAAATGGGCTTTTAAAGACTAATGTAATAGTTAAATCTAATAGTTTAACATATAATAGTCCATATGCTAGATATCATTGGTATGGTAATTTAATGGTTGATCCAGATTATCTAAAAGGAGCTATGTTTAATCCTAATTATGGATTTTGGTCTAGACCAGGAGTTCCTAAGATATTAGATCCAAATGGAAGAGCTATTAACAACTGGAATGGATTAAGAGGGCCATTCTGGACTTCGAGAATGTGGGCTGATAGACATAAAGAAATTGAATTAGCAGTTCAAAAGTTTATTGAAAGAGGTGGAAAATGAACAAATGGTTAAGAGATTTGTTGTTAACATGTCCTTATTTTAATGATTTAAAGGGCATAGGAGTAGATATGTTGTCAAAAGATAGTAATACTGCTTCGATAGAAAAAACACCCATAAAATCATTAATAAAGAAAAAAATAAGCGGTAATAAGTTAAAACAAAAGGCTTTTATTATAAGAGCTAACTTTCCACACAATAATGAACTTGAAAATAATATAAAAAATAGCGAATTTTATGATAATTTTGAAGATTGGATTGATGAACTTAATGAAACAGGCGATTTTCCTTTCTATACTAAAGATAAGGATGTATACGAAATTGAAATAACTACTTGTGGATATCTAGTTAGTATTAATCCAAATTTAAGACAAGCTTGTTATCAAATACAATTAATCGTTAAATACGAAGAAAAAGACTTAAAGAATCCGTTCGCGGATTTTTTTGATTGAAAGAAGGTAAAAAATGGGAAAGTCTAAAAGAAAAGAATGGTTGTTAATGCACATTGATACTTCTGGCGAAAATGAGACTTTTGAGCCAATTGGAAAAGACAATGATGAATTGACAAGATCATTAAATAATGAAGTTGAAAGTAAAACTAATGTCCTTGGAGAAGCAACAGTAGATGTTACTCTAGGAGCTCAAGTTACTTCTGTTGATCCATGCTACTATAATCCAGATGGACAATTAGCTAAAAAATTAAAAAAGATTTATGAAGATGACTTAGAATTGGATGATGTAGTGGAAGAATTTATGGAAGTTGACATGACAGAGACACCTACAAGTAATGAATATCCATGCTTCAGACAAAAAGCTGCTATAGATTTGAAATCATGGGGCGGAGATACCAAAGGAATCGGAACTCCTTATGATTTAAATTGGGTAGGACCAAAAACAAAAGGAACGTTTAATCCAAAGACAAAACAATTTACTCCAACAGTTATAGTTTAGTTTAAGAATAGGAGTGTTATAAAACACTCCTATATTTTTTTATAAGAAAGAAGGAATGAAAAATGGCTATAGTTGCAAAAAATAAAAATATTGTAGAAAATATTGAAGATGAAAAAGGTAATATATTAGGAAAAATAAGTTACAATCCAGATGATATAACAGCCTATCGTGCACTTATCGATATCGTTAATATGATTGATGATATATCAAAAAGTGCCAATAATTTAAACAAATTAGAAGTTTTAGGAAATGCTAAGATTGATAGTTTAATGGATTTTGAAAAATATTCAAATTTTTTTAAGGATTGTCAAAAAGACTTTCATGATATAGAAGATGGAATTAAAGTTATAAAAGAACGTATTGATGAAATATTTGGCGAAGGAACTTCACAAATATTGATGGGAAATGGATGTGATGTTAATCTATTGATGCCACTATTAGATGCGGTAATGCCTAAATTCAAAGAAGCAAGGGAAAGTAAAATAAACAATTATTTAGATGACGGAAGTCAAGTGATGTAATGTGAATCCATTAGTAAACAAATTTCCTACTAAAATACAAATAGGAGATACTATTCATGAAATTAATACTGATTTTAGAAATTGTTTAAAAATAATATTAGCATATGAAGATGACGATTTAACTATCGAAGAAAAAACAACAATTATGTTAATGAGACTATACGGATTTGTTCCTAAAAATGCAGAGGAACAAGAAGAAGCAATAAAAAAAGGAATTTTATTTTTAGATTGTGGAGAAGAACACAAAGATACTGATTCTCCTAGAATATATTCCTTTTTTAAAGATGGAAAATATATTTATGCAGCAATAGAATCTTCTAATGTAAATTTAGATTTGGAAAACATTGAATATCTTCATTGGTGGAAATTTTGTTATAAATTTTTAGAAATAGGGAAAAATACAACCTTTAGTAATATTATTTCTCTTAGAGATAAAAAAAATAAAGGTAAACTTACTAAAGAGGAAAGAAATATATTTATAGAATCAAGAGAAATTCTTGACTTAGATTACATTTCGGAACCTAGTGAAGAAGAAAATAAATTCATGAATTTATTTAATGGAGGTGAGGAAGAGAGCATTCAGAAGGAAAAGTAGTAATCAATACAGAGTTACGCAATAAAAATTTAATTAACGGATATAAGAATATGGGAAAGGAAACCGATAAGCTTATATCCCAATTTAATAAAAAAGTAAAACAGATAAAAAAAGAAGAAATTGAGCTTGATAATTTAAAAGCAAAATATAATCAGTTAACAAGTGGAAATAAAACACCTGCTTCCCTATCAGCAATGGAAAGTCAACTTAAGAGAAATGAGAAAGAATTAGATTCGTTTAAAAAAAAATATGACGAAATTTTAAATCAAATAAACTTTAAGCAAATTGATTATAAAGATGCTGAGTCAACAGGTAATTTTTCAATGCAAGAAAAAATTAATATTGATTTATATAGTTTAGATAATGAGGCTAAAATAGTTCAAGATAAAATTAAAAGTTTAAGCAATGAAAGTATGAGATTAAAAAATGAACTAGAAAGTATAAAAATTAATCCTGCCGCTTCAATAGAAGCTCAGAACTTAAAATCAAAAATAAATCTTGCAATCGAATCGTTAAAAGAATCAAAAAAAGAAGCCAATTCTCTAGTTAATACTATTAAGCAAACTGAAAAAGTAAATCTTAATAGTATTTTTAATGGAATAAAAAGTGTTGGAAATCGCATAACTGGTACTTTAATAGGAAAAAAAGGTATTAGTGGGAACATTGATAATATTGGAACTAAAATAGATAAGTTTAAATCTAGAATTACTAAACTGTTAGGTACTGTTATGATCTTTAGAGTTTTAAGAAATTCTTTAACATCCTTATCTAATGGCTTTTTAAACTTATTGAAGTCTAATCAAAACTTTTCCAATAGCTTAAATCAAATAAAAGTTAATTTAATGACAGCATTTGCTCCTATATATAATTATATACTTCCTGCAATAAATACATTGATGAATGCACTTTCTCGAGTAACTGGAAGTATTGCAACTTTTATGGCCAGTGTGTTTGGTAAAACAGCGACTCAAGCAAAGAAAAACGCAAAAGAATTATACAATCAAGCTAACGCTCAAAAAGCCATAGGTGATGCTCAAGAAGGAACAATAGCCTCTTTTGATAAATTAGAGGTTAATGGAGAAGAAAGTAAATCAGGTGGTGGGAGTTCTAATAATTTAGATTTCTCTAAAGACATTCAAACAAGTACATACTTAGACAATCTTCTTACAGACTTAAAAAACAAAATTGGTAATGGATTGTGGTTTGATGCAGGAGCACGGATTGCAACAGATTTAAATAATGTTATTGAAAAAATAGATGTAAAAGGTTTTTTTAATAAAGGTAAAGAAATTGCTAAAAATTTATGTCTGGGAATAAATGGATTCGTAGCAACTTTTGATTGGAAACAACTCGGAACTAAAATATCTGATGCAATCCTTGGAGCACTAGATTTATTATTAGTTACATTAACCACTCTTGACTGGCAATCTATAGGAAAAGCTATTGGTGATGCAATATTATACTTTGATTGGTTGGGACTAGGGGCAAAAGTAATTGATATTTTTATTTCTGGATTCTGTGGGCTTAAAGATTTATTCATAGGAGTACTAGATTCAATAATAGAAGCAATTAAGGATCCAGAATTTATGGATAAAATTTTACAAGGTGGAATAGACATTATTTTAAGTTTAATAAATGGCATGATGTCTGTTTTTTCAAAAATAGGTGAAGTTTTTAATAAAATAATAGAATTATTTTTAACATTATTTGGTATTCATAGTCCAAGTACAATTTTTGAAGACTTTGGAAAAAATATAATAGAAGGATTACTAAATGGTATAAATGGATTATTTAATGCAGTAACTGAAGTTTTCCAATCTCTATTAGATTCTATAAAAGAAATCTGGACAGGAACAGCTGAGTGGTTTGATACAGAAGTGATCCAACCAATTAAAAATTTTTTTACCGATATATGGTCAACATTAGTTAATGGTGCAGAAAATGCATGGAATGGAATTAAAAACGTATTTTCAACAGTTGCATCATTTTTTCAAAACACATTTTCAAATGCTTGGTCAAAAGTGAAGTCAGTATTTTCAACTGGAGGCAAAATATTTGATGGTATTAAAGATGGAATTGTTAGTGCTTTTAAAAATATAGTTAATGCTATAATTCGTGGAATTAATAAAGTAGTATCAGTTCCTTTTAATGGCATAAATAACGCACTTAAGAAAATTAAAAATATAGATATCTTAGGAGCAAAACCATTTAAAAATGTTATAAATACAATATCAACGCCACAAATACCAATGTTAGCACAAGGAGCAGTAATACCCCCAAATGCTAAATTTGCAGCAATACTTGGAGATCAAAGGAATGGCAAGAATTTAGAAGCTCCAGAAGGTTTAATTAGAAAAATCGTTAGAGAAGAATCAGGAAATGGTAAGGAAGTTATATTCAATGGTACTTTCATATTACAATGTGGATTAGAAGAGATAGGCCGTGTATCTGTTGATGGTATACGACTAGTTGAATCAATAACAGGAACTACATTATTGGTAAATTAAGAGGTGAAATTATGGATAAAATAAAATTTATGTCAAAGAATGGAACAAAATTTTTTGAAATTCCTTGGACTTGGATTGAGAAAGGTGGTTTAAAGCCTAAATCCAACGAATTGCAATCAAAAGCAAAAAGAGGAACACTAAACGGACGTCTTTATAAAAAAAGACAAGCTATAATTCCAGACTATACTTTGCAATTTGTAAACAAATTATATCGTTTCCAAGTAAAAGAATTGTTTGAAATAATTAAACAGGAAGAAATGAACGTTTATTATTTTGACCATTATGTAGGAGAGTTTGTTACAAAAGATTTTTATGTTCCTTGGCCAGATTTAGCAGTAGATAAAGTGCCGCCAAATAACGAGGTTGATAATATACTTTATCAACCTTTTTTATTGGAATTTATTAGTATGGGAGATGTATCATGAGTATAATAACTAATATAAATGATTCGGATTTAAGAAGTTTTAAAGTAAATGATGAAATTGTTGTTGATAAAAATGTTATAGGAGAATTTATAAAAAATTCTGCACAATTAACAATTTTAAATAAAAATCATACATATGATTCTTTAGAAAAAACATATTTAAATATTAATAAGTTTGGACTATGGCATGTTGACGATTTAAAAAATAATGAAGAAAGTGTTGAAGCTAATTTAACACTTTCAGATTTATCTATTAAATTTGATGAAGACTATGAAGATTCTTTTTCTTTTCCTGCAACATTAGGAGAGTGGGCAACCTGGATTGGAAATAAGACAGGAGTACCATTAAAAGGTACTTTTTTAAATTCAAATAAAATTCTAAAAGAAAAACCTTATTTAGGCAATAATCCCAAATATAGAACAGCTGTTAAAATAATAGCAAAATATGCTTGTGGTTGGGCCGAAGTAAACGAAGATAAGACATATTCTATTAGATGGTTTGATGATAGTGTTGAAGAAATCGAGGATTGGGAATCTTTCAAACATGGAAACGAAACGTCAGCAACTAATATTCTTATTTTAAGCACAGGAGTGACAGAAAATAATGTTAGGTATCCAGAACAAATCCCAACGACTCCCCATGAACTAAGAATTGAGGATGACTGGTTAGTAATTGATAGATACGATATAAGTAAGTCTATTTTTGAACAAATTAATGGTTTTTTATACACTCCTATTACAGAATTAATATTACCATATGGTTTATTAGAATTTAAGGTTGGTCAAAAGATAAGGACCAAAGATTTTGAATTAAATGATATAGAAACGTATATTACATCTCATTCTTTAAATTGGGATGGTGGAGATTGGGAAGATTCAAAATCATGGACATCAACTTTAAAAATGAACGAACTTAAAGAAACAACAACGAAATATCAGTATAGTAATTCTATAGAAAGTAGAGTCGGAAGAACTGAGATAAATTGTGATAAAAATAACAAAAAAATCGATATGTTAGTCGAAGATGTTGATACCATTGAAAAAGATATAACCACATCTAAAACAGCAACTGGTAACCCTATTGAGATAGATGACGCAGGAGAATATCCTTTAAAGTCAATAAAAATAGAAGGTAAATCGCAAGAAATCATAAATTATTTAAAAAATGAGGGAAAAAACGCGTCAATGAATGGTGTGACTTATACTTTTAATGAAGATGGATCAATCACTATAAAAGGGACTGCGACAAATACTAGTTATGCTATGATTCTTGGTGAAAGCTTGTTTGATTACTCTAAAGAAAGATTTAAAATAGAAACGGATTATGTGGCCAGCGGTTGGTATAATTCGAATATACGATTGATAGGAAGAGGAACTGATTCAAAATATTACAATATCTATCAAGGAAATGTAGCTGATATAAAAAATGTTTCTTTGTCTCTTGTTTATATTCAAGTTGTAACTGGGGCAACAATAGATGAAACGATTTATCCGATGATTTCCAATAAAGCAAGTTCTTTTGTTCCACCTGGAACATGGTTAAAACTAATATCAAGTAATAAAAATTTATTCAATTCAAATGATTGTATAAGTTTCAATGGTCATATAGCAAATGGGATTTTAAGCTATAACTCTGGTAACAAAGTTTTAGTATTTCCATGTGCACCAAATAAGAAGTATGCTATTTCGAAAAAATCAGGCGACAGATTTAGAATTGGTTCTTATCCAACATTTGCAAATAAGGGAATTACTCTTAATAATTATATATCAAATGATAATACAAATATATTAACAATAACAACAGGATCGAATGATAAATATTTATACATAGAATATTGGGTAAATATTGAAGAAGCATCCGAAAAAGAAATTATTAATAGTATTCAAATTGAAACAAACGAACCAACAGAATATATAGCACACGAAGAAAACACAGCTTTAATCGATTTAAACATTTATAATGATAGCGGAAAAATAATTGCTCATTATGAAATTAATGATGAAGAGATATTTAAAAATGGTGTTTTATCTAAAAAAGATGGGGAAACACATAGTTTGCCATACACAATTTTAAATATGAATAAAGGATACAATTATGTTACTTTAAACGATGAATTGTATCCAAATATGGAAATAGAATATTTACTTGATTCTAAATTAAACGATACTTATGTGTCAAAATCTCAATTTGCAATGGAAAGTGATAAAATTCATTTAGAGGTATCTAAGAAATTAGATAATATTGATATTGGTGGAACAAATTTATTGCCAGGGACTCAACTATTAGATAATTCAAAAATAGATATTAAATCAAATTTGAAATTAAATGCCTATAAAAATTTTTCTAGCTCCAGTCTTGATTTAACTAATTCAACTATTAACTATGATGATTGCCTTAGATGGTATGAAACGTTAACTTTAGAGCCAAATAACGAATATACACTGTCTTTCTATGCTAAAGGCACAAAAGTTCGAACATATATATATCCTGATGCAATACTGCAAGGGACTAGCTCGCAAGGTTTATCTACTAATATAACCGATGGAAAAATTGAATTTTCACTAACATCTGAGTGGCGAAAATATTGGGTAACATATAAAACTCTAAGTAATATAAGTGGCAAAAAAAGTTTATTGTTCAGAGTTTTAAAAGGAGAAAATGCTGAGATATGTGGAGTTAAGTTAGAGCACGGGAATAAAAATACAGATTGGGATCCTTCACCAAATGATATAAAAGCCGAACTTGAACTAAAAGTTAGTAAAAATGATAGTAATCAGATAGTATCAATGTTAAATGCATCTGCAGATGAGATAACTTTTGCTGGAGGAAGTAAGATAAATATTTCTACAGTGGGAAAACTTATCATATCAGCAGGCAACTTTAGGCTTGATGCAGCTGGTAATATTACAGCCACAGGTGGAACGATAGGAGGATTTTCGTTATCGAAAAATTCATTTAGTACTAATATTAATGGTATTTATGATTACGATAGAAATGATATAAATGTTGTTCAACAAATGCTTTTACGGCCAAGCTATTTTGAAGCCATTAAAAATATTTATGATGCTAACAATGATGGAAAATTAGATGCTTTAGATTTGTTAATAGTTCAAAAAATTATTGACAAAACGATGAGTAATAATAAAAAAGTCTCAGGTATTTTTACAATAAATACAGCTAATCCTAAGCATTGTATCACCTTATCAGCTTACGGACAGACATTATTTGATTTAGGTATAGGAATGTTATATGTAGCAAATGCCGATTTTGGTCAAGCTTCTGTAGGAGGACGAAATATAATTGTTGGCGATGATGAAGGCGATTGTATTTGGCAATTATGGATACAACAAGGGGCATCTCCACGTTTAGTTATAGAAACATACAATACTGCTTATGCCGTAGGATTATCAACGTCTGATCAACGACTTAAACATGATATTGATTTTACAAAAATAAAAGCTCTTCCTCTGATTGAAAAAATTAATCATAGAGAATTTGTTTATAATAACGATGAAAATAATGAACTTGTAAAAATAGGTTATATTGACGATGAACTTCAAGAAATAGATGAACAATTAGTTTTTGAAGTAGGAAAAGATAAAATCAAACAAATTAATCAATTATACTTAGAAGCACTTTTATCAAAGGGAGAACAAGAGCTATATCAATTGCTTAAAAAACAACAAGAACAAATTGATGAGTTAAAAGATAGAGTAACTAAACTAGAAAAAGAAAGAGGTAATTATGAAGAAATTAAGTAGTTTAATATTAATAATAATAAACATAATGTTAATTATACTGATTTTTAACATTAAAACTGAAATTCCAGAAGATGTAAACGGCGATGGAGAAGTCAATGCTCTGGATTTACTGATTGTACAAAAATATATATTAAAAGAAAATGAAGGAGAAAAAGATGGAAGAATTTATAACAATAATTAAATCAATAACAGAGATAAAAACTCTGTTTTTATTATGTGGAATGTTTATTTTCACAGATGTAATAACAGGATATTTGAAAGCTTTGAAATTTCAAAAAATTAATTCGAGCATATCTCGAGATGGATATATAAAAAAATTAGCTTGGATAATAGCATTAGTATTAGGATTTGCCATTGATTTACTAACAGGAGTTAATATTTTCCTAGTAGGTAGTGCTACAGTTTGCATTTCGACAGAAGCAATATCTTTTTATGAAAATCTTGGAGAGTTAGGCATTAACTTGCCTTTTTCTAAATATTTTGAAAAGTTGAAGGATGAGAAGTGATCGTATGGCAGTAATAAAATATAAGAGCTCAGACAAAATTCAAATAAGTGCACATTTTAATACAAATGAATTTAAATGTAAATGTGGCAAGAATCATGAAATATTAATTGATAGTGAGTTAGTTTCTTTGCTTGAAAGCTTAAGAACAGAACTTAATGCTAAGTCATGTATTATCTATAGTGCATATCGATGCCCAACACATGATAAAAATGTCGGTGGTAGTGGCAAAGGAAGCCATACTCAAGGAAAAGCTGTTGATTGTTACTTTATAGGACAAGATGGGAAAAGGATTCCCTCGCAAAAAGTATGCCTTGCTTTAGAAGATATGGGGCACAAAAAGGGTATTGGTTATCGATGTGGAGGTGGCTCGAATGAAAGTGGCCAAACGCATACCGATGTTGCCAATCGCAAGTGGTATGGTGACGAATCAATAAAAGCTTATAGAACTAAATCTTGTTGTTCTTCGTATTATGAATACTTTGGTATAAAGAAAGATAATGTGGTAGTCAATACGTATACAGGCGTATTTCCTAAATTACCAAGTAGAGGATACTTTAAAAACGGAGACAAAGGGATAGAAGTAAAAAATCTACAAAGATTTTTAAACTGGGCAGTTAATGCAAAATTAGCTGTAGATGGAATTGTCGGAGTAAAAACTATAGCAGCAGTGAAACTTTTTCAAAAGAAAGTCAATACAAAGCAAGATGGACTATTTGGGAAAAATAGTTTATCAAAAGCAAAAGAATTTAAAAAATAAAAATACCGAGATTAATTTCTCGGTGTTTTTTTGTGCTCTAATAACATAAAACGACAAATATCGACAACAATAAGTGATAGTATATACAACTCGAAAGGGAGAATTTGTTATGTATAGAGAATTATCTTTTAAAGAGATAGACAAGTTTATTAAGAAGTATTTGAATATCAATGATCCTTACATTGATAAAATATGGCATATTAGTGTCATAGAATATAATGGAGTAAAAGAATATAGAATCAATTATAAATATACTTTAAGAGTGTATAAATAAAGTGTCGAAATAAACAAGATTATATGATATTATTTAGTTGGTGATTTTAAATGAATGACAATACAACTAATCCTAATCTGCAGACTATATTTATATTAATGGACGATTCTGGAAAACTAAATAAGAACGAAAACTCGTGTATATATGGCGGATTGTTTTTTTATTCTTCTAACGATTATATGAACTTTGTAAATCAATACAAATCTATTATAGATAGTCTTAAGTGTAAATATTGTAAACAAAATAAGTCAAAATGTAATGGTAATTGCGTAGAAATAAAAGGAACTACCATAATGGCACCAAAAGATAAAAGACATATTTTTAATCTAGTAAAAACAGAAAAGAACTTTGGTGTTTTTATTAAAAATGACAGAATTTATGATGGTATAATGCAAGATAAATCTGCTAGAGGAAGATTTTGTGACTATGCACAAAAAAGAATCATAAAGGAAATCGTTTTATACTCAATTTCTAATAATTTCATCGATCCAAATTTACCATTAAATCTTTATATAAAAATTGACAACTCCAAAACCAAGAGTAATGGATACTATAATTTAGAAGATAGTATATATGAAGAACTTGTTAATGGAATAATAAATTACGATTATTCATTTATACACAAGCCAATAATAAAATCTTCTTTAAAAGTAAAAGTAAAAAATTATGATTCAAAGACAAATTTTGGTATACAAAGTGCAGATATTATGGCACATTATTTACATAGTCAGTACGAACAATATATATCTAATAATAAAAATATAAGTTCGACAACTAGCTTTATTGAAGTAAAATTATTTCTTCCATAGAAAAAAAGAGCAGTTTTGCTCTTTTTCCCCTAACTGAGAAGGTGCTAAGCACTAAATTCGAAATCATACATCAGTTATAGACCTGACGAGACAATCATCTCCGGTAACTTATTTATACCATAAATAATATCATATTGTCAAATATGATATCACTCAAGGTATTAATAATATATGTAAAATTAACATATTTATGATATCATTTTTTATATTTAGAGAACTTTAATTTTTTTTCATTCCAACTAGGATATAGACTAATGAAATATTGCTTAGCTTGTTCTTTCATTTGTTTCCTTTTTGTTGATCTTTCAAATAATTCATGACATCGTTCACAATTAGTCATAATATTTTGCTCAATTCCTAAGCCTAATTGACTTCTTTTTATATAATGTGAATTAGCTAAATTCCATGGAACAAGAGTGCCACAAAAGATACATCTATGTTTATCTCTTTCCCACACTTTCTTTTTTAATGCAGTAGGGATATCAGTAGCTTCAGTCAATTTATGTTTTTTCCCTTTTACTGCAGACCTCTGCATTTTTTTCTGCAGTGATTTTGTAGAGTTTTCATATTCCTTATATTCACATCCCGAACATAATTCTTTTGAAACTCTTTCCTTATTATATATGCACCATACGCCTTTATTAATTTTTTGTTTCATATACTTACAATTTTTGCTCATAATGATTTTAAAAAAATTACTCCATAATTACTCCGAAGTATATGAAATGAGAGTAAAAAACATAAAAATAAGTAAATTTCAATACAATAATTGTACGAAATTACGTTGTTTTGTAATAAACAATTAACCCTACATTGGGCGCCATTTAGTAGATACAAGAAACAACGAAATTACGTTGTTTCTTTTCTTTTTTACCAAATTTGTTGATTTTATAAAAAACGTTTAAAATCGTATAAATATAGGTACGTTAAGTACAAAAATTATAATTCACTCCTTATAATACATAGAAATAGCTGGCAGTTTGGATAACTCCTTATGTGTACATTAAATTATTAAAAGATTTAAAATCGGAAAGGAAGATTTAATAATGGAAATAGAAAACGAATTAATTGATTTTGATAGCATAGATGCAATTATTAGCTTAAATTCATATGAAAAAAAAGAGATAAATAAAATTGAATTAAATGATGAAACTAAGCGTTTTGTAGAAAGGATAATAAATAAATATAATAAATATGCAAGAGATAGAAATTTCGATATAAATACTAGCTCTGATGAACGCAGGATTATTTTTACTGCATTACTAGAATTGTTCCCAAATGATCAAAGTAAATTATACAAAGATATTAAAGAAGATATTGAAACAAATAATTATAAATTATTTTTCAAAGATAAATGGAAATTACAAAACTATGAAGGGCTTCAATTAGTATACGATGATTAAAACGAATCTTGAGCATATTCATCTAGGCATTGAAGATATAAAAATATTCTAAATTATACTTTTAATGCCTTTAATATTGAACATATAAACATTATTTGTTATAATGACTCTATGATAGGAAGTGTAGTTTATGCAAGATTTTAGTCGAGCAGAAGGTTCAAAGAATCATCGAGCATCATTTTATAAAGCATCAAACAATATAATCGATTATATTCAATATCTTCAAAATAAGTATCGCGGTTTATCTGAACGTTTAGAAGAAGCCCGAAAAGAACGCGCTGCAATAATCGAGGAAACTATTCAACTTTTAAAAAATAATAAAGTAAAACTTGGAAAACAATTGGGACGCTGCAATAATGCAGAGATAAATCGTGAATTGTTAAATGCAATTAACACTTTAAACTACATCGAAAAAGAAAAAGTTCAAATAAATTTAATTAAAATAAACAATCGTTATGAACTAATATGTTCACTAGGTAGACAATTAGAAGCATTAAGTGAAAACTTAACCAGATATCGCGTTTTAGAAAATGACTATGATGAGGAAGTAGAGATTATATTGCCAAGAAAAAATAAATCTAACACTAATTCTGAAAAAGATGCAGAACCAATTGATGTCCCTTCCAAAAAGGAAGCTCAAACTACTAGTGCTCTTGAAACAGAAGAAGGTCTTGCCGAAGACAAGTTAGAAAAAGTCGTTGCAATCAAGCCAGCAAATGCTAATCTTGCACAACAATTAGAGCAAATACATGAATCTTATCAAGATGAAGTCTCTACAGACCATAATGATGAAAGTGCTGAGTTAACAGAAACTGAAACATCAGAGATTTATCAAGAAAGTGAAGATATATACATTGATCCAGAAAAACTATTTGACACTCAAGAGATGGTAGCGATCCAAAGCGAGGTTGACTATGCACTAGATGCAAATGATAATTCATCCGATTATTACCAAGAAGATGAAAATCAAGTTGATGATGAAAACGACTATGTATTATTCACGATAAATGCCAAAATAACCTTAGCAGAAATAGCAAAAAATGTATATCAAGATGAAAACTGTTGGGAAGATATATACTATTATGGAGATAACCAAGAAAAAATTGATTTAAAAGCCCTTGAAAATGAATTAACAGTTGAAGAGATTGTATCCTCTCCAGGATATTTAGCAGATGTAACATTGCAATTTCCAACATCATTAGAGGTAAGAAAAGAAAAATCTGAAGAAACTATCTCGCGCTCTCGAGCAGCATAACGAGGATACTATGGTTTTCTCAGTAAAAAATGTAATTGAATTATCTGGCGGAAAGAAGTATATTGTTGCTGATACTTTAGAGATCAATAACATATGGTATTATTACTTATATGAAATCGACAGTGAAGAAAAAATTATAAAAGACGTCAAGCGTATTATTACCACAGTGAGTGAAAATAACAATATTCTTGTAAAAAGTATTAACGGAACTTTAGCAACTGAGATTGAAACAAAATTTAAAGAACGTCAAAATATTTAGACCTTTTAAAGGTCTTTTTCTTTGGAAAAAAACATGAATTACGTAGCCCGCATATGCGTTTTTTAGAAAAAGTCAAATTGACAAATATGAGCAATTTTGATAAAATAATCATCGTTCGACTAAAAGAGGAGGACCAGAAATGGAATCGAAAAAGGCTTCTAAGGTATCTTGGAAGCATATAGTCTTCTGTATAGTACTATTAGTAATATTTGTACTTACAGTAGGTGTTCACATTAATGCGGAAGGTTATTCTGATGATATAGGAACTGAACAATCATCAGATCCGGTACCCCTGCGTACCAATAGTTATGGTATAGTAAGGTACATAATCAATGCCGAAAAAAATGAGGTTGAATTAGCTGGACCTAAAGAGGAAGTAACTGTTGAACCAAGATTAATCGATAGTTACATTACTACTTACGCCGCCGAACTTGAATTCTTTGCTAAGACATTTGGCGTTAATTACGACGATGTTATCCGAGATCTTCGTAATAGATATGATGTTAGCGATATGGAATTCAACGAAACAAATATTGGTTTCTTACTAAATGATAAGAACGAGTTGAAGACATACAAAAGTGTTGAATACGGAATAGTCGAATATTTCTATGATTACGTAGAAAAGAATCCTAAAAAAGTTAATAAAAAAAGGATACCGTACACAGGCGATGCAAAATATGTAGAAAATCTTATAATCTACTATACAACTCGCATATATACAAATGTCGATACGACCGTTGCACTAAGTATAGGAGCCGCAGAATCCGGATATTATAAAGTTAAGTATATGCTTAAATGTAATAATGTCTTTGGAGGAATGAGTTCAAAAGGACTCATAAAATATCGCAATATTGAATATGGGGTATTGTCATATATTCGCTTACTCTCTAAAAACTATTATGGTAAAGGATTGAATACTGTCGCCAAAATAGGAAGAGTGTATTGTCCGATATATGATGATTTTGGTAATAAGATTGCAAGTCCACATTGGATTAAGTTAGTTAATACAGCTATATACAAATATTCAAAATATGACTATAATAATTCGATAAGTACATTGCAAAGTAAGAAGTAGTTACATAACTTGTAATTACTCCTTTTTTTTTATATAATTTATACTAGGATGATGATTATGAAATATATAGAAGATATTGATGTTTTTAATAAAAATGTTATTTTAAGATTAGACTTAAATGTTACTATAAAAGAAGGTAAAATACTTGATGACACAAAAATAAAAAAGAGTATACCGACAATTGAATACCTACTAACTCACGATGCTAATATTTTAATTATGTCTCATTTAGGTAAGATAAAAAATGAAGAGGACAAAAAGAATAACTCTTTAAAAATTGTTTCTGATGCTTTATCAGTATTAATGGAATTTCCGATTAACTTTATACCAGAAACTAGAGGTGATAAACTAAAAAATGCATTTTCTAATCGCATATCTATGATGGAAAACACTCGTTTTGAAGATTACCCAAATAAATTAGAAAGTGGATGCGATAAAGAACTTGCAAAATACTGGGCATCATGTGCAGACGTATTTGTTAATGATGCATTTGGAACAACTCATAGAAAACACGCTTCAAATTATGGTTTAGCTGAGCTGTTGCCATCGGCATACGGATTTTTAGTTGCTGAAGAACTAAATGGATTATCCCCACTAATTAAGGATATAAAAAAACCATTTTCGGTTATCATGGGTGGAGCCAAAGTTGACGACAAAATAGCCTTGATAGAAGAACTTTTAAAAGAGTGTGACTATCTACTCGTTGGAGGTGGTATAGCAAATACTTTTTTAATAGCCTCGGGCTATGAAATAGGTTCTAGTCTATATAGTAGTGAATTTGTTTCTACTGTACAAAAGTTTCTCGAATTATATCCAACTAAAATATTGCTGCCACTTGATGTCATAGCTACATCGGCAAAAGGCACTAATCAGTATAGTGTTGAATCAATACCAAACGATGCGTTCATATATGATATTGGTCCAAGAACAATTGCTAACTATAAAGAAGTATTAACAAATTCAAAAACCATTTTTTTAAACGGGACAATGGGAAAATATGAAGAGCCTGAGTACCGCAATGGAACAGAAGAACTATATAAAGTGTTGGCAAATTTAGATTCTATTATTATTGCAGGAGGCGGGGATGCGCTTGCCTCAGTAAATAAGCTTGGATACCAAAATGCTTTTTCTTTTTTATCAACAGGAGGCGGAGCATCGCTTGAATACTTGGCAACCAAAGAACTTGCATCATTTGTGAGGGAAAAATGATACTTGTATTAAATCTTAAGATGAATTTCACTAAAGAAACAATCCTTAAATATGAAAAATGTATTCATGATAAAGATGTAATTGTCATGCCCCAGTATCCTTATTTATTACTTTTTAGAAAAGGAGTCTATTCTTTGGGTAGTCAAGATGTATCCAAATTTGCTAAAGGAAGTTACACTGGCGAAGTTTGTGCAAAAGGGCTAAAAGGGCTTGGAGTAAAATATTGCCTAGTAGGACATTCTGAGCGAAAAGAATATTTTAATGAAACGGTTAATGATAGTCGTTTAAAAATTCAAAATTTAAATGATGTTGGGATTGTTCCTATTTATTGTGTTACTCAAAATTTTGAAGAATATAAAAATGATTTGGATCTAAAAAGTATAGAAATGCAGCTAGAAGGAATTCCTGATTATACTCGTTACATTATAATTGCTTTTGAACCAACTTGGCTAATTGGCCAAAACTCAAAAATTGACTATAAGCATGTTGAAAAGGTACTTATAAGAATTAAGGACTATCTAATTGAGAAAAATATAAATCATTCAATTATATATGGTGGCGGAATAAATTCAGAGAATATCGAGGATTTGAAAAAAATACAATGTAATGATGGCTTTATTCTATCTTCTTCCGCAATTGACTTGTCTGAATTTGTCAAAATTTATGATCATGTAAATAAACAACGCTGTTTATAGTATTTTTAAATGTCATAGTGTATAATACAAATTAAGCGGTGATGAAATGAATAATATAAAAATTGGAGATAATCTAGAATTACATTGCTATAAACATAATGGAAAGATTAATAGTATTTCTGATCGGATAACAGTTATAGACATATTGGATGACTGCATCGTCTGTGGGGATTTTAAGACGACTATAACGGAGAGTGATGGATCTACTCATAAAACTAAAGAGCCAGCTATAATGTTTTTTTATAAAAATAGATGGTTTAATATTTTGGCTCAATTAAAAAAACAAGGACTATTCTACTACTGCAATATAGCTACGCCTTATTTAATAGACGATCATATTGTTAAGTACATTGACTATGACCTTGATTTACGAGTTTTTCCCGATGGCGGATTTAGAATTCTCGATAAAAATGAATACAACTATCATAAAAAGATTATGCATTATTCTGATGAATTGGATGAAATTTTAAAAAGTGAATTAGATAGCTTGATTGATATGAAAAAGCGCAATATTGGCCCATTTGATAAAAAAATGATTGAGAAATATTACAATAAATATAAGGAAATTGCGGGAATTTAGCGTTTTTGTCCAAAAAAGTAAAAAAAGTACTTGCAAAAGGGGAAAAAAAGATATATAGTAGAGCAGGTATTTGAGAGGAAGAGCTCGAATGCGAAGGTAATGTAAAAAGGGCGGAAAAAGAGTCGACAAAGTAG
>CATNCE010000012.1 GCA_950097225.1 uncultured Bacilli bacterium
TTAGACAGTTAATATTTTATGTAATAGGGATTTGTTTGATCATGTTTTGTAAATTTGATTTAAAAAAGTTAGTGAGACCTTTATATATTATATTAAATGTTGTACTTTTATATTTGTTGTTTTTTGGTAAGGCTATCAATGGTAGCAAGGCATGGATTGATTTGCCGTTTTTTTCTATACAACCAAGTGAATTTATGAAGATAGTTTTAATAATGTATTTGAGTTATATTGTTGTTAGATATGAAAAGTATAAATTAAAGTGTTTTGTTATTACTTTAATTCCTAGTATATTGACATTTTTAGAGCCAGATACGGGAAATGTTATTTTTTATTTTGTTATTATGATTAGTCTTTTATTGTATCGTGAACAGGATAAGAAGAATGTTAAGATTTTTGCAGCCGGAGTGATTGTTTTAGCAGTTATAGGAGTGTTATCATTTTTATTTTTAAGTGATTATATAATAAAGATATTTGGTTATTCGTTTTATTATCGTATAGAAAGAGTATTTTCTTTATTTGATAATAGTAGTTATCAGCTCAATAGGGCTTTAATTGGAATTGGTTCTTCTTATTGGACGGGGAGTGGCAGTATTGCAAGTATTCCTTATGAAACTACGGATTTTGCTTTTTCTTATTTGATTTCACATATTGGTTTTTTAGGATTAATTGGTTTTTTAGTATTTAATTTTACCTTTGATATATATTGTTTAAATAATATTAAGATGAAGACGGGCATGCTTAAATATATGATGGTAGCTTTTTGTGTTATGAAAATTTTACAAGAGAGTATTCATATGTTAATGAATATTGGGTTATTTCCTATTACAGGCATTACTTTACCATTTATATCTTATGGAGGATCTAGTTTACTTTCGTATTGTTTGATTATGGCAATTATTAGTAATAGTTGCCATATGGAGCATATGGGTAAGGTGGGTATGGATATGGAGCTGGATTAACATAAACAGGTCGTGGACGAGATAATCCAACAACAGCAGCGCCACCTAATCCGCCTAATAAAAAGGGAATAGCAAAACCTCCAAAACGATCATCATAAGATGGTTGATATCGATAATTTTGATACATAAAAAAACTCCTTTCTAGAGTATTTTATGAAGGAGTTTTTATTTTGTGTAAAAACGATAAAGATTTATAGATGGGCGATTAAATAAACGCATTTTTATTGTCGATGTTCCAAGGCCGCCATTTATGTATAAGTTAGCATTGTTAATTTTATAGTGTTCATCGTAATATTTTTTTGATCCTTTTGGTGTATAAATGGCACCAATAAGTGGGAGTCTTATTTGACCAAGATGAGAGTGTCCTGATAAAACAAGATCAAAATTGTAATTCTTTATTTCGTTTACTTGATCGGGTTCATGGGCTAGTACAATAGTATATAGATCTTGATTTATTTCGTTTAGAAAACTAAATGCGTTTACATAGTCAGGGTTTCCTCTGGTTAAATCGTCTAAACCAACAAATATAATTGGATCATTAGTTTTGTAAAAGACATATTCGTAAGTATTATCGAGAACATGCCATTCTAAGTTAGAAGTTATTTCGTGAAAGTAATTATGATCATAGTCGTGATTTCCCATAACGGCTAGAGTTTCGATTTTGGCATCTAATTCGCGGAAAGCTTTAATGACTTCTGTTAATTCTTTATCGTCTAATTTAACGTCTTTATCAACTAAGTCGCCAGTAAAAACAATGATATCGGGTTTTAATTCATTTATCTTTTTGATAACTTTTTTTAGTTCTTTTAACTTTATCGTGCTGCCATAGTGAATATCACTTAAGTGAATAATCTTAAATCCATCGTATGCTTCGCTTAAAGAAGTTGTTTTGATTGGATACTCTTTTATTTGCAAGCCAGATGTAGCAATAAAACGAGCATATAAGCAGACTAGACTGATAGTAAAAATAGTAATAATAATTATTTTTACGATATGTAGTTTATTGTTCTTTTCCTTTATTTCGATATTTTCTTCCATAGTTATCCTCCAATTAAAAATAGCGTTATAATAGCAGTCGTATTATTTATTATGTGAAAAAACATAGAAGTATATATATTATTTGTTTTATAAAATGAGTAGCCGATGCTCATGCTTAGAAAAATATAGGGAATGATGTAGAGTAAATCTAGTAGGGAGGTAGATACGACAACATGCATTAAGGCAAATATTAATGTATAAATTATAAATTTTAAAGTGTTGTTTCTTTTGGCGAATTTAAAAGGATAGCGGAAAGTTAATTCTTCGGCTATTGGAGTTAGCAAACATATCGATAGAGAGCGAAGTACGAAGTTATTGTTTAAAGATTCACGAATTAGATTTTCATTGGCTGAGAGATCATTTGTTATGTTATATAAAATAAGGTTAACTATATATACTAGGATAGTAAGAATAATATATGCTAGTAAGAGATGTTTTATATTGTTTTTGGTTGCCTGTTTGATATTTTTAGCGTCTTTTATTAAGTCTTTTTTATATATGAGAAAAATGATTAAGATATCAATAGTGTAGCCAATAATAGAACCAGTAGCTTCGTTTTTAGTTAGTGTAAATGCTAGTGAATAACATAGTACTTGTAAAAACATTAGGGCGATGGTTACTATAATGGCATAGATTAGGCCTTCTTTAAAAGTTATTTTTTTTTGCATAATATCACCTAGTGTTATTTTAACATATTTGCTATTCATTTTGTTTGAAAATCAAGTAAGTTGTGATATAATTGTCATAGTAGAGGGTTATCGGGTAGGTAATTTTTATATTGGAGGAATGAAAATGGGAAAGAATAAGTCCAAAAGTGGTATGGGAGTCATTAAAAGATTTGTTGGTAATAAAAATACAGTAACTATTTTAGGGTTTGCAGCTTGTATTGTAACCTTGATTATCGGCTATAACATTCGTGTTCGTGATGCAATATCGCCATCGACTTTACCATATGCGAAACAATCCATACCTTCAAGAACACTCATAACAGATGAGATGGTTGGAAGAATTAAAATAGCGTCAACATATGTAAATGAGGCTAATAATGTCGTTAAAAATTACAAAGAAGTAGTTGGTAAGTACGTATCACATAAGACAAGTATTTCTAAGGGAAGTTTATTTTATAAAGATCAGTTAAGTGATGCTAATGAGATGCCAGATGCTGCATTTGCCAATATTGAAGATGGACAGACTGTATTTAGTTTGGAAGTTGACAAAGAGACAACTTTTGCTAATTCCATAAGAGCAGGAGATTATATTGATATTTATATGTCAGCAAAGGACTTTAATAATAACAATTTGGCTATTTATGGACCTTTAATTAAAAGTATTAGAGTATTAGCTGTAAAAGATTCTAAGGGAAATAATATCGTTAAGAACACTTTAGCGTATGGTGAACCTTCGGAGTTATTGTTTGCCGTTGATGATGATATGTTTGATTTACTCATGGCAACAGAGTGGGTAAAAGGAGATATTGAATTATCACCTGTAATATTTAATAAGAACTATACAACAGCTGCTGGTGAAACAGAGGTTCCAAGTGAGTATTTACAACAATTTATAAAAGACCAAATTCATGTATTTAATTAAGGAGGAAAGATATGGACACAGAGAGATTAAAAGTTAATATAAAAAGATTTTTTAGTAATCCAAATACATTGACATTTCTTTTAGTTATTGCAATGATTATTGTCGTTTATTTTGTCTATAGTTATATGGTTAAACGAGCAGTACAACCAGCAACTCTTCCTTATGCTTTACAGAAGATTACAGCTAAAAAAGAGATTACTAGAGATATGGTTGGAACAGTTAAAATTAGTGGTTCTTTTATAACTGCTAGTGGAAGAGGTTTATTACAAAATAGAAGAGATATTGAAGGGAAGTATGTTGCTGAAGGGTATCAGGTTCCTGAGAAGAGCTTTTTCTATTCGGAACAATTAATTGATGAAAAGACGGCTGAGAAGACACCTATTGCTGATGCACCTGATGGATATACTATTTTTGACTTGGATGTCAATTTCCATACGACTTATGGATGCTCAATTATGCCAGGAAATTATATTGATTTATTCCTTAAGGCTACTGATGATGAAGATGCCATCATGTTTGGAAAGTTTATCGAGAGCTTAAAAGTTACAAAAGTAGTTGATAAAAATGGAGAAGATGTTTTTGCTACTGATTCAGATAAAAAACCTAATCCAGCTAAGATATACTTTATCGTTCCAAGAGAGTATCATGAGTTATTAAGAAAAGCGTTTTTGATTAGTGGAGCAGGAGTGCAAATAATTCCTGTACCAAGAAATGCAGGTTATTCAGAAAATCCAAAAGAGACAAGGATTGCTAATGAAGAAATAGAAAACTTTATATTAAGTAAATCTGTTTATATAGCTGGATAGTATTTTAGAATAAAGAGAGGGATGTTCACTTATGTTAAATTCGATATTTGATCAGATGGATTTTGGCCCTTTGCAGGAGTTTTTAGATGAAGACGATGTAACCGATATTTCCTATAGTAATAATGGACAAGTTTGGTTGAAAACTTTATCTAAGGGAATTTATCAAGTTAATAGGCCAGATATTAATAATACATTTATGGAAAAATTAGCTTTCCAATGTTCAAATGTTATGGGTAAAACATTCAATATGGCACATCCTTTCTTGGATGCTGAGTCAGCTGAGTTGCGTATGAATTTCGTTCACGATTCGATAGCTACTAATGGTGTTGCTTGTTTGATTCGTAAGACGCCAGCTAAGATTCGTTTGAACAAAGATAAATTATTAAGCGAGCAATATGTTACAGAAAAATTACATGATTTTTTACTTAAATGTATTTTAGGACACTGCAATATTATTGTTGCTGGAGAAACTGGTTCAGGTAAAACCGAGCTAGTTAAGTATTTAGCTAGTAAGGCTAAAGAAGATGAAAAAATTATTAGTATTGAGGATACTTTGGAGTTACACTTAGATAAGATATTTCCAAATCGTGATATTGTAGCTATGAAGACCAATAATATTGCCTCTTATACTGAAGCTTTAGTTGCGTGCATGCGTCAGAATCCAATTTGGATTTTGCTTGCTGAGGTTCGTTCTGCAGAAGCCGTTATGGCTGTTCGTAACTCAATTTCATCAGGACATCATGTTTTGTCAACAATCCATGCTGATCGTGCATCATCAATACCAATGCGTATGTATTCTTTGCTTGAGTCCAGTCAAGATATTTCGCAGTTTTTAGGATCAATTCATCGTTATGTACAAATTGGTATTTATGTTAAAGGATATTTTTCTAAACGTTTAGGGCGTTTTCAAAGAGAAATAATTGAGGTGTGTGAATTTTATGTTGATAGTGAAACACAGTTACCAATGTCTAATATGTTATATAAAAAGGAACTTGATGGAAGAGTTATAATGCGTAATCCAACTAAGAATTTGCGTGATTATTTAGCAATTGGAAATGTTGAGTTACCAGAAGATCCATTTGGTATTGGAGATGCAGAAGAGGGTTATGACGATACTAATAAGACAGCAGAGAAGGCTCTTGAAAAGAGCGAAGAAGCAAGCACTCCACACAGTGAACAAGATCCGTTTAATTTAAATGGAGAAGGACAAGAGCAGCAAGTTCAAAGTGCACAAAATCAAGAGCAAAATGCTGGAGGACAGTCAATACCACTTCAAAATCAGGGAGGACAAATGGCTTCTCAAAGTACTCAAAATGTCAGTCCACAAATACCACAGGCAGTGCATCCTAATACTCTACAACAAGCACAAGTGGGAGTTCAAAATCAAGTGCAACCGCAAGGGGGAGTACAACAAGTACAAGCAGTTCCTCAACAAGTTCAACAAGTGCCAGTACAACAAAGTGTATCAGGTATTGCTCCACAAGCTGTCGCTTCAAATCAGGTTGCTATGCCCCAAATGGCAAACAATCAAATGCCTGTTCAACAAAATCAAAATATGGTTTCTCAAGTGGGAATGCCAAATAATACATCAGAGTCAGTTCAATAATTAAGTAAATAATGTAGAAAGAAGGAATACTATATGGAACTTTTTGTTATGTTAGTCATAGGAATATTTGTTATATCTTATCGCCAACAAAATGGTGCAAATGTTTATTCATTTATCGCAACAGGAATAAAAAATATATATAATAAGTATGCTCCTTATAGTTATCAAGAAGTTAGAGAGAAGAGTAAAGAATTAGGGCAAGAATATGGCCCTAAAGAATACCTAATGCAAGTCGTCATGATCGGTGGATTATTCTTAATAATCGGTTATGTTTACTTTTATAGTATCGTTACGGCTGTTTTATATGCGGCTTTGTCTATTATGTTTATTCCTTATTTGGCTTATTTACGTAATAAAAGAGTCTATAGTGAATTTCTGTTTGAAGAAATTCAAGTTTATTGTTCAAATGTTATAAATGAATTTAATACAACACAATCATTTGTTAAGGCCTTAGAAGGAGTTGTATCATCAAATATCTTAGAAGATCCCGTTTTAAGTGATGTTCAGCAGATGATTACGATGTCTTATCAAAATGGTACTATTGATGAGGCTGTTGAATGGTTTAATGAAAAATATCCGTATTATATGGTAAAAAATATGCATCAATTGTTTTTACAAGTTACTAAAGAGGGTGCTAAAGATTCCGGTGAGTCTTTTGAAAATATGATGCTTGATATTGACCTTCTAGTAGAAGGTGTTTATCGTGATAAGATGGATCGTGAGGCTTCTCATAAGAAGTTCGTTATGTTTGGTGTAGCTCTTTATTTCTTAGTTATTTTAATTCAAACACTTTTAGATAGAAATAACTATAAAGCTATGTTGTCTTTATGGTATGTACATTTTTTATTGCATGCAGTTATTATAGTTAATTCTTATTTTATAATATCTGGTGAGAAATTCTATAATGAAGATACGGGGGCTGAGTAATATGTATTTAGAAATTGGTTTACTTGCCGTTATTGTATTATTTGTAATGCAGTATATAGGTGGTTTTAGTATAAATAAGTTTGTCGATGATAATTCAGTTTATTTTAAGAAACTGGAAGAGAAAGATTTTGAGTTTTATGCTAAGGCTAAATATGGTGATGCTGTTGATATCGAAAAACTATTTAATTCTAGATTGCAACAGGCTTTAATTGTTAGTTTGTTGATTGGGTTTATGTTTATAAGTAAGTTAAGTGGGTCTTCAGTTTTGGTTATAGTAGGAGTATTCTTTGGAATGTTTAAGTTGCCATATATGCAGCTTAAGAACTATTATAAGAGTCATCTACATAAGATCGATACACAGTTGCCATATTATTTAAAGAATCTCGAGATATTAATACAACATTATACTGTTCCAGTAGCTTTAGGAAAGTCAGTTGGTGATGCTCCAGAAATATTTCAAGAGGGGTTAAGAGATTTAATTGAGAGAATTAATGCAGGGGACTCTTCAGTACAACCTTATATGGACTTTGCAAAAGAGTATCCAGTACGTGATAGTATGCGTATGATGCGTCTTTTGTATCGTTTAGGTTTAGGTAAACAGGAGCGCAAACAAGAACAACTTTTGACGTTCTCGCGTACTGTATCGTCTTTACAACAAAAAGCAAGAGAAGCACGATATAAATCACGTCTTGATAAGATGGAAGCTAAGACAATGCAGATGCTTGTATGTACAGGTATTGGCGTTATGATGTTATTAGTATTATCTATTTTACAATCCTTTGGCGGTTAGTCGACTATGTCGGCTTTTTTTGTGATAAAAACTACAAAAATTTGTAAAAAAATATTTAAGTGTTATAATTTATAGTATTAAGAAGAGATGATTACATGTATTGTGTAGATGATGATTTATTTGATGTACTCTATAATTTACATTCTATTTGTGCGAAAGTCGTAAAGGATACTTATGAAAAATATAAACTTGATATATGTTTTCCAATTGATATATGTAAAGTTGCAGAGTTTTTAAATGTTCAAATTTCTAGAAGTGATCTTAATCGTTTATGGCCTGATGAATTTTTACAGTATATTACCTATATTCAACCATACGAAAATAAAAAGGAACAACATGTAAAAAGGACAACTATTAATACAGATTTTAAAGATTATTGTGATACAGATTTTTATGATTGGCATTTTTATAGTAATGGAGAATTGTTTGGATTAGCGGGGAATTATCTCGATTTATTATTAGCGATGGTCAAAATGCTCAAGATCCATTTAATCTTTTCAAAAGATTTGATAGCAATCCTGATTGTTCTGTTTTTTTGTTGCATTCAAAAAGTATAAATTTTATTTATGATATATGTGCTATTTTTTTGTTAGTTCCAGCTGATTTATTTTTAAATGAGTATTTGAGTTTTAGTAAAAAAAATGGGGAAAGTCAATATTTAATGGAACAATGGTTAAAATATCTGGCAGGTATAACCAATATCCCATATTATGTACTAATTAGCAATTATATTTTATTAAAAATGTTTTTTTGTTCTTTATATCAGTTTGAAAATAAACAAAAAGATGAGCAGTTTATGTTAAAATATGCTTGTTTATATAAATGAGATCTCTGTTGGAAAATTGTCTTGATATGGTAAAAATGGTATGAATAACCGAAAAAGTATAAGATGAAATAGGAGAAAGTTAAATTGTCGATAACAGGGGATTTAAAGTTGACTTTCTTTTTTTTTATTCGACAAAATAACTGTTTTTATGCTATTCTGTAAGTTGCTTTTTTATATGCTATAAACTATAATTAATATGAATGAGGTGCGTGTATGCTTAAGATAGAGGAATTGACAGTAAAAGTTCAGGATAAGGTTATTATTGATAATTTGTCACTCGAGATAAATGATGGAGAGATTGTTGCACTTATGGGGCCAAATGGTATTGGTAAAAGCACTATTTGTAAAGTGATCATGGGAGATCCTAATTATCAAGTTGTCAGTGGGAGTATAACTTATAATGGGGGAAATTTACTTGCGATGGATGTAGTAAAAAGAAGTCATAAGGGAATATATTTAGTTAGTCAAAGTCCAATGGAGATCGAGGGAGTAACTAATGCCGAGATGCTGAGATGTGCATTGGAGTGTAAAACAGGAACAAGGACAAACTTTTTTGAATTCAATAAAAAGATAACTACTATTTGTGATAAACTTGATATTCCTAAGTCTTTCATTCATCGTGGTGTTAATGAGGGAATGTCGGGAGGCGAAAAGAAGAAAAATGAATTGCTACAACTTTATGTTTTAGAACCTAAGTTTATTATTTTAGATGAACTTGATAGTGGACTTGATGTAGATAGTTTGAAAGTACTTTCTTTAGCTTTAAAAGAATACATGAGTGATGATGTATCTATATTAATAATTACGCATCATATATCTATTTTTAAATATCTTACTCCTAATATTGTTCATATTATAAAACAAGGTAATATTATTAAATCAGGGGATTTTAATTTAGCTTTAGATGTAGAAAAAAAAGGTTTTAGTGCATATGAAGTAGGGGAAAATAAAAATCATGAATAAAATATTAATGGATGGGGATAAAATATTTTTAAGTAAGAAAATTACTAATATTGAAGTTACAGGTCAAGCCAAATTATTTATTAATAATATTGATCACGATGTTGATTTAACGATTACTCTTAAGAATGGGGCTTATTTAGAAGTATTAGATTATAGTAGAAATGGGATAGTTAAGAATATTAGAGTTATTCAAGATAGTAATACCACAATGGAGTATGTGCATAGTTTAGATATAGATAGTGAGTATACATTTAATTATATTACGGAGTTAAATGGTGATAATAATACTAATAAGATCAGTATAAGTGGTATTTCTAGAGGTATTATTAACTTGGATGTAAATGCCTTAGTTAGAGGGCAATATAAAAATAATGTATTAGAAGAGAATATTAAAGTATTAAATATTGAAGGAAAATGTAAGATTTTACCTAAACTAGGAATTAGTTCAAGAGATGTAATAGCTAATCATAATACTGCTATTTCAAATATTGATGATGATACATTGTTTTATTTGATGAGTAAGGGAATTACGAATGATGCAGCAGTTAAATTAATATGTGATGGATATTTATATGGTAGTATTCGTAAGTATGATGAAGAATTTTATAATTTAATAAAAGAATAGGAGGGTGATTTTATGAATCGTGAAGATTTTCCTATGTTGAGTAAAGATATTATTTATTTTGACAATGGAGCAACGACGTTTAAGCCAAGTTGTGTTATTGATGCAATAAATTATTATTATAAAGATATAACAGCTAATGCTCATAGAGGAGATTATGATATATCTTACAAGGTTGATATTGCCTATGAAGGAGCACGTAAAAAGGTTGCAGATTTTATCAATGCTAGCCGTGAAGAAGTTGTTTTTACATCGGGAGCTACTGAGTCTCTTAATATGATTGTCAATGGTTTTTTTGCTCATATTTTAGAACCAGGAGATGAGGTTTTAATAACTTTATCTGAACATGCAAGTAATGTCTTACCTTGGTTTAGATTAGCTCATACTCATGGAATAAAGGTTAATTATATCGAACTTGATAGTAATCTACATATAACAATGAACAACGTTATGAAAGCAATTACGCCTAGTACTAAAGTTATATCTATAGCCGGGATTACTAATGTTGTAGGAGATGAAAGACCTGTTAAGGAGATAGCTCAGTATGCGCATAGTAATAATATATTCTTAGTGGTAGATGGGGCTCAAAGTGTTCCTCATATGAAATGTGATGTTAAAGATATAGATTGTGATTTTTTAGCTTTTTCAGCTCATAAGATGTGTGGACCAACGGGTGTTGGTGTATTATATGGAAAAAAAGAACTTCTTGAAGAGTTGGATCCAATTAAAATGGGTGGAGGAATGAATGAGTCTTTTGATTCGGTAGAAGAAGTTTATTTAAAGGAGTTGCCAATTAGATTAGAGGCAGGTACTCAAAATATCGAAGGTGTTATTGGCTTATCTGCTGCTATTGATTATTTGAATAAGCTTGGCATGGATAATATTAAATTATATGAAATAAGGCTAAAAAAGTATTTAATTAGTAAATTAAAAGATATACCACATATTAATGTACTTAATGAAGAGTGCGATAGTGGAATTGTTGCTTTTAATGTGGATGGAGTATTTCCACAAGATGTTGCCTATTATTTAAATAAGTATCACATATGTGTTAGGGCAGGTAACCATTGTGCTAAGATTTTAAAAAATGCTATTGGAGTAAAAAATACAGTGAGAGTTAGTTTGTATTTTTATAATACAGAGGCAGAAATTGATAAGTTAATAGAACTACTTAGTGATAAGAATCGTATTGTAAGAGAGATGATATAATGGATAGTAATGATAAAAGAGAGATAATATTAGATAATTATTCTCATCCGTTTAATAAAAGTGTTGATAATGTGGACGGCTATGTTAAAGTAAATTCTAACAATGAATCATGTATAGATAATATTGACTTATATATTAAATTTAATGGTAATATTTTAGAAGATATTCGTTTTTCTGGGGAAGCCTGTGCTATATCTACGGCTTCTACTTCGATAATGATTAAAAATATGATGGGGAAAAGCATTGATGAAGTATTACTCTATATTAGAAATTTTGAGGCAATGTTAAATGAAGAAGAGTATGAAGATATTGATTTTAATGAAGCAGTAGTTTTTGATGAAACATATAAGCAGGGAAATCGTAAAACTTGTGTAACTTTACCTTATCGAGGTATAGAAAGAGCTATTGTTGAATATCAAAAAACGATGAAGTAGATTATTTAGTTGTAGTGAACATTGGTTTGCTGCAACTTTTTTTATGGAGTTAAATTGTTTGGTGTCTACTTTTAGTTTATCATTACAAAGTGTGTCAAATTGTTCCTTTTTTCAACAAGCCTCTTGATTTTTCGGGGGGGGGTATGATTAAATTATAGTAGGTTATAATAGTTGTTTTTAACAAGGAGTAGTTAGTATGAAGAATAAAGAATTACTAATATTTGGGCCACTTGTTTTTTTGATAGTGGGATTTGCTGTAGTGCATACTAGTTTAGATGGACGAGGATCTATTTCTTTAGGATTTAATGAGAGAGATTTTGATGTGCGTTTTAGTAAAGCAGTCTTAAATGGTGAAGATATTCAGATATCTGATTCAGGACAGCGAATTTCTTTTTCCCAAAGTATTGATGATGTGACTTTAGAATACGAGATTGAAAATAATAGTAGCAATTATGATGCCGATCTTGATGTCGTTTGTTCTTTAGATTATCAAGATGAAGAAATAACTATGACTAATACTCTTGATAAGGAAAGTGTTGCTGCTCATGATAAAACAAGTGGAAGTGTCAATGTTAAGATACCTTATTATCGATCTTTATATAATACGATAATAAAAGATGCTGTTGATGATAATAAACCTAGTGAATTTGTAACTAGTTTAGCGGGAATAAATTATGGTGCTATTTCATCTGATACAAATGGTAAAGGGATATATAGACTAGCTAGTATGGAAGAAGAAGGGGATACACCTGTTTATTTTTATCGAGGGGATATTGATAATAATCATGTTCTTTATGCAGGATTTTGTTGGAAAATAGTTAGAACAACTGAGACAGGAGGAATTAAATTAGTATATAATGGAGAACCTTCAGAATCGGGAAGTTGTGCAAGTAATACAGGGGCTTCTTCGACGATTGGCTCTGATAGGTTTAATATATATAATTCAATTCCTTCTTATTCTGGATATATGTATGGTTATATTGGATATGAAAATAAGGGAATAGTTGAGAAACAAACGATGATTTTATCGCAAAGAGCTAGCAATATGACTGGTAAGGCATATGGAATAGGCGTCTCTTATAATAATGAGACAAAGAAATATTCACTCGATAATGTTGAATATTTTACTGACGGAGATGATCCTTCTAAATTAGTTGGAAAGTATTCATATTTTTCTGATAATGCTAGTTACGGAGTAGATATAGTTCATTATATTACTAAAGTAGTTGGGGATATAGCATATTATTACGATATAGTTTTAGGTGAGAAATCTTCTTTAGATGTATTTGATAATTACTATTATATTAGACAATTTGCATCTAGTTATTCGATAAATGAAGATGGGACGTTTACTTTAAATAATCCGATTCATGTAAGACCAGAAAATTGGTATGATGATTATTCTAAATATAATAATTGGTATGTTTGTGGTAATTTAGAAACGACTTGTGATAATCTTTATCAAATAAGAAATAATGAAACTATAATGTCAATGTTTCCTGTTGCGATGTATGCTGATGATTTTATTTATGTGGATAATAATTTTCAACTTAAAGATCCGGTACTTGTGGATTGGAGTGATAATTATTCTAATCTTAATAGGTATCGTTATACTTGTTTAACTGGCACGGATAGTTGTTCAGATATTTATTATGTGTTTTTTGCTGATAATGATTATGTAGGAGCTTTTAAATATCATGATAATTTACACATAGAAGATATTCCTGAATTAATTAATGAAAATAAGACTAACTCAACTATAAAGAGTCGTGTTGATGCTTGGTATGAACAAAATATATTGGGGAGGACTTTTTCTGATTATTTAGAGGACACGGTGTGGTGTAATGATCGTAAACTTCTTAATGATAAAACTTGGTTTATCAATAATGCTCCTTTGAATTTTCCTTCTTTAGAGTATAATGCTATAAATTATAAAACCTCGCCAACTGATGGATACAAGTGTTTTAACGTAAATGATTCCTTTACTGTTGATGCCAAAAATGGGAATGGGGCATTAAAATATCCGATAGGTTTACTGACTTCTAATGAGGTAACTTTTGCAGGAAGTGGAATTCTTAAACCTAATGATTCGTTTTATTTGCAAATAGGAGTATCGTGGTTTACTATGACTCCATGGCATATTAAATTTTCTTCTAGTTGGAATATGTTAGAAGCCAAAAGTCTGGCTTTATATGCAGGTGGATACCTTGTCGATTATTCTAATAATGCAGGAAGCGGAATTCGTCCTTCTGTTTCATTAAAAAATGATGTTTTATATAGTAGCGGGGATGGAACGGGTGATAATCCATATGTGATTTCGGGATTAAGGGAACATAAAGATTATCCAAGTTCGGTTAATGTGACTTGTGATTTAAATATAAGAGCATTAGAAAGAAATGAATATGTTCTAAAATAAAATGTAGTGATATTTAGTCACTACATTTTACAATATCTAATATGTGGCCACACAAACCTAGGATGTCACTTCGTTCACAGATAGACAAATGATATTTTATAAATTCATTAAATTCTTCTTCGCTTAGTTTATTAATGTAGGGGCGAAAATAATTGGCAACAGTATCAGGAGATAGTATTTTTATTCTTTTTAAGTTAACAAGTTTGTTTAAGGTATTTATGTCTTCTAAGCGAACATATGAGTATAGGTCATCTTCTTTTTCTTTTATGTGATAATTAGAATCAAGTAGGTTATTTTTTAATGAGGGAATAATTTGTCGTTCAATGAATCCATGACGGATGATAGCATATTCATTCATGATATACTGAATTAAAATAGTTCCATTGGTTTTTAATAACCTTTTTGCTTCTTTTAAAGCTTGGATTTTTTCCGTTTCACTGATTAGATGATACATTGGACCGAATAGTAAGATGATATCGAAAGAATGGTCTTTTAGTTTACTAAGATTGAGTGCGTTACCATGAATTAAAGTTATGTCTTTGTTTTTGACTTCGATAACTTTTAGATTGTGTTTTACGAGTTCAACGGCAGTAACTTTAAAACCTGATTCAGCTAATGGGATAGAGTATGCACCGGTTCCAGCACCGATGTCAAGAATTTTGGGGCTATCATATTTATCAAGAGTTTCTTTTAAATATTTCATGGTTGTAATGTATTCAATTTGGCCATGACGAGTTTTTAAACGTTTATCTTCGTTAAATTTATTGTAGTATGTAATTAGATTTTTTTCATTCATAACTTAATCACCAAATTAATTATAGCATTTATTTTGTTATTTTAGCTGGATTATAACATATAATTGATATATAATTAAATTGAGGTGTATAATATGAAATGTGAAAATTGTGAAAATGAGTTAAAGGCGACAGATACATTTTGTGAATCTTGTGGAACAAAAGTGTCTAGCGATAATAATTTAATAATTTCTAGACCTGGGAAATTTGCTGGAGCAGCTGTTGCATTACATATTACAATAGATGATATGGAATTTGATTTACGTGCTGGTGAAGAGAAGGGATTGAGATTAGCTAATGGAGCTCATGTTGTTAAATATAAAATATGGTGTCGTAGAGAACATGAAGTAACTGTTAATATTGAAGATAACAAGGTTTGTTCAATAATATTTAAATATGATGCTTTATGGGGTGGCTTTAAAGTAGCTAAGAATTCAGTTTTATAGGTTCTTGACAAACTCTTGCAACTATTATAGAATAAATTTAGAAAACGAGGATATGGGACAAGTAATAAATTATTCTTTTTTTAGAGACTTTGTGGTTGGTGAAAACAAAGAAAAGAAAGTTTATGAATCTACCTATGAGTGTTGTAATAACAGCCGGGGATACCCGTTATCATGATTGAGTTAAAATAAGGATGGTACCGTGCATTTGCACTCCTAATTGTACCATCTTTTTTTATTTTAGGAGATGGAAGAAGAAATGGAAAAAATAATTAAAGTTGGTGTTGGAGTTTTAATATTTGATAGTGAAGGAAGATTATTACTTGGAAGAAGAGCCTTAGATGCTGTTGATACAGGTGGGTTATATGAACCAGGTACTTGGAATTGTCCTGGCGGTAAACAAGAATATGAAGAAACTATTTTAGAAGCTGCGATTAGGGAAGTAAAAGAAGAGACTAATTTAGTTATAGAAAGTGTTTTGCCATTTGGAGCTAGTGATGATCAAGAAGAAGGAAAACACTTTGTCAATGTTCATTTAATTGCTAAAAAGTATAGTGGTGAATTAAAGGTTATGGAGCCAAATAAAATTGATAAGTGGGAGTGGTTTTCGATGGATAACTTGCCAGAGAACTTATATTCTTCCTCGCGTGAAACAATTAATTTTTATTTAAAAAATGTAAAAAAAGAAGGAGATATTAAAAATGATTGATATTAATTTGATTAGAGAAAATGAAACTATAGTAAAAGAGAATATTAAGAAGAAATTTCAAGATGAAAAGTTAGCAATAGTTGATGAGATTAGTGAACTTGATAAAGAGTATCGTGAAGTTAAAATAAAAATGGATAATGAGCGTGCGGAAAAGAATCGTCTTAGCAGTGAGATTGGTGCTCTTATGCGCGATAAGAAAATTGATGAAGCTAACGAGATTAAGAAAAAAATTGCCGAAATGGGAGAAGAAGTTGAGTATTTAACTAAGCGTGAAGAAGAGTTATCGAAATTAATTAAAGAGAAAATGATGGTTATTCCCAATATAGTTGCTGATAGCGTACCTATTGGGAAGGATGACTCGGAAAATGTTGAGTTAAAGAGATTTGGTGAGGCAGTAGTTCCAAGCTATGATATTCCTTATCATGCAGATATATTAGCGCGTTTTAATGCTTTAGATAAAGAGGCATCAGGACGTACTAGTGGGAATGGTTTTTATTATTTGATGGGAGATGCTGCAAGATTATCTAGTGCCATGCTTAGTTATGCTAGAGATTTTATGATCGATAAGGGATTTTGTTATTGTATTCCACCATTTATGATTAGAAGTGATGTAGTAACTGGAGTTATGTCATTTGCGGAGATGGATGCGATGATGTATAAAATTGAAGGTGAAGACTTGTATTTAATTGGAACTTCTGAACATTCAATGATTGGTAAATTTAAAGATCAAATTATAAAAAAAGAGAGTTTACCAATAACGATGACTTCTTATTCACCTTGTTTTAGAAAAGAAGTGGGAGCTCATGGAATCGAAGAAAGAGGAATATATCGTGTTCATCAGTTTGAAAAACAAGAGATGATTGTTTTATGTGAACCAGAAGATAGTGAAGAGTGGTATGAAAAGATGTGGCAATATACTGTTGAATTATTCACAAGTTTAGATGTACCTGTTCGTCAATTAGAATGTTGTACAGGAGATCTTGCTGATCTAAAATATAAATCATGTGATATTGAAGCATGGAGTCCAAGACAACAAAAATATTTTGAAGTTGGTTCTTGTTCTAATTTAACAGATGCACAGGCTAGACGTTTGGGTATTCGTGTTAAGGGAGAAAAGGGAAATTATTATTTACATACCTTAAATAATACAGTTTTAGCATCAACGCGTGCTTTAATTGCACTTTTGGAAAATAATTATAATGAAGATGGGTCTGTTAATATTCCTGTTCCATTAAGACCATATATGGGTGGAAAAGAGAAAATAGAACCAGTTGCTTAAAGAGAAAATTTTCTCTTTTTCTTTTGTGACGGTTTTGGCTTTGTTATTATTTAGTTAGGGAAATTTTTAATAAGTGATATAATAAACATGAATGAATATCCGAAATTTATTGAATAAGTTGAAGGGGCATAAATCAAGTAAAAAAGATTATGTAAGGTAGTATTGAAAATGGATGAGATGTTGAAGAGATTAAAAGTAATGACTTATTTAGACCGAGAAGAACAGGTTTTGAGTGTGCAAGAGAATTTTTCTTTAGTTAAAGAATGGTTTATTTTATCCGGGTATAGACTTGATTTTAATTTATTTTATCAAGTGAAGAAGTATTTGATATTTTTTGGTAAAAAGTATTTAATTGATACTAAAGATATTGAAGTCTTAGTTAGAAAAGCACAAAACTTAGATGAAATAATTATAAAATTACAAATTCCTAAAATAGCTTTTGGCAATTACAAATCGGTAAATATTTATCAGAGTGCAGCTAGTCTTTATGATGATTTTAGGAAAATTCTTTTAAATAAAGATCATTTGAAAAAGGATAAAAAAAGATATGTACATAATTATGCTTGTTATATTGCTAAAGTAGTTTTAGAGGAAATGAATGTGACAAAGTTAGAGAGTGATGCTTGGGTTTTGCAGTTTAAACAACTTATGAATTTAGTGATTAAAGCATTTATAGATAAACAGTATTATAGTCTAGAACGAAGAGCAATTGCTAATTATGTAGATAACTCAAATATAGTTAGGTATATATTAACTATGCCACATAGTGAATAAATAAATAAAGGATTTTGTAGAAGAAAATCATGTTTATTTTACATTTTAATTGACAAATATAATTTATTAAAAGGTTAATTTAAGGTATAATGAGATTAAGGTGATAGTATGGCTAAGCGTAAAAGAAAAAAACAAAGCAGCTCGACAAACTTTAAATTTTCTGCTGAAATTACGGGTCTTATTTTAATCTTAATGGGGGTCATTGGATTAGGAGTATTTGGATCAGTTGGTAATATTATAAAGGAGTTTGCAATATTTTTATTTGGTTCTTATTATAATGTTTTAATTGTATTAGTTTTAGTATTAGGGGCTTATATGCTATTTAAAAGAAAGTTACCTAATTTCTTTAATGCGCGTTTAATAGGTTTGTATTTATTAATAGCGTCTTTTTTGACTTTTGCTCATATGAATCATATAGAATCAGGGATAAAATTAGGGGCAGCTATTAATAATTCAACAGAGATCTTTTTAACAGTTATTGGAGACCACAAGTATATTAATTTAAGTCAAACAGGGGGTGGAATAATCGGTCTTGTTTGCTCTTGGTCGTTAGTCTCTTTATTAGATAAAGTTGGAACGTATATTATTTTAGGAGTTATTTGTCTTTTTGGGGTAATACTTTTAATTAATCTTTCTTTTGCTGATTTGATTGATAAGATTGTTGAGATGTGGAATACTCGTGAAAAAACGCCAAAGAAAGAGAAGATACCTAATGATGCAAAGGCCTTAGAAAAGAGAAGAATTTATGATCAAGATGAGGAACCAGAAATTGATGATAGTTCGATTTTAATAAATTCGGTTCAGGATTTAAAGAAGAATACGGAAGTTATTGAAGATGATATCCATCAAGAGCAGGCTCCTATTCTTCCAGTGCAGGAAGTTCCCCTTATTACTATTAATTCAAATTATCGTTTGCCAAAATTAGATGAGGTTTTAGATCCTGTTAAGAAAAATAAAAAGCAAAATAGTGAAGATTTTATTAAGCAGACAAGTTTGGCTTTGCAAAATGTTTTAGCGGATTTTCAGATTACTGCTAAAGTTGTGGCAGTTCATGAAGGACCTACAGTTACTCAATTTGAAATAGCGATAAAAAATGGAACAAAGGTTAGCAAGATTACTAGTATATCAAAGGAGATTGCCCTTTCTTTAGCTGCTAAAGATGTTCGTATAGAAGCACCAATTCCTGGTAAGACAACGGTTGGTATTGAGATTCCAAATAAGGTGACTTTTGGTGTTCAAGTTCGCGAGGTTTTAGAGTCAAAGCAGAAAGATATGTCAGGAATGAAGATACCAGTTTCTTTAGGAAAAGACATCAATGGTAATAACTGTGTTTGTGATTTATCTAAGACACCACATTTATTAGTAGCAGGTTCTACTGGTTCTGGTAAATCAGTTTGTATAAATTCATTTATAAATAGTATTTTAATAAATAAAAGACCTGATGAAGTAAAATTGGTTTTAGTTGATCCAAAGAAGGTTGAGTTATCAAATTATAATGGCATACCTCATTTGCTTTGTCCGGTTGTTTGTGATCCTAAGAAGGCAAGTATTGCACTTCAAAATATTGTAAAAGAAATGGAAAAACGTTATGACGTGTTTGCCGATGAAAAGGTAAAAAATATAGTTGGTTATAATGAGAAAATGGCTGCTCTTAAGAAAAAGAATCCCGAAGATAATACGATTCAACTTATGAGTTATATAGTTGTTATCATCGATGAGTTAGCAGATTTGATGTTAGTTGCTTCCAAAGAAGTAGAGGATTCAATTATGCGTATTACGCAGATGGCTCGTGCTGCTGGTATTCATTTAATTGTTGCAACACAACGTCCAAGTACTGATGTTATTACCGGAGTTGTTAAAGCTAATATTCCTTCGCGTATTGCATTTGCCGTTGCTTCACAGATTGACTCACGAACTATTCTCGATATGGGTGGAGCTGAGAAATTACTTGGAAAAGGTGATATGTTGTATAAACCGATGGGAGAAAATACACCGCTTCGTATTCAGGGTAATTTTATAAGTGATGAAGAAATTGAACGAGTTATTGAGTATGTTTCAAATGAGCAAGCTGCTTCATATGATGAATCATTAACTCAGTTAAATGATAGTTCTATTTCTAGTAGTAATGTCGATGGGGAACGTGATACTTCTGAAGATGATCCTCTTTATAATGAAATTGTCGAGTTTGCGATTGAATCGCGTAAGGTGTCAGCATCGCTTTTACAAAGAAGATTCAGGTTAGGGTATAATCGTGCTGCTAGAATAGTTGACATATTAGAAGAACGAGGAGTTATTGGTCCAGCCAATGGTTCTAAGCCAAGAGAAGTGCTAATTGGTAAGGATGGTGCGATAGAAGAAGATGCTTAGTAAAGTGTCTTTTTTGTAAATTGTTATTGACAATAAAATGATGCCTATGGTAAACTAAACGTCACATAGGACTATTCTATTGGCTGGAAATTGACATAATTTTAAATTTTTAGTATAATTTAGGTGTAGTTGAGGAATGAGGGGGAAAAATTATGAAAGGATATATTCTTGATTACGTTAACGAGAATGAGTATAAAAAGCTTGAACGTGCTTTAAAAAAGTATAATATGCTAGCGTTTAAAAAACTTAATTTTGAATATTATCCAGCGTTGAGAAATGGTGAGTTCCTTGGTGAATTAATGAGCTCTGATAAGAAGAATAATACAGAGACTTATGAGTTAAAGTTGCCAAGTGATCATTTGTTTACTCAAGTTCATGGAGAAGTCAAAGTAAGATACATAGTATATAAAAAAGAAAATATCGTTATGCTTGATACTATATTGCCTACGGATATTTTATTAGAAGGACATGTAGCTGAGCTTACAACGTATAAAGGCGTAATGATTTCAAAAGCAAATGCTGATAAGGATAAATTTTTAGTTAATTTATTTTCAGCAATGGATAATAAATAATGATAAAACACTTTTTATGGAGTGTTTTTTTTTGCCTAAATTTGCTTTTTTTTGTGTATTCTGCTAGAATAACTGGTAAATTTTAAGGCGGGGTTTTGCATGCAAGTAGCAGATGTATATATGAATAATGAAGGACAATATATTGATATTAACGATTTATCTTTTAAAAAAGTTGTTAATAGATTTCAACTTCTGACAAAATTATCATTTGAAGAGTTGGCTTATTTGTTTTCAGGAAGTCACATTCGTGTGGATGACTATGCATCGCAAGTTGAATGTTTAATGATGGCTGTATTGGGTGATCCAGATTATAGAAAATACCAAAGTGTCTTGTATGAGATATTAAAGTATGAGGGATTTAATATGCGTTATGAGCTTATTCTTTATATGCGTTATTTGGCTGATATTCATAAAAGAGAGATTACTGATAAAAAAATTATGGATATTAAAAATAGTTTACAGGTTAAAGATTTAGTATATGAACAAGGGAAGTTAATATTTGATACAAGAGATTATGGAGAAATTGTAGTTGAACCAATATTAAATTATTTAAATGGACAGGATGAAGCTTGTAATTATGTTAGACGCGAAATCATGTTAGGACATTGCAATTCTATCTCTTGGGATTTATTAGAGTATCTTGATTATGCAAGGGTGGTTTGTTCATTACTTCCTACATGTTTTAAGGGAAGTTATTATCACACGTATTTAAAATTAGATGGGCAAGTTATTGATGCTGCTGGCTATATGGCTTTATCGGAGGAGAAGTTTAATTGCCTATTTGAGCCAAGTGAAATATATGATTTAGATAAAAGAAGTGCACACTTGGAATATTCTAAAATAAAGGATAAGCGTCTTTCTTATTATCCAGAGGCTTTAGCAATTGCTTATTCAAGACAAATGAGGGGTTAAAATGAAATATAAAAAAGCGAGAAAAATTAGTTATAATAAAAATTGCTACCGAATTATTATTAGAGAAGATAACAAGATAGGTTTTATGAAAATTATTGGCTACAAAGACAACAATAAAGAGGAGTATGCTTTTCCTACAGCTCAAGAGTTTTTGCATTTGAGTAGTGTTTTAAATGTCAGTAATAGTATAAAGTTTTAGGAAGGCACTTTGAGTGTCTTTTTTCATGAAATATAATGCAAGTTTTATTTACTATTAATAAATTTAAAAAGGAGGTTGCACCATCATAATATTCCTTATTATTGTGTTTTTTATCATATTAATAAAAATAGTACCAACTTTGAACTGAACCCCATTTCTTGGACAATGAGAAATACGTCAGGTATAAAACATTTGATTAGGCTAATTGATAAGCATTGAATTCATTTAGCAGACGAGCCAGATCAAGATCCTTATAACTATGGTGAAGTTATTTGGGGAGGAATAGGATTGATTATATGCCTGTTCCACATTTTGACACTCCTGAGCATCCAGAATCACATTTAATGTATGATGTTGTTTCTTATCTTCAAAATCATAATTTGATTCTTTCTCTTATCCTAATTATCTTCTTACTCATAGCCTTACTTTTTACTTTAGTAAAGTAGTAATCTATAATAAGAAAAAAGCACTCAATTTACTTTCAGTAGATTAAGTGCTAACCAAGTTATTGGCGAGTACTCAACATTGGAGTGTTAAGTATTCCCTTTTTTATTTTATGCAAGTTTCCTTGACATATTCATAATAACATAAAAACGCGCTTTTATCAAGTGCGTTTTATATTGTTACTCGAAGTTCGAGTTTGATATTATTCTGGTGCAGGTAACAGGAGTTGAACCTGCACGGATTACTCCACTAGATCCTAAGTCTAGCGCGTCTGCCAATTCCGCCATACCTGCATACTGGTGGATCTTGTAGGACTCGAACCTACGACCGCCCGGTTATGAGCCGGATGCTCTAACCAACTGAGCTAAAGATCCATTTGCCATTGCTCTATAAATATAACACAAAAAAATTACTTGTGCAATAACTTTTTGCATCCATATTTGTCCAATTTTCGTTCTTTTTAGGATAAAATCAAGAAAAGTAGTACTTATAAGATAGTTTATTTGCTTTTTTTATATTAGTGTGTTACAATATACCGCAATTCAAGGGGAAAGGAAGATATTATGAAGAAATTCAAACTTGTATCATTAATTATGATATTGGCAGTTATGTTGTTTGGTGGCATTATTAATGCTAGTGCAGCAACTATACTACCAGATGCTGTTGTATCTGATGCAACACAAAATGCAACTTTACCAAATGGTTTAAGAGAAGTTGAATATATAAAGAACTTCCCAGTTGTTATGAAGACAGCTGAAAATGGTAAATACTATATTTATTGTATGTATCTATCTGCGACGTATGCAGCAAATATTAAATTTACTAAAACTGGTACTGTTGATCCTGGATATGTCTTTATTTTAAGAAATAGTCCTAATACAGGGGATAAAGATAAAGATTTCTATATTACTCAAATGGCAGTTTGGTATTATGAAGATTATTTGACAGGAAAAGACTTTAACTTAGTAAGAGAAGTTAAAGAATACATTGTATCAAATGTAAAAACTGATGCAGTAGCTCGTTATATATATAACCTATATAGAGGAGCAAAGACTTATAAAGGAGAAGTAGGTTCACTTAAATTAGATCAAAGTAAAGTAACATTTACTTTAGAGAATGGTTATTACGTTTCAAGTACTATTAAAGTTACTAAAGAAAATTTAAGTGGAAAGATTAGATACTCTTTAACTAATACACCAGCTGGTTCACAAGTCGTTAAGAGTGGAGAAAATGGTGTTAAGGTTAAAATACCTGCTGATAAGATTCCAGAAGGAAAACAGTTAACATTTAATTTAAATGTTGAAAGTGAATATACAACTTATACTGGATATTATTATTTTCATAGTAATAAGTATCAAAGAGTATTATTTCAAGAGCCATTAGAAAATAAGGTAGCCGTTAGTGATACTTTATCAATGGTAGTAAAACATTATAAGGAAAATCATGATGTTAATATTAGTAAAATGGATGTTACTCAATCAAAAGAGATTCCTGGAGCTACTTTAGTGGTAAAGGATAGTAATGGGACCAAAATTGCTGAATGGGTTTCAACTAATGAAGCACATAAAATCACTTTGAAAAGTGGAGAATATAGTTTAACAGAGACTTTAGCTCCTAATGGTTATAAGTTATCAAAGACTACTATTCATTTCTTAGTAGATGCAGTTGGTGCTGTATTTGTAAAAAACGAAGAAGGTAAGTACGTTAATGTTGATAAGGTTATTATGATAAATGAACTTATTGATGTTATTTCGGTAGCTAAGAGAGATTCTAAAACTAATAGTTTTGTAAGTGATGCTATTTTAGTTATTAAAGATGAAAATGGTAATACAATTAAGGAATTTAAAACAGGAAATACATTGTATCAATTGTCTTTAGATCCTGGTAAGTATACATTATCAGAAGTTAAAGCACCAGTTGGATATTTGTTAAGTGATGTAGTAGTTAAATTTGAATTATTGAGTGATGGAACACTTAAAGTTATGAATGATAAAGGGGAATATACTGATAGTGCAATTATAAATTATTATAATACACCAGAACAAAAAGAAGAACATGAAGTTCCAGCAACTTCTCAAAGTTCGACATTATTGATTATAGGTGGAATAGCACTATTAATTGGTGGAATTGCTTGTGCAAAGAAGACAATTAAAGAATGCTAAGATAACCCTTAGTATTCTTTTCACTTTCATAGGGTTATCTTTGATTTTTGCAGATTATTTTGCAGGGATTAAAAATAATTTGTTTAATTATAAAAATATTGCGCTTTTAGAGCAGAGAGTATTAATTACAGAGAATATTGGCGAAGTAACTGATGAAGATTTAGATGGTACGTATGTTGATTTTGAAGATAAATTTATGACGGATCGCGTAGATGCTTATATTGGTTATTTAGAAGTACCAGATGTAGATATAAAAAGGGGATTTGTATCAATCGATTCGAAATACAATAGTGTTAGTTATAATGTCATGGTTATTGAGGGATCCATGATGCCAGATCAAGATAAGGGGAATTTGATACTAGCCGCTCATCGTGGCAATTCAAGTGTTTCATTTTTTGATAAATTGTATAAATTGAGTGATGGGGCGAAAGCTTATGTTAATTATCGCGATAAAGTTTATGAATATGCGCTTAAGAACCGCTATTACGAACAAAAGGATGGTTCTTTAACTATTCGCAGAAATGCTGATGTTAATACATTAACGCTTATTACATGTACGCGTGATGATAAGACAACACAGACTATATTTATATTTGAATTAGTTAGTGTAAATTAAAAAAGGGGAGGTATTGGTTATGCCAGAATTGAGTTTAATTGAAATTATAAAATATGCAGTGAATTCTTTAATGGATTCAAAGGTATTTATTTTATTGATATTAGAATTATTAATATTAGTTATAACTTTAATATTTCGTAAGTTTATGGATAAGAGAACTGTTCATATAACTAGTACGATTGCTAGTTTAGTAGTATTAGGATTTTATGTATCAAATTATATTAATACGATAGGAGTATTTCTAAATAATGTATCTACAAAGTTGGTTGAATTATTGTATTTTCCAACGACATTAGAGTTTATGTTAGTTATGCTTGTTTCGATTGTAGTAATGAGTTTAACACTTACAAATAAAAAAAGTAAAATGATTATAAAAGTAGTAAATAGTGTTTTTCCAATTATGATATCTTTCTTGTTCTTTACTATAATCGAATATATAAACGTTAATAATATACCTTTTGATGAATTTAGTGTATTTACTAATCCAGTCTTGATGAGTTTATATGAATTAGCTATGGGATTATTTATGTCTTGGTTAATTGGATTAATTGTCTATAAAATTGATATCTTTATTATTGAGTCAATTACTCATACGAATCTGATTAGTGAAAAATATCCAGATTTAGTAACGGTTAATTTAACAAATAGTGATGAGGAAATTGAATTACCTAAGTTAAAGAGTGGAGTGTTAAAGTAAAAAACTTACTTTAAAAGAGTAAGTTTTTTTGAGTGATTGGAGGAAATTAAGATGGGTAAGAGAGTAGAGCTTGCAGCTAAAACTAATATAATAGATGCAATTTTAACCTATAAAGAGGCTTTGCGAGCTATGTCAGTAAATATTGATAAAGTTCAAGACTTGATGATGCGTCTTCGTAAAATTGAGCTTTTTACTGATATTGATCTTAAAGATATAAGAAATATGGCATCTAACAAGTTAATATCTTTATATAAAGAATTTGAAGCTAAAGACGTTGATATGTTATATTTTTATGATGATGAAAGTAAAGAGTATTATTCTTCTAAATTTTTTACCGATGGTATAATGGGACTGTGTTTAGATGATTTGCTAATGATAGACACTAAACTTTTAGAATTTGTATCTATTTTTCTTCAGGTCTGTTCTAGAGTAAGTGGAATACAAAGTAAAGTTTTGCGTGTTTGGTTAGGAGAATTGTTTGAATATAATATTTTTACAAATGATTTGGAAGTTAAAAAGCTTGTTGCGGAAGCTCAAGGCAAGTATCAAGAGTATATTGATGCTGTTAATAATTTTTATAATACTTCTTTGAATGATTATTTTTGGCGATTATCAAAACAAAATCTTGTTAAAGCAATTTCTAAGGAAGATGAGCAAGAAAGAAATACGGCTTTAGAATTCTTTTACGGAATAGATATGGATTTTTCTAAGCATTTTGGAACTCAAGAAACTACCAAACAAGTAACTACACTTTATAAAGAGATTTTGGAAGATGCTGGATTCGATAGTAGTTTTCTTGATCAAATTCAATTAGATGTTTATTTTACAAAGATGGTTTCGGAAAATGCAGAAATGATTACTTCTTATATGAAGATGGATTTAATGTGTCTTTCTATTGCTTTATATAATGCTAAGATGGAAAGTTTTAGTGCTTTTTTAGAGGAAAATCCCAATACTCAACCTATTAGCAAGATAGTAAATTTGTTTTGTAATTTTAAAAAACTATAAAAACCAGTTTTAATTAACTGGTTTTATTCTGTTTCTGCACTCGGTTCTATTAAGACGGCATGAACAACGTGGCGAGTGGTGTGAGAAAAGCAAGTCGACAATGTTAGAATTTTTGAGTTGGCATCAAGTGGCACTTGAAAGTCTTTTTTGCTGCGATTTTTTAACATATTTAAAAATTCTATATATTCATCATCAGTTGCAAATTCGGTTTTTAAATAATCTTCTGTTTCATTAATCTGGTATAAAGAGAATATTTGCCATTTCATGTTTTTATTTAAGGTATTAAAAGTAATAGTTTGATTACTTGTATTATTATACCAAGAACTGCTCATCATGTTTTTGATAGTTCCAAACATAATGCCTTGTTTTATGTTATGTCCGTATATAATGGTATTGCGATTAAGATTCTCAATGTCATTACGATAATCCATGAATATCCAACCCATAGAGTTTTTCTTTTTAAAGAAGTCGCGATTTAAATAATAAGAATTAGTGTCGGCTTGAACTACTGGATAATTTATTTTAGTATTATTGATTTGAATCCAACCGACAGTATCGGCATTTTTTTGTTTTAAAGTATCAAATACTTGCTCGAAGTTAGTGTAATAGGAAGACACATAAGTGTTTTTTTTGCTGGTAGTCGAAACTGATTCATCTTCACCATCAATGTAGTCAACATCGGTTTCATTATCTTCTGGACTATAGTACTCCTCGGCATCCTTTAAAACACTATCGATTTCATGGAGAGTATCTTCTATTTTATTTTGGTCAACGTATTGTTCATACCAGTTAACACCAACTACAAAAGCACTTAATATGACAACAAATAATATTAATGAAGTTAATAGTTTAAAATTGATAGCTTTAAAGAAGTTATTGTTTTTATATTCTTTAGAGTAATTTAGTTTAAATTGGATATTATTTTCTTCAAAATATTTGTGATAAGTTTTCTTTAAGTAATTAATAGAGTTATATATCATATTTAAATCATTGTTTTTTTCATTGATTTCGATAGTTATGTTTTTCTTTGAAGTTTCGATTATAGAACTTATGACAATGTTAATTACTTCATTAGTGTAGCAGACGATTTTTATGGTTTTTAGGCGATCGTTCATGTGTATGAAGGCATTAAATTCTTCTAAATCCGAAGTAGTTATTTCACTGCTGATGACAATATATTTTTTATAGTAAATATCAGAGTAGCTTGATAGGGAATTTATAACCATGAATTTAGATGAATAATTATATGTGTTACGTGTATGAACTACAACATTTTTGTTAGTGTCTAATCTATCTACTAAATAACTAGGTATTTCATAACAATCAATTTCTTCGATATATCTGTTTTCTAGGATAAGAAGGAATAGTTCCATATTAAGACGCTTATCAGGTTTAAATACCAGTTTTTTTACTTGAGAGCATTCATTGGCTATCTTTATGGAAATAGGAGCAATGTCCATATTGTTTATTTGGAAAGTTGTTATGTTGTTTTTTATAATGACAAGATTAATAAAATTGGATACTAATTCAAAATTTTCGTGGATATAGGCTAGCGAGAACTTTAATTCTTTTAGATTAATGACGTTAGTGTTATTAAGACTTTTGTAGTTGACGTCTTTTTTTATTTCAGATACGATGATCGTGTTTTTTGATAGTTTAAATACAATATTGATATCCATTTTCACACCAGCCTCTATATTACTAATAGTAACATATTTTTAGTTTGTTTTCTATTAAATCTTGTATTAGTTGATATTAGTATGTATAATAAAATTAAGTAAGTGTAGTGGGGATGGTAATTATGGATTTACTTATTAATAATTTAAATAAGGTTATGGTTAATAAAAGATTTACGGCGAGTGAGGCGTTTGCTTCAGTTTGTGCTTCGTCATTAGATGAATTTGTTGATATTGTTAATGGATTAATAAATGATAACTTCGAGGAATTAGTTGAGTCTGATTTCTTTGAGCACTATCATTTATTTTTATTTGAATTAGTAGATGCTCTAAAGAGTGAAAAGCCTAGTTTTCGTTTAAATGAGTTGATGGAAGGACCGATTAAACTTATAAAAAAACATCTGCGAATTTATCATAAGAAGCTTAAGAAAAAGGATGGGTATTATCATCGATTAAAGAATATAGAACAAGATTTGAAGGCTTGTAGTAATTATTTTTTTCTTCATAATAGAGAGCTCAATGATCAAGAAGAGTATCAAATAATGTATTTTTTTATTAATTGTTTAAAAAAGCCAGATTATGTATTTAGACTTATTGAGTTACATCCTGAATTTGTTAATTTAAGAGATTCGAGAAAGTTACCTATTTTTGTTAATTTGGTAAATGATGTAATGCAAAATGTTGGTAATCTTAGTGATAAGGAGATAAAGAATTATAAACGCATTATCGTGATGTTTCTAGAAAGTGATGATTTGCAATTAGGAGATTATCTTTTTAATTTATTAAAATACTTAGAGGAGTGTTTGATGTTAGGAGACTCTGAAAGTCAAGAATTAGCTAGTTTCATTATTATGGAAATTAAACGTCATCATGAGGTATTAAATGGCAATATGCGATTAAATTGTGTCGATTATTGTTTTAAAAAATCGCCAATTGTAGTTGTAGATAAGTATGGGGATGATAAACGAGAAGATATGCGTGATAAGTTCACTTTCTCAGTTGATACAGGTATTCACAATTCGCTTGATAATGTTTTAATTGAGGATGCTATTTCGATTGAGGAGACAGATTTTGGAGCAGTAGTATATGTACATATTCCCGATGTTGATTATTTTGTGGCTAGAGACAGTGAATTAGATTCTTTTATGAGAAATCTTGGGGAGTCTGTATGGAAGAGGGGATATAAAAGGCCCCTTCTTGATTATTCACTTGCCAGTAAGTGTTCTTTAGAGCAAGGATGTAATAGGCCAGCCTTAACGTTTGTGATTGCTCTAGATTTTGACGGTAATTTGCAAAGTATTGATTTTAAGAAAACGATTATAAATGTTAATTATAATTTTGCTAAGGGCGTTTTAAATTTTATTTATAAGGGAACGGATGATAAAAGACTTAAAAAAGCTATATATTTAGCGGGGAAATATGCGAGTCTTTTGCGCAAAAATCGTCATGAATTTTCTAATATTGGCATGTCTTCTTTGATTATGGAGGAATATAATATTTTGGTTGATTTGGCGACTGCTAAGTATTTTAAGAATAAGGGACTTGTTTTTCCTTATAAAAATTATGCTGGGAAGCGTGATATTCGCACTGCACTTGATGTTGAACTCTGTGAAAGCTTTAATCGCGAACATGAAATTAGTCCAGAAGGCCGCAACATTGTCTATAGTATTTTTGATATTTATAGTCGAGTATTTTATGATACCATCAGTATTGGCAATAAGTCTTTTTGCGGGGCAGATGTTGGAAATGTTGGCAATCCTTTACGTGAATATATTTCTCTTGAAACAAATAGACTAATTAAAGATTTAGTTATTGATAAAGTTGGTAATTTAGATTTTTGGGAAGAGCGAATAGAAAATGATTGTATTGAATGTACAGAAATATCGGCAAAGATGCGTTCTTTAATTAAAATGAAAGTTGACAAAAATAAATAAAAGTATTAATATATTGATTGTAAATCGATGAGGAAGGATACGATTATTAGTTGCTTTATTATAGAGAGTTTATGATTGGTGGAAATAAACATAGGCATTAATAGTTACTACCTTTTGAGAGAGTTAATAAATTCCGGTTAATTATCGTTAAAAAATGTAAAGAGAAATAAAGAATGGTACCGTGGTAATGCACGTCTTGGTAGCGTTCTTTTTTTGTTGAAAGGAAGAGAATTATGTTATATTTTCGAAAAACAGATAATGGTTATGTCTATATTTTTCAAGAGTATGATGAAGCACGAATTCCACGGACCTTAGAGTTTTTGATGAATGAGATTGCTATTATGTTGATATATCCTGATGGTTATATTTCTATTGTACCAGTTGGTAATGTTGGTTGGCATATGGAATGTTATCAAGAGTTATTTAAAACTACAGAGCGATTTGCTCGAGTTATTCGTGATTTAAAACTATACCCAGAGATTGCAGATATTGGTAGCACATACAAGGTTGATTGTAAGCTAGCTCAAAATGGAATTATTTCAATTCATAATCATAATTTAATGAGTAGAAGTGAATATGAGCAGTTTTTAAAAGAGGAAAGACCATACTTTAGAATACATACGCCTGAAGAAAAGACTGATAAACAAAAAGAAATATTGGATGTAATTTATTCAGAATTATGTGATGATTATTGTGAAATTTTCTATAATGAAAAAACGGGTAGGTTGGAAAGTGTAAAAGAAGAAAATAAGGAGAAAAAATTATGATAAATTTTAAAGAAGAAGAGAGATTAAATAAGTTAAATCATAGTTGTGCTCATTTAATGGCACAAGCTATAAAGCATTTGTTTCCCAATGCTAAGTTTTGGGTTGGTCCGGTAGTAGAAACAGGATTTTATTATGATGTTGATTTAGGGGATAAAGTCTTAAGTGATGAAGATATTGAAGCTATAAGCAAGGAAATGAAAAAGTTAGCTAAAGATGGAAAGCGAATAGTTAGATCAGAAATTAGTAAGAATGAAGCTTTGGAGTTATTTGCGGGTGATGAATATAAAATCGATTTAATTACGAGAATGGATGAAGAAGAGGAGCCAATAAGTATTTATTCCCAAGGAGATTTTACTGATCTTTGTCGTGGGCCACATGTTGATACTGTTAAGGAATGTAAGAATTTTAAATTACTTAAGTTTAGTGGTGCTTATTGGAAAGGGGATGTAAACAATAAGGTTTTACAGAGAATTTATGGAGTATGTTTTCCAAGTGAAGAGGAGTTAGATGCATACTTGCAGGAACTTGAAGAAGCTAAGATGCGTGACCATCGTAGGTTAGGGAAAGATCTTGGAATATTCATGACTCATGACTTGGTAGGAAAAGGATTACCAATGTATTTGCCTAATGGTTATATAGTTTGGGAAGAATTAGAAAACTATATTAAAATGAAAGAAAAGAAACTTGGATATAAACACGTGTTAACTCCTCCTTTAGGAAATGTTGAATTATATAAGACTTCAGGACATTGGGATCACTACAAAGATAATATGTTCCCTAAGATGGAAGTAGAAGGAGAAGAGTTTGTACTACGTCCAATGAATTGTCCTCATCATATGATGATATATGCTAATGACATTCATTCATATCGTGATTTACCACTGCGAATCGGAGAAATTGCTCGTGATTGTCGATTCGAAGCGAGTGGGGCATTAAAGGGAATAGAACGCGTTCGTTCGTTTTGTCAAAATGATGCGCATTTGTTTGTAACGCCAGAGCAAATTGAAAGTGAATTTACTAGTGTAGTTAATTTGATATTAGATGTGTATAATGACTTAGGAATTAAAGACTATCACTTTGAGTTATCGCTTCGTGATAAAAATGATAAAGTTAAATATCATCCAGATGATGAGATGTGGGATATGGCTGAGGATACTTTGCGTCATGTTTTAGATGATATAGGAATTCCTTATGTTGAGAAAATTGGTGAAGCGGCTTTTTATGGGCCTAAGTTAGATGTTCAAGTAAAACCAGCGGTAGGAAATGAATATACACTTTCTACTTGTCAATTAGATTTTTGCTTGCCAGCTAAGTTTGCCTTAACTTATGTCGATTCTAATGGTGATAAAAAGAGTCCAGTTGTCTTGCATCGTGCTGTATTTGGGTCAATTGATCGTTTTATCGCTTATTATTTAGAGGAGACAAAGGGTGCTTTACCATTGTGGCTTAGTCCAATTCAAATTGTAATATTGCCAGTTAATAATGAATATCATCTTGAGTATGCTAAAAAGGTTTATCAAACATTGTTAAATGAAAATATACGTGTACATCTAGATAGTCGTGAAGAAAAACTTTCATATCGTATGCGTGAAGCACAAACAAAAAAAGTACCAATAAGTTTAGTACTTGGTAATAATGAACGCGATGAGGAATCAGTAACAATTAGATTCTTTGGTAGCGAAGAAAAGAAGACAATGCCATTAAGTGAATTTATTAATTATATTAAAGATAAGAATGATAATCGTGTTCGTGATTTAGATTAGGATGATTATCATCTTATCTTTTTTTTTGGAAGTTTACGACGATATCTTTAGTTCCATATGATTCGTACGATTCAACTTCATGTTCTGAAAATTCCGGGGAAGTAAATATTGCTTGTCTTTTTTCTTTGTTCGCAAATATAGGATAATCGACTTGTGTCTTATAACTATTATAAATGTATCCAGCTTGAATTTGGCCTTTAGAATTTAGATTATGACTTAAAACATGAATGAATCTTTTGTAACACTTTAGTATATTGACGCTCCAAATTCTTGCAATGCTATCACTGATGTTAGATAAAAATATGGCATCTTGTCTTTCATTTAAATTAATAGGTAAGGAAGTAAGATCACTTTCGATAAAGTCGATTTCTTTTTCTTGAAGAATTTCTTTTAACTTGTAATAGTTTTCGGGTTCCATGTAGGGATTTATGCTTTTTAATTTTTGAAGCGATGGAGAAAAATTATGCATAGTTCTTTTTATAATTTCTTTTGGTGGATAGTGCGTTAATAAAAAGTCATAGTAAGCGGCAGTGTTATCACTTAAATATTTAAATAGTTTATTGAATGTATCTTTATTGAACGTATCTTCGCCATTAATAAAAAATTTACAGAAGTCGGGATATTCTAAGTTTATTAAAGATGCGACTTTTAATTCAACTAGTGGTAGTGTTAGAGGATTTATATCAAATATTAAGACGTTAGATGCTCCTAATAAATAGGCATTTAGGTATTGATCTCCAGAGCCAGCTACTGTTGTAATATTCTTGCCAGTAACATCAATACAGTTAAATATTCCCGTTAAATTTTCAGTAGTAAATAAATAGCATTTTCCATATTTTTTAAACTCGGGTGTTAAAAAATAATTTGTATCTAATAATTCTTTTACAATTCTAATTGTGTCCATAAATAACCCCCTCTTTTTGGGGCTTATTATAGCAGATAGGTGCGGGATTGTCCAATTATCTAAATAAGTATAAAAAAAATCTTTTTAATAAATAGTTAAAAAGTAGTTGACTTTCTAGAAACTTATTAATATAATGTTAATAACAAAAGCAAGAAAGTCTTTTGTAAAAATATATTCTTTGTTATTAACGAAATAATAATAACAAAGAATTAGAGGAGAAGAAAAAAATGGAAAAAAATGGATTTGAAGGAAATGTTGTTAATAGATATAACAACAACTTGGAGTATCGTGAATACTTAAGATTAATAAGGAGCATGAATCAAGAACAAGAACAAGCATTCAAGGAATTACTTAATGACGTACGCAAGCTAAGAGAGGGAGCACAAAAAAGACAAATAAGTAAGAAGCAATTTACAAAAGCTTTATTTATTGTAGATATGAATAATGGTTTTGTGAATTTTGGCAATATGGCCAATCAGGAATACAATGAGTTAGTTCCAGAGCAACAAAAGTTAATTGATAAATTTAGAAGAGAAGAAGAGTTAGTTAACTTTATTATGGAAGGACATTTAGAGGATGCAGTCGAATTCTTAGCTTATCCAGAACACTGTGTTTTTAATACGCTAGAGGCAGAATTAATTCCTCAGTTTAAGGATGAAGAGGAGAAAGAAAATACAAATATTTATTATAAAAATTCAATTAATGGCGGATTAAATATCGATTTGCAGATTGATTTAGAGGATTGGCGTGATTTAAAAGAGATTGTTATCACTGGCGTATGTACGGATCTTTGTGTATTAGATTTTGCTAAAACACTAGCGAGATTGATAGAAGAGGTAAATCGTAAGGTTCATGTTTTCGTAATTGCTAATGCGGTTGATACTTTTAATGCACCAGGACACGATAGAGATGAAGAAACAGGGTATGCATTTAATGTCATGCGTAAATCAGGTATTGAAGTTTTGGATGACTTTGATCATTTAGAAAAACGCGAAAAAGAATTAAAACTTGTATAAATATTTTTTTGCAACTTGATATTAATAAAATGTAAACAAGAGAAAGAGAGAGAATATATATGAAAATGTTTAATGGGTATGAAAGATTACCAAGAAATTATAGTCTATTAACAGATAATTATGAACACAAGATGGGGCAGGGCTACTTGCTTAATGGAAAGAAGGATGAATTAGCAGCTTTTGATGTATTTTTTAGAAAGGTGCCAAATAATGGTGGGTATGCTATTATGGCTGGGCTTGATAAAGTTATCGAATACATTGAAAATTTGCATTTTGATGAACATGCTTTAAAATATTTTAAGAGAGCAGGTTTTACTGATGAATATATTGAATACTTAAGAAATTTTAAATTTTCAGGAACTATTAAAGCCATTCCAGATGGAACGCCAGTATTTCCAAATGAGCCACTTATAACAGTAGTTGCTCCACTTATTGAAGCACAAATAGTTGAAACGGCAGTATTGTCACTTGTCAATGGAGCAATGGAACATGCAACTGGAGCAAGAAGAGTAATCGAGGCAACTCCTAATGGCGTTGGCGTTATGGAATTTGGAGCTCGTCGTGCAGATGGCACAGAGGCAGCGATTGATGCTTCTTTATATGGAATGATGGCTGGTTGTGTAGGAACTAGTAACGATTTAGCCGCTTATATGGTTGATAAGATTGCTATTGGAACTATGGCCCATAGTGATATTGAAAGTTATTCTAATGAATTATTGGCATTTATTGATTTTGCTAAAGTATATCCTAATAATTGTATACTACTTGTTGATACGTATGATACTTTAAGAAGTGGAGTGCCTAATGCCATTAAAACATTTAAGTGGATGGAAGAAAATGGAATGCCTACTGATAATATTGGTATTCGCATCGATTCTGGTGATTTAGTTTATCTATCTAAAGAGGCTAAAAAGATGTTAGTTGAGGCTGGATTTCCGCAAGCAAAAATTTGTTTAAGTAATGGTCTTACTGCTGAGTCTATTGAAAGTTTAGTTGCAGAGGGAGCAGTATTTGATTTACTAGGTGTAGGGGATAACATAAGTAAGCCAGAAGGAAGAATGGGCTGTGTTTATAAAGAAGTATCTTTAAATAGTGATGGAGAGTGGATAGCTAAAATTAAGTTAAGTGAAGACGCCATCAAGATCGTTAATCCGGGAATTAAAGAATTGTATCGTGCTTATGACAATGAAAGTGGATATGCTGTTGCTGATATAATTGTGTGTAAGGGTGAGAAAATTCAAAATGATGATTTAATAGTTGTTAGTACAACTGATTATCTAAAAAAGAAAAAATTGAGAGATTTTACTATTGTACCATTACAACAACCAATTTTTGAAAATGGCGAGTTAGTATTTGATGATCCAGATCTAGACACTACAAAAGCTTACTGTGATGCACAAATGGCAACTATTTACCCAGAAGTAAAGAGAACTAATAACCCTCAATCTTATCATGTTAGTGGAACAGAAGAATATGTTAATTTTAAAAATGAGTTGATAGAGGAACATCGTTCATTAGTTCTTAAGTAGGATTTTAATATGCGCAATATTGCTAGTAAGTTAGAAGAGTTAAAAAAAGAATTTCAAGTAGTGGACATACAACATACTCAAAAAACAAAAAGAAGTTTTTTATCAATTGAGGATTACCAGGTTACTCTAAATAATGGAGCTGTATTCAATCGCCAAAAACTGGTAAAAGGCGATAAAAGTGGAGATGCCGTAATAATCGTACCAGTGACAAAAGAAAATGAAGTTTTTGTCATCATACAGCCAAGAGTGTTTACTAAAACGGGTTTAGGAGTTGAAGTTCCAGCTGGATATGTTGATTCTGGCGAAAGCGCAACCAAAGCGGCTATAAGAGAACTAAAAGAAGAGATTGGTTGTGTGCCATCTGATTTGATACACTTAAAATCATACTATCAAGATCAGGGAATATCTGGAGCTTTTAATACTTGCTTTTTGGCTTTAGATTGTGAAGAGAAATTCCCTCAAAACTTGGATAGAGATGAGTATATTAAGTATCTAAAGTGTTCACTTGATGATCTATATTACTTGGTAGATGAGGGAATAATCAATGATGCAAATAGCATCATTGCTATTAACGAAACAAAAAAGTTAATGTTAGTTAAAAATATGTTATGATAATTTAAAGGAGAGTATTTCATGAAAAAAGAATTTGGCTTTATGCGAGTTGGAGCGGTTGTTCCAGAAGTTAGAATAAGTGATGTTGATTTTAACGCCAAGGAAATAAAGAAAATGATGACTAAGGCAGAAGAGTGTGGCATACAAATAACTTTATTTCCAGAGTTATCTTTGACGGGATACACATGTGCTGATTTATTTTTAAACGAGTTTTTATTAGATAAAGCTTATAATGCTTTAATCGATTTAAAAAAGTATAGTAAAAAGTTAAAGGGCGTATTTATTGTTGGTTTACCAATGCGTTTAGATAATCAACTTTTTAATGTAGGAGCAGTTATTGAACAAGGGGCAATACTTGGAATTGTTCCGAAGACGTATATTCCTAACTATGGAGAATTTTATGAAAAACGTTGGTTTAGTGAAGATGAAAAGCGCATAAGTGACAGTGTTATCATTGATGGGGAAGTTGTTCCTTTTAAAACGAATATGATTTTTAAAGAAAAAAATAATGAAAAGGCAACATTTGGAATCGAGGTATGCGAAGATTTATGGTGTACATATCCGCCTAGTAATGATTTAACTGTTCATGGAGCGCGAATGATATTTAATTTATCGGCTTCTAATGAAGTAATTGGTAAATTTGAATATCGAAAAGGGTTAATTAAATCACAATCAGAGAAGACTATAAGTGCATACATTTATGCTTCTTCAGGCATTAATGAATCTACTACGGATTTGGTTTTTTCGGGGGCATCATTTATATATGAAATTGGAAAAAAATTGGCGGCTAATAAGCGTTTTGATTTTTCTTCTAATATGATATATACAGATGTTGATTTAGCTAGAATTGATGCAATGCGTACTCGCGATATTTCTTATATGGGTGTTATAAAGGAAAAGAGTAAGAAATATGATGTTGTATATTTTAATGGATATACTCCTGATAATCAGTTAATTCGTGAGTATGACGAGTATCCATTTGTACCAAGTGATAAAAATAATCGTGATGAACGATGTGAAGAGATATTAAATATTCAAGCACATGGTTTGGCAAAAAGATTGAAGTCTACAGGAATAAAAAAGTCTATTATTGGTATTTCCGGAGGACTTGATTCAACTCTTGCATTTTTGGTAGTTGTCAAAGCTTATGATATTTTAGGTATTGATCATGAGAATATTATTGGTATAACAATGCCTGGCTTTGGAACCACGAATCGAACTTATACGAATGCTTGTGAATTTGTTAAGTTGTATGGGGCTACTTTAAAAGAAATAAATATTAAAGATGCATGTTTGCAACATTTTAAAGATATTGATCATGATCCTAGTATTTTAGATGTTACTTATGAAAATGTTCAAGCAAGAGAAAGAACACAGATATTGATGGATTATGCTAATAAAGTTGGTGGTTTAGTTATTGGAACTGGCGATTTATCAGAGCTTGCTTTGGGATGGTGTACTTATAATGGAGACCATATGAGTAATTATGCAGTGAATGTATCTATTCCCAAAACATTGGTTAGATATTTAGTTTTATATTATGGTGAAACAGAAAGTGATGATAAGCGTCGCAAGATTATTATGGATATTTTAGATACTCCTGTTTCTCCTGAGTTATTACCTCCTTCGGAGTCGGGAGAAATATTACAACAAACAGAGAGTATTGTTGGACCTTATGTTTTACATGACTTCTTCTTATATCATTTCTTGCGCTATGGAGCATCTCCTGATAAGATTCGTTATTTAGCTAGTCATACTTTCAAAGATAGTTTTGACTATGAGACGATTGATAAATGGTTAAATTTCTTTATAAAAAGATTCTTTAATCAGCAGTTTAAGAGAAGTTGTATTCCAGATGGACCAAAAGTTGGGACGATTAGTATTTCCCCAAGAGGAGATTTGCGTATGCCAAGTGATGCTAACTCTGATATGTGGTTATAAGAGAAGCTTAGCTTCTTTTTTTATGCGACTATTTTTGACAAAATATTACATCATAAATGTTGTAAATAAATTCTTGTTTATGTTAAACTTATAATGGAATAGAAGGTATTTAATTTATGAAAAAGAAAAGTCTACTTATCTTAAGTATATTGCTTTTAGTAATTGGTTTTGCTAGTGTGGCAACAAATATGATAATAAATAATACTTTAAATATTGGATATAACAATACATTTTTAGATGATGTCGTATTTATCAATACTAAAACAGAAGGAACTGCCAATATAAGTGAAGATGGAAAAACAATTACCTATGATGCTAAAAAAATAAGTGTAATGAATGAAGAAACAAATCTAACATTCTGGGTAAAGAATAAAAACACTCAGTATGATGCAGATGTAACCATTAATTGTAGTCTAAATGATAATTCAAGTGACTTAGATGATTTAGTTGATCTAGCAATAGAACCAGATAAATTTATATTAATACCCAATGAGGTTAAGTCTGGGGAAGTAAAAGTAAGGTTAAAAAGTGTAGTAACAGAAGAAAAATCTGGAACGTTCACGTGTGAGCTAGTAGCAACACCGATCGAAAGAGAAATACCAGGTGTAATAACAGAAGAATTATATGAAGATGAGAGTATGGGAGGAACAGATCCAGTAGTAAGTAAAGACTTAGTTCCGATAATAATCTCAAGTGATGGAGTGGTAACATATGCTAATCCAAGTGAAAAATGGTATGATTATAATAATAAAGAATGGGCTAATGCAGTAATACTAGTAGATAATCCAAGTAAACAATATCGTATAGGAGATACAATCCAGGAAAGTGATATTGAATCATATTTTGTATGGATACCAAGATATAGATATAAGTTGTTTAATGCCAATCCAGCAGATGGAACAACAAATAAGTTATCTGAGAGTATAGCCCAGACAATCGAGATTGAGTTTGAGAGTAAAGATATACCAGTATCGACAGGTAGTAAGGACGGCGAATGGTTAACGCATCCAGCTTTCACAAACTTTGATGTAAATGGAATCTGGGTAGGAAAATTCGAAACGGGATATAAGGAATCAACTAGTAAGACAACAGCAGAAGTAAGTTCAAGTGATCCAACAAAGATTCAGGTGAAGCCTAACGTAAATTCATGGCGTTCCAACTCAGTAGGTAATTTCTTTAAAGCCATGTATAATTATAATCGTGAACTTGATTCGCATATGATGAAGAATACTGAATGGGGAGCTGTTGCATACCTGTCACACTCAAGATATGGAATAAATACAGAGGTAAGAATAAATAATAATTCTAATTTTTTAACAGGATATGCAGCCAATTCAAAGGACGCAGGAGAAAGTCAAATTGATAATCAGCCATACAATACGGAAACAGGATATTTAGCTTCAACTACTGGAAATATAACAGGGATTTATGATATGTCTGGATGTGCATGGGAATATGTAGCTGGATATAAAGATGGTTACTTAGGAAGCAGTGAGCTAACATTAGACGAAATAAGAAATGTGTATAATAAATATATAGATGTATATCCAAGTAATTCAGAAGCGACATTGTATAGTAAAAGGATATTGGGAGATGCAACAGGAGAAATAGGACCTTTTTATAAGTTAGATGTGTATTATCGGAACAACTGGTATGATGATTATTCTTTCTTTGTTTTTTCAGCTAATCCTTGGTTTGGAAGAGGTAGTAGTTATAATGATGGCTTAGGAGCAGGGCAGTTGCATTTTAGTAATGGACCAGGTACTGGAGGAAATTCTGCTAGTGCACGTCTCGTTCTATTGGGATAATTATTAAAACAAAATAGAAAGGAAAATGTTGCTTATGAAAAAGAAAAGTATCATATATTTCTTTGTTATCGCACTTGTAATTGGATTTGCTAGTGTAACAACTAATCTAGTAATAAATAATACTTTAAATATAGGTTTTAATAATGCATTCCTAGATAATGTTAAATTTATAAATACTAAAACTGATGGAAAGGCATCCATTAGTCTAGATGGAAAAACAATCAGTTATGAAGCTAAAGAGTTAACTAATATAAATGAAGAAGCTAACTTAACATTCTGGATAAAAAATGAAAATACTCAATATGATGTCGAAGCCACTATATCTTGTAGTATCGATAATGCATCAGAGAATATCAAAGATTTAGTAAGTATATCAGTTGAGCCTAAAAGTTTTACTTTAGCAAGTAACGAAGTAAAAAGTGGAGAAGTCAAAATCGAAATGACTAGTGTTGTAACTGAAAGTATAGATGGAAATTTCACCTGTGAATTAATAGCAACACCAGTAGAAAGAGAAGAAACTGGTGTAATAACTGATACATGTGT
>CATNCE010000013.1 GCA_950097225.1 uncultured Bacilli bacterium
TTTTAGCATCATAAGTAATCGACTTCCCATCTTCACTTATAGAAGCAGTTCCCTCAGTTTTTGTTTTTATGAATACAACATCATCTAAGAATGTATTATTAAAACCTATATTCAAAGTATTATTTATTATCAAATTAGTTGCTACACTAGCAAATCCGATTACTAAAAGAATTACACTTAAAAATAGTAGACTTCTTTTCCTCATAAACATGCATCCTATTCTGATGATATTTTATCATAAAAAGGAACTTTTTTACAACGTTTATGGTGTAATATTTTGTCGAAGTTATACTTCGTTTTTTTAACTATTTATAATATCTTCTACTTCTCCAACTGTTAAATTGGCAGCTTCTACACTTTTTCTTAACATTCCTTGAGTTAAACCTTCCTCGCGAGCTTCGTAAAGTGCTGTGTTTCGGTCCATCTCATTCATCTTCTCAACACTCATATATCTTTGGAACTCTTCATTTTCATTCATTCTTTCTAATTCACTTTTATAATTCATTACTACTTCGTCCTCCCTAATCTTATCTAACTCTTCTAAGTTCATATCTAACATGGCTATATACTTTAGCTTTTCATCGTTATAACAATTCTTCTTTATATATTCCATATTCGCCTCAATTATTTCTACATTATTTATGTACCTTTTTCCTTCCGAGTTTTGGATATAATAATTGTACTTGACATAATTACCACTTACACCCCATGTTAGATCAATATGAACATACTTTCTACTACTATCATAATATTCTCTTCTCCTTGTATCATTTGATATTATATTAATGAAAAAACAATAATTCCTAAACTTAGTTCTCTCACTTATCGAACTATTTACTTCTACATGTATTACTTCATTTTCTTTTGTTTTTACAACTAAATCGACCATTTTGGTTCTACTACGAGTATTGTCAATATCTAATTCACTTTTCATGAATGTTATTTCACTTATACTCTTATTCATTAAATACTCTATCTGTCTTAGCTGTATAAAATTCAGTTGTGTTTACCTTCATCTCCTCCTCTACTATTCTTATACCCGATGCTAGCTTATTTTACTTCAAAAAAACACAAGATTTTTCTTGTGTTATATTTTCTAGTCTAGCTATGTTCTATTACATTCATAATATTAGGAACTATTTGTTTTTTTCGAGAAACAACGCCCTTTAATAGCTCTCCTTCTGTTATTTCATTTATGCCATAAGCAAGCTCCAATATTTTTTTAGAATTATCCGAATAAAGGATATATGAATTATTAGTTAGGAAATTAGTAACAAATAGACATGCTACTTTATAATTATGATTGATTGCTAAACGATTTAACTCTTCGACTATCTCATCAACTCGATCGACAAATAGTTTATAATCGGTTGTAAATACCTGAGCAAGCGCGATTGTATGTTCCTGAACTTTATAAGTTTTACAATCCTTAAATATTATTTGATTTGCCGTTAAATTATCGATAGATACACCACTACTTAATAGCTCAAGACCATATTTATTTAAATCAAGTCCAGCTATATGGGCAAGTTCGCTTGCTACTATTCGATCTTTATTCGTAGTTGTTGGACTTTGAAGTAGTAAAGTATCGGATATTATTCCACTTAGCATTAAGCCAGCTATATAATCAGGTATTTCAACACTATTTTCTTGATATAAATAATATATTATAGTGTTAACAGCCCCAACTGATGCATTACGAAAGTTTATTGGCGTACTTGTATTGATATCTCCAATATTATGGTGATCAATAATTTCTACTATATCTGCTTCGTATAAACCATCAACAGACTGTCCAAGCATGTTATGATCAACTAATATAACTTTCTTGCGAGTTACTTCATGAGTATCGATAGTTCTTAACATTCCTAAACAGACATTGCGATTATTTATTATGGGATAATTAGTATGTTTTAATTTAGATGTGCGATCAATAAAATCAGTTAAATAATCATTAGAGTTAAATGTTATTGTTGCACTACCCCGTTTAATCGATTTGATGGGATTAGCTAAACACAATACACGAGCTATTTTAAATGATGATTTTGATGTCATGATGATATTAACACGATTTGACTTAGCTTGCTCTATTAACTCTGGTGATAATTTTTTACCCTTAACCATTATGATCAATTTAACACGCTGATTAATAGCATGACGAATAATAGATTCACGATCCCCAACTATTAAAATGGACTCTTTATCGATATTAAGTTCTTTAATGAATGTCTCATCATCAAAAGTTGCAGCATGTGCATACCCAGATATCATATCATCAAAGCGAATATACTCAGAAGAATCTAAAATAGTCAATAAATTTTCAAAAGATGTGTTAATATGTAAATTCTCATTATATATCATTTCTGATGCTACTTCTTTTAAGGATACATAACCTTTAAATGTACGATTATCATCGACTAAGGGAATACCTGTAATTGCACTGTTATTCATCATTTGAAAAGCTTCATATATAGTCTTATTTTCATTAATAACATAATTCTTATGAAAATTAATATCTTTAATTTGAACTTTAACATCATTTAAATATTTTGGAACATCGACATTAAAATATTTTAAGGCATATTCTGTTTCTGAATTAATCGGACTTATTATACGTGGTTCAGTGTTCATCCCCAGTTTATTTTTTAAATAAGATAAGGCAATTGAACCACATACTGAATCAGCATCTGGTGTCTTATGTCCAAATATATATACTTTATCCATTTTATCCCCTCTATCCTAATAGAATTATAACATGGATTATAATATATTAAAAGCCAATGATTATATATAAAGAGTTTCTTTAACTATCTCTTGTGAGCTTTGTTTTAAGTTATTTTTAGCATGTTCATAACTCGAATAAATACCATCCTCTAGCGAGTATCCTTCTGAGTCAATGTTCTTGATACGATAAACGTAATTATCATCTAATTCGTCAATTTGACGCTCACGAATAACAATATTGCGATTTTGATATTTGCTCTTATAATATAGAGCCCCTTGTTTAGATTTAAATACTGGCTCTAGATATAGAGCTAATTCTAATATTTCTAATTGATATACTTTCATTATAATAACCTCTCTTTATTTAAGGATAATATGAATAGCTAAAAATTAAAAATACTTATTAATTATAGCTAGTATATCAAAAATGATATGTTAGATAACAATATTATAAAATTCTAAAAGGAATAATCTAGGAGATAAAGTTATATAATCTTCAATATAGACAAGACTTATTCCCGTTTTAGGAATGTTAGGTATTTTTATTTCTTTTAATGTTTTGCGTTTTAATTCGTCTGTTACTAATTCTTTGATGATATAACCAATTCCTAATTTACGTTTTATGGCACCTTGAATTAATTCAGAAGTATGAATATTTAAAACGTTAGTTGGCGTTATTTTATGGAGAGAGAAAAATTCATCTAAAGATGCTCGGTTAGCTGTTCCCTTTATTGGTAAGATTAGAGTTTCATTAGCTAATGATTCTAAATCTTTAATGTTTGAAGTATCATAGTCGTAATCAGCAACAAAAGTATTATGAAGATATTTTATATGTCTAATAGTTATATCCTTATCGACAATATTAATGGGTTCAGAGTCGATCATAAAATCAATTTCATGACGTTTTAGTGATGTCAAAAGTGATGATGTTGATTTAGATATAATAGTTATTTCAACACTTGGATACTTTTTGTGAAAAGAGTCGATAGCGTCAAATAAATAAAACGTGGCAATATGTGATGGAATACCAATAGATAATTTACCAGAGGTAAGATTTTTGTCTTCTAATAAACTTCTTTCAGCAGTTAGAAATGAGTTATAGCCTTGTTCAACATAAAAGAAAAGTTCTTTGCCCTTCTCAGTTAGTTCAATACCCTTCTTGGTACGAATAAATAATTTAGTATTTAATTCATTTTCTAAGTTTTTTATACTTCTTGATATAGCAGGTTGGGATGTATAGTTAATATGAGCAGCTTTGCTAATACTTTTGCATATGGCAACATCATAAAAAGTTTTATATAGGTTAAGATTAATATTAGATTTCATCATATATAAGCTCCTTTTTTATATTATAACAAAAATTTAATGTTCTTGTTTCTAAGAACATAAAAAAATGCAAACACTTAATGTCTGCATTACAATTTCATATTTTAAATGATTCTACTCTTTATTTTTAGTAGTTTTTTTAGTTGGAGTTTTCTTTTTAGCACTTTCCTTTTGTTTCTTGCTAATTTTGGCCATTAGTTCGTCTGTTTCGTGAGCTTTTAAGCTAGATAATCGATTAGAATAAGTGATGGCCTCACTTTGAATACTATATCCTTTTTTAAATATTAAAGATAATACGTATACACCAATTAGTACAGTTATTCCACTCATATTTGCATCATGATTTAACCCCGTTGCGAAACTGGCAACAAAAGTAATTACTGGTTGAGCAAATGTCAGTAAAACAGATAAAGGCAACATCTCGTTAACTAAATCAACACTCTCTTTAGAAAATATCTTATCAGTAGTAATATTAGCAAATAATTTGATAAAATCTGAAGTTACAACATATAGCATGATGTAAGTAACAGAAGATGATACTCCATTAGCTAAAGTACCAATAAGAACACGGCGAATACCATTATCTCTTATCAAAGCAGTAACTTCCATTAGATTATATTTAGTTAAAAAAGGAATAAATTTTTCAACTACATCGATATTTAAATTACTATAACTTATAATCCATACCATAAGTAAGGATACTGTTAAACCAACGAATATTACGGCCCAAATGAGAAATAACCATTTTAGTGTATAAGCTATGAATCTAATAAAAGTACATGTTAATCTTTGTTCAAAAGAATCTTCTTTTTGCATTTGTATCAACCCTATTTCTATATGTATATTATCACACAATTCCATGATATAGATAAAATTTTTTTATCTTTTGTCAAAAATATGTTGTATAAAGTAAACTATTTGTTTAGAATATACTCTAATTAGTTACGGATGGAGATATTATGCAAAAGTGTCAACTCTTACTTAAATATAATGGTAAATATATTGGTATGATTGAAGATAAATCATATGATTTTATTAAGGTGCCTTATTATCATTATTATGATGATAAAGAGTCTTGGTATGAGCCAGCACTCCAAAATATTAGTATTTTTATTGCTTTACTACTAAGTGGAAATATAAGTGAGTATTTTGAGTCTAATGATGCACATGATCTAGGGTATTGGCAGGATATCTTCGAGTCAATTGGCATGGAATATATTTATATGATTGGTGATAACACCTATTTTTATGACATTGATGAGTTTATGCAAAAAGAAGCTATAAGCTTTCCTATATTTGATGAGACACTGGATAAATTAAATCTTTTCTCGGCAACTAAAGAAGAATTAGAAAACGTAAATTCTGCATATTTGCGCGAGCTAGAAAAGGATATTTTAGCCGAAGATAATTATCAATATAAATTCGTTTCTAGAGTTGCTCCAGACTTATTAGACTACATAAGAAAAAATGAGAAATTAGGTGATGATAAATCAGTATTGCTTTTATATTCGGGAGGAAAAGACTCTACTTTATCGGCTATTCGTCTTATAAATATGGGATATAATGTTGATTTTATACATTTTAATAATGGGTATATGCTCGATTATGATAAACCTTTTTTAACATTCTTACGAACATTCAATAAATTTCCTGGTTATCGCTTTTTGTCTCAATATAATGATTTAGAAGTTAATTATTTCTTTAATACGTACTTTGCTCATTGGAAGAATATTTTTGGAGATAATTTAACGGATGGGAGTTTAGATTCTGAAGTCAGGTGTCTATCTTGTCGCTTGGCAATGTACACAGTTGCTCTTAAGATTGCCAAAGAAAAAAATTATAAATATATTGCTGATGGAGCGAGAATAAATCAAAAGTTCATGTTAGAACAGCCAGCGATGATAAAAAAGTTTAAGGAATTAGGAAAAGAATTGGGAGTTGAGTTTTTATTTCCGGTTTTAGAAATTAATGATGAAGATGAGATTAAAGAATTATTAGCAGCGGGATTCTCGGCTAAAAGTTGGGAAGCTAAGTGTTTACTTGGAAGAAAAGCTATGGACAAAACTGAGGAAGATGAGGAAGTAATACTAAGTTATTATGATGAGGTTTTAAAGCCAAAGATCTTAGCCTATGTAAAACACGAGAATGATTAGATTAATTATGTTGAAAAAATTGACATTATAGCGCTTTTAGGTTATTATACCAAATTAATTGCTAAAATTTTAAGGAGGTATATTATGGTTTTAAAGTATAAAAATACTACTAATGAAAAATTGCACGATAAAAGAAGAAAAAAGGAAGAGATATTAGCAAATATTGAGGAATTAGAACAACTTCATGATGAAAATGAAAAAGTTTTAGACAAGTATTTTTCGGCTGATTCATCTAAAAGGGCTTTAAGATTTAGAGCAAACATTTTGGGTGGATATTTTTTTGGAGCATTGTGCTTGTTTTTAGGTGGACTTCCTAATCAAGTAGCCGCTGGGGCAATGTTAAAAGACTTTTTATTTTTAACTATATCCCCTACTTTATTGGTTGCATTCTTTAGTGCTCACCATGTTTTAAATATTATTAAACTGCGCGATGTAACAAAATCTGATTATGAAAAAGCTATCGATAGTAGAAAAAAAATAAGAGATAATATTGCTAAACTGAGAACTAGAATCAAATTTTTAAATATCGAAATAAGCAATTGTGAAAAAAATTTGGAAGATGTTAACACGCCACTTGATGAACGCAATATAGTATCATTTGTTTTGTGTGGCAATCATACTGATGAGTTTATTAAAGATAAATTATTAGAAGACTTTCAGGCGTATTTGGATAGTACCGTCGATTATGCAAAAATTTCACTAATTCCACCAAAAAAGGTAGATAAAGTTAATATAAGAAAACTCAAAAAAAAATAAATTTATTGATGTTTTATTAACCCACTTAATAAGGAGAAAAAATTAATGGAAAGAAGATGTTATACGTACAAACAACTATATATCGATGTTTTAGAAGAAGCGACGATAATTGCGGCTGGTCATGAAGGAGAAATATATCAATTTGGTGATGAAGTTTTTAAAATATTTCATAATATATTAAATATAAAAAATCAAGAATATTTAGAAGATATATCTAAGTTAAGTGAAGATTATTTAACTGTCCCAATCGCGGAAGTTTATGTAAATATTGAATATTGTGGTTATACAATGAAATATGCTGGACGTGATTTAGCATCAACTATTGCTGACACTGACTTATCTAGGAGCGATATAATGGATATTTTAAAACAGTTGAAAACTTGTGTGGAGTATTTACACTCGATATCGGCTGCTCATGGGGACATAAAACTTAAGAATATTTTGTTAGAAAATGGGCAGATTCGTTTAGGTGATGTAAATAATCTAATATTAAAGGAATCAACACCTCATTTAAATGCTTTGCATAAAGAATGGTATAAAAAATATCCTTCTTTTCAATTGGTTGATATTTTTGCTCTTAATTATTTGACGTTTTTACTTCTTAATTTCCCTGTATCTAATTTAAGAAGAAATATTTATAGAGGTATATTTTTTTCTACACCTCGTGATTTACCCTGTTTTATCAACGAAAAACAGGGATTTGTAGATGATGAAGTATGGGATTATGTAAGAGAGCTATTACAAGGCAATACTCCTGAGAGTAAAAAACGATATTTAAAACCTGATATAGTTTTATTAGATTATTTATAATTTGTTATTGCCTTTTTTTATTTTGAAGTTTGGAAAAGTATTGATAAAGTGATGAATATATAATATACTATCTTGTAATTGAATTAGGTGATAGGATGCAAAATTTTTGGATGTGTTTTAAATATTTTTATGAAGATTGTTTTCATGAGCCATATTATTTTCATTATTATGAAGTTGATGGAGTGTATGATGGTAAAGAGTTAGAAGAATACATGTATGATTCAGAAAGAGAAGAAGAGTTTTTTTCATATGTTGCGGAAGTTAAAGAAATTATAAAAAAAAATGTTATAAGAATTCGTGATAACTACATAAAATATTTGAATAATAGTCAGGGCTTAGAAAGCGAATTAAATGCTCTTTTAGACACGATTGATAATGAATGTTACAGTAATTGTAATTCCAATAATAACTTCATTTTTTTAACGGATAATTATTTATGTTTTAATAATTATGAGTTTGTAGTAGATGAATTAATGTGGGGATCTCTTGGAAGTGATGCTGAAGATGTTGAAACAATTGTAATAATTGAGCGCAATTTTAAAAAGTTTTATTTTGTTAGGATTGCAGCAAAATTATGTGCACCAGTATGCAGTACTACAATTAATTGTTACTCCGTTAAAGACTCTAATATAAAGAAAACTAAAGTTAATTTAAAAAGAGCCGTAGAAATTTCAGAATATACAGAAGATGGTATAAAAAAAGTTTTAAAACTTTTGAATTGTCCTAAGTAGTTAAATTCTTATCGCCCCTGATTAAAGAATTTATGGGCCACTTTATTCTTTGAAATTGGAGGTTACAGGTATGAATGTTGTTAGGGTTATTATAAATAAAAATTTTGATTTTGAAATAAAAAATAACACCATTTTGATTATACAAAAAGGTACCTTAATTGATGAATTTGCAATTCCAGAAGTATATAAAATAAATCTAATTAATGAGGGTGATGATAAAAACACAGTTATAATAATGACACTTAGAAAGTTAGATAAGCCAAAATATATTCCTAATAATTATAGTGATTTAACATTAACAAGTTGTGGACTATACATTGTAAAAGATAATGAGGGACGCATAATATATTATATAGATTCAACAATTTATGATAATTTATATTTAAGTGACTATCAAAAAAGATTTAGTGAAAGTGAATTCCAAATTCCAAAATCATTTTGGTTTTCATATGATTTTAGAGAAAATTTGATGCGTCTAGCTCCTGATAAATTAAATGCAAAATTTGCTCTTCACTATGCTCAAGAATATGATGGCATGAATAGAAGCAGAATAATCTCGAAAAATGAATTTGAGTTTTTAAAATATCAAAAATTTTATGCGAGAAAATTCATTGATGAATATGGTTTGACTAACTATAAATTGAGCATTGATTTCTATATAGAAGAATATTTAAAAAAAGGAAAAAATTTGCCTTTTTATTTAGAATTTCCAGCTCTGAATTTTGAGAATTGGCAATACTTAGTTTTTGATGAAAAAAAGGAACAATATTATTTAGCCTATTTTAATGATTCTAATTATTATATGGCGGATAAGGATGTTGATAGAATATGGTCTATTCCAGTAATAGAAGACACAAATAAATTAGTTTTAAGAAATAATTCTAACTGATGAGAAAATCGTTAATCAATATTTATAGTCTATATAAAAACATAGTACTAAAAATAAAGACAATTTTTAGAAAATATAGAAGATTTAGTAATTTACGAATATCTTTCGTAAGTATGTTAAAAATAATAATATCAACGTTAATGAAAAATGAAGAGTTTCTTGTAAAACAAGATATTAAATGGTATTATCTTATATTGAAAAGTGTTATTAAGTATCATTCAATATTGCTTATTAGAAAAAGTAAGATTTGTGACTTTTATTGATTTTAATTTTTTAGGTTAATAGACCACTTTTTTAGTCACAAAATGGAGGAAAAAATGTTTAAATTAGTGTCCAAATATAAACCTAGTGGGGATCAACCAAAGGCTATTGAAAAATTAGTTAACGGGATTAAAAATGGCGAAAAAAGCCAAGTTTTATTAGGAGCAACAGGAACTGGGAAGACATTCACAATCGCCAATGTTATTGCCAAGGTAGATAAGCCCACTCTGGTTCTTGCTCATAACAAAACGTTAGCAGGACAGCTTTATTCAGAATTAAAAGAATTATTCCCAGAAGATCGTGTTGAATACTTTGTTTCTTACTACGACTATTATCAGCCTGAGGCATACGTTCCATCAAGTGATACATATATTGAAAAAGACTCATCAATCAATGATGAAATCGATGAATTACGTCATGCAGCAACATCAGCACTTTTAACTAATAGAAATACAATAGTTGTTTCTAGTGTTTCGTGTATTTATGGTATCGGAGATCCCGAGGATTATGAGTCGCATATGTTAATTGCAACTGTTGGGGATACCCTAAAGAGAAATGACCTTCTTAATCGTTTAATCGATATGAATTATGAGCGAAATCAAATGGACTTTCATCGTGGTACTTTTCGCGTTAATGGAGATACTATTGATATCGTACCAATTGCTGAAAAGAAAAATGGAGTGCGTATTGAATTATTTGGCGATGAGATAGATCGTATATGTGAGTTTGATATTTTAACTGGAGCGATTGTTAATACTAAAAAATCGACGACTATATTTCCAGCTACTCACTTTGTTACAAATAAAGATAAATTAGAAGAAGCTTGTAATCGAATTGAAAAAGAATTACATGAAAGATGTAAATATTTACTTGAAAATAATAAATTACTTGAAGAACAGAGATTGAGAGAACGATGTGAGTATGATTTAGAAATGCTGCGTGAGACAGGATTCTGTCATGGAATTGAAAACTATTCGCGTCATATTGCTTTACGTGATGAAGGAGAAACTCCTTCTACCCTAATTGACTTTTTTCCAGATGACTTTTTATTAGTTATCGATGAATCACACGTTACTCTACCACAGGTAAGAGGAATGTATAATGGGGATAGGATGCGAAAGCAAACTTTAGTTGACTATGGATTTCGTCTTCCTAGTGCTCTTGATAACCGACCTTTAAAATTTGATGAATTCAATGATAAATTAAATCAGACTATTTATGTTTCAGCAACTCCTGGGGATTATGAATTAGAACTCGTAAATAATACTTGTGTTGAACAAATAATTAGACCTACAGGATTGTTAGACCCAACAATTGATGTTCGCCCTAGTGAAGGACAGATCGATGACTTGATTGGGGAAATTAATGAGCGCATAGCTAAAAATGAGAGAGTCCTTATTACTACCCTAACTATTCGCATGGCAGAAGAGCTAACTAGTTATTTAAAAAATTTGGGTATCAAAGTAGCCTACTTACACAGCGAAGTAAAAACTTTGGAGAGATTAAAAATTATTAGAGAGCTACGCTTAGGAAAATATGATGTTTTAGTAGGTATTAATCTTTTACGTGAAGGTATAGATTTACCAGAAGTATCACTTATTGCAATTATGGATGCTGATAAACAAGGTTTCTTAAGAAGTGATCGATCATTGATTCAGATTATTGGGCGATGTGCAAGAAATTCATCAGGGCATGTCATAATGTATGCATCAATTATGTCTGATGCCATGAATAAAGCTATAAAGGAGACTAAGCGTCGTCGTGCTATTCAAGAAGAATACAATAAGGAACATGGTATCGTTCCAAAGACAATAATAAAAGAAATTCGCGATGTAATAAGCAATACGGAAACAGAAGAAAAAGTTGATACGAAGAATAAAAAGTTATCTAAAAAAGAGAAAGAATTAATTATGATGAATATCGAGCAAGAGATGAAAGAAGCTGCTAAGAATCTTGATTTCGAAAGAGCTATGGAGCTTCGCGATGTTTTATTTGAAATGAAGAGTGAATAATTTTAAAACACAAAAAAAGAGAAAATGGCATTGATGGATATCGACCAACGTTTTCTCTTTTTATAATGGATATTGATGACTAATTATTCTTTTTAATTCGTGTTTATCATCAGGATTAGTTTTAGCTACATCGGCAAGGAAGCGATTCTCATCTTCTTCTGTTGTTTTTTTTCCTTCTATGTACGTATCAACCATGTTTTCTAAGATAACTAAGGCTGTTGTGCTGTGAAATTCGATTTGCGAAGGAAGAAAAATTCTATTTACAAGCAAGTCAGTAATCTTTAATATCGCTTGCCATTCTTCATAGCGGCTATGATAAACTGTTCCTATTGCATTTTTAAAGTATTCATATTTAGAGAGATTATTTGGCTCGATAGTATTAATCTCCGTATAATAGCCAACTAAATTATCTTTGATGCGACAAGCAACACTATCTACATGCCCTCTTTTACCATCATATCTTGTTTTTTTATTTAAATTGTAAAATAAATCACGAGCTTCAATTATATATTCAAAATTTGATTCACATATATAGTAAAGATATTTATCTTTCCTTTTGTAAATGTCAACGATATCATTAGAACCTTGACGAGTGGCATCTTTTGAGTAAATCCAATGTCCCTCGTTATTGCGAACGAATCTGGCTATATGGTTAATTCGATTAGATATAGTTCTAGGATCGTCTATAGCTAAACGATTGCGAGCAAATTTAAGATCCTCTTTGATAGCAGTCTTGGTTTGATAAATTTCATCACGCATAATCTTTTCAATGTGATTTGATGCTAAATTGTATTACATATTTATCGCTAAAATTGTCCTTATCTGGATCATATTTCATCAATTCATCATAGACAAAACGATTAGATGGAGTTAATAGTATGTAAAAAGATTTCATTACTTCTTGGCTGATATGTTCACCTTTAAATTTAAGCCATAAAGTCATTATATCCTCATCAGTACAATTAGGAGTTAAACCAAGTATTTGATAAGGGTTAAATCCACTTTTATAACATTCTATTAAACTTGAAAATCTACTTTCTTTCTTCATTTTAATTTTCTCCTATTCGCTTTGCTTTTTTTGGTTGTTCATAATCAACATAGCAAGTTGTCTCTTTGGCAGAAATAATCATGTCAGATTCAATTTGTCTTTCTATTTCCTCAGTTGGTTGTGTTATTATTGCTGCACGCCATTTAATAGAATCAATATCGTTTTCATAACTTGAAATGAACTTCTCTACTTGAGATTGTGTACGACATGAACAAATAATGCTATAACCATTAGCCGTTAGCAATTAATCCTAAAACCATAGCATCTTGGTTTAAAAATCCATTTATCTCATTAGTGGTAGAACACTCATAGGTTGGAACTGATACATTTATCATTTCTCCAATAGTAAAACTAGTATCTTCACTTTCTTCTGCAAATTTATCCTCTAGTGGAAGACTTATTTCTTCGGGAATATCAGGAATAGTAGTTTCTTCAACCTCATCATTTGCTTTTATGGGCATTACTGAAGTTTTATTAGTTTTACTAATATGTGGAGCCATTATCAAACTAGTAATTATAGTTGCATAAAGAAGATGTTTTAAGGTTGGGCTCTTTTTTGTTTTCTTAGACATACTTTTTATAATAGTACTAACAATATACGTATTCTCTAGATTATTAAATTCTTTTTCATCAACTTCAACATTTTGATAAGCTAAAATTTCTTTTACTGTTTGACGTAGTTGAATTAAGCTTTCTTTTAGCTCCTTAATTTCGGCATCTTTTTTTATAATTATTTGTTTTAAATATTCTATTTCCCTAGAATTCATTTCATCTAAATCACTTTCAGAAAATTCAAATGAAAAGTTTGACTTGACACTGTAACGTTCACGTAATTTTTTGATATACTCTTCCAGGCTAAGCTCATCGCCTTTGTTAGGATGTTTTTCTAGCAATTGTTCATGACGTTTTAAATCATGTTGATCTTCTAAATAATTAATACTAGGATAGTATGAGCTGCGATAATTAAATTCATCTGGATTAGGCATTATGCAGCTATAACATTCTGGTTTATTGATAAGAGGTCTATTGATGAAAATGGCTAGTATTTGTTCTAAAAATTCATTTAGATCAGAAAATGTTAGATAAGATGTAAATTTCCCTGTATAAGGACTATTTGGATTAGCTAATATAGACTTTAAAAACTCATCATTTTTATTTTGTGGAAAAGCAATCTTGTCAATTGTCAACATAAAATCCTATTTTATCTAACTCTTCAACTAAAGCAAAAAATTCACATAGTTTGCGCTTACCAATTTTATTGTTGCACAATACGTTAATTTTACATTCTGTTTTAGCCATACAAGCATCTTTAAAGCTAAAAGTTCCTAAAATATGTGCTATTATATCTTGCATGATGTTCTTTAAATGATCAATGATTATATCTTCAGAATATTTTTTTATACTCTCGGCATAACTGGCGATTTCTTGACATGTTGTCTCATAATAAAAATCTCCAAATAGAGTTAATTCTTTTTCTATTTTATTCATAAAAACCCATTTTTCTGGGATTTATTATATCATTTTTAATTATAAAGTCAAATTTTTTGGGGGGGGCTAAAAATATTAAATAATAGAGCGTCTTGGATACATATGAAAATAATAATTTCATATTATTTTTTAGGAGGCTAAAAGAAATATGTATCAAAGTGAGAAGCCGTATCCAAGTATCGAAGTTGAAAAGAAAAATATAGCTTATGCTAAGCTATTATTAGAAGATTACGCTGGAATTAATAGTGAAGATACAGCTATACATCAGTATTTGTATCAGGCAATTGTTTTAAATAACAAAGAGCTTTATGATGTTTTATTAAGAATATCGGAAGTAGAGATGCATCATTTAGATATTTTAGGAAAATTGATTTTTAAGCTAGGATTAAAACCAGTATTTGGAACTATTGATAAAGAACAATTTATTCCTTGGACGGCATTTAATGTCAATTATAAGACTGATGAGAAAATTATTTTAAAAATGAATATTTTGCATGAAAAAGTAGCAATTGAAAATTATTTAAAACATATAAAACTTATTGATGATAAATATATTAAAAATATTTTGAAAAGGATAATTGAAGATGAAATAGTACATATAGAAATATTTAATGATATGCTAAAAAAACTAGAAAAATTGAACTGAACCCAAAAGTTTGACAATTTATAAATAATTTCTAATTAGAGGATTGTAACCTGTAATTTACAGGAGACAGTCCTTTTAATTTCTCCTTAATTCTATCATAATTATAATAATTAATATAGTCATCAATTGCCAAAATCAGTTCATCTATATTTTTATATTTATCTTCTTGATCATAAAACATTTCAGTTTTAAGTATTCCAAAGAAATTTTCCATCATCCCATTATCCATACTATTGCCTTTTCTAGACATGCTTTGTTTAATTCCTTTATTCTTTAATCTTTGTTGGTAAGATTGATGTTGATATTGCCATCCTTGATCTGAGTGAAATATTAATCCATCTAATATTGGTGATAAATAAATCTTTTCTCCACGAAGATTGAATTCAGTTACATCTGTATATCATTTCTGATTTGGTTTATCTGCATAGAATTCTCCGTTTATATAGTTACCTACTATCTTACCAACTGTTCCTTTTTTCTTATTTTATATTTGACCGATAGACTTCCAATATCCATCCCTTGTTTTTTGTCGTTATATAAATTTACTTTATCTTTGTAACTCAATTTACTCATATAAAAACCTCGTTTCCTTTGTCCAAGAAACGGGGTTCATATCAAATAGTATTTCTAGTTTTTATTGACGTAGTTTTAGGCTTGCCTCTTTTTCTTTATAGGCGCGAATAGCATTGTACACACGCATTATTGGATAAGCGTACATATAATATTGTCCACAAGTTTGACGAATTTCTTCAACAAGTTCAGTGAATTCTTTTTCTTCATTATCTAAAATTATTTGAATTAGTTTCTCAGCTTTTATAACGTCATCTTCACTCCATATAACATCGTTGCTAGATGCAAAGAAGGCTTTGGCTGAGTATGGCATGTTTCCATCTTTTAGACGATATATTTTTAAGAAAGAGGTAATATATTCTTCATAAGAATCTCTTTTTTCTTTTTTTAAGACATCCTTATCAAAATAATAGTCACTTACTTTATTAGCGTATTCAGGTATGCGAAGCTTCCTTAGTGATCTAGCTTGTATTTGACGTATTCTCTCACGACTAACATTAAATAAATTTCCACATTTTTGTAAAGAACATTCTTCATTACTCTCAAAATCATATAAGACTTTCATTACTTGGTTTTCATGAGGACGAAGAACAGTATCTATTAAAGATGTTAAATCAGCTTTTTCAAATTCCATATCAACGTCTTCAAAATCATAATAGCTGCCCGCTTCGGCAAATTCTTCAGATAATGTATCAATATATTCGTAATCTTCAAATGTTGTTGGCATATATTTAACAAAATTATCTTCGACGTCCGATCCAAATTTAGTTATATCGGAAATATTGTAGATACCTTTAATTTTTTCGTCTTCTTTTTTTATGATTTCAGCACTATATGGAACTAGCCCAGTATCAGCTAATTCTTTAGGAGTGATAAATTTGTTTTTATCTTGACTTAAATCACGAAGTTTGGAACGCCAATATTCGATACTTTTACGCTTACAATAGTTAACCCAACTTTCACCAGTTAGTTCTTTAAAACGACGCTGAATATTATTTTTCATAACTATAACAGCAAATGTCGAAAAATGATTATTTCTTTTATAATCAAAACTTAAGATGGCCTTTGCTAATCCTTCAAGAGCGAGCGCTTGCGTTTCTTCTTTAGGAAGAGCGATATTTTTAAAGTACCTAGCAATAACCCAATTCACTAAACGAATATTTGTTGTAACTAGGCGATCACACAAAAATGAGTATTCATAATTATCATTAGTCACTTCTTTTATTTGTTCATTAATTTGATTACGACGTTTTACTAATCCCTCATACTTGGATTTTATATTTTTATAATTTGCATATAAATTTTTAATTTTAGTGGCTTCTTTTAAAGACGATGTATTTTTTAAATACTCATCAATGTCATCTAAGTGATCTTCTAATCCTTCATATTCTTCAATTTTTATTTCTAGTTCTTCTATCCGACTATTAACACTTTCTAATTCCTCAAGAGCAGAAGTAGGCACTAAGGCTGCTAATCTTTTAAATATCTCAATTTGCTCGTCATGAGATAGTATATCTTCTTCTTGAATTGTATTTGGATTTTCTAAATAGCTTTCTGATATGTTAAAACCATAGTCCAAAAGGAGTTCATCCTGCTCATAATTGTATGCTTTAGTCATATTCATTAAAATTCTCTTTTGTGGATAACTTAAAATATAATAGTCTAATATTACCGATATTGGTAAATCATATTTTAGGTAATAGGATACTAAGCTTTTAAATTCTTCAGAATCCTTTATTGTTACTTTCTTTTTCATAAAGTCCCCCTCCTTAGTCATTGTTGTATTTTACCAAAATTTAGTGTAGATTGCAAAGTTGCCTGTGTATATTTTCTTTTTAACTCTCTTATTTTGTTTGCTTGTTCTTTACTAAAATATTTATTTTGTTTCAAATAAAGGTGGTTTAGCCTTACTTCTTCAGGATCGGTACTATTGCCACAAGGCATTCTTCCATTTTCTAAAATAAAGTCATATAGTGTATCAAAAATTATTTTTTTTTCGCAGTTATTATCTGTAAAATTTATTAGATTATTAATTTCATTTTGTTCAGCCTTGGTCAAGTACTCTTGAATTTGCTCAAATCTAGATGCTAGAGATGATTCACTTTCTTCTGCGCTTTCGATGCTTGGCTTAAAGCTATTATTAATGATGTAATCACGATATTCGCGCAAGAGATTACTTTTTTTAATGTCGAGAGCTAGGCAATTGTTGCTAGTATCTAGATCATTTATTTCTTTTAATAACTTACGTGATGTATTATCAAGGTCATAGTATGTAGTGTATGCTCTATATAATTGATATTCCTCTTCAGATAAAACATCTTTTATAGATAACTTTTTTAGACATAATAATGATATTACTTTTTTTAAGAAGCGATGAATTATATAATTGTGACGACGGATATCTAATTTATCAAGAATTTCTCGCGGTACAATTAGTGAGTATTGTTCAAAATCGATTTCTTCATAGGGATTAGCAGTGATCGATTTTTCGATCGTTCTAATAATTTGTTCAGAATAATCGTCAACTGATTCATAGGTGTTTTTAGTATATTCTTCAGAACTTTCTTCTCTTATAAAACTTCTTAAGGATCTTAAGGCGCGCTTGGTTAGAATATTAGGAGTTATCTTTTTTTGCTCTAGGTCATTAAAGTATTTTTTTTGTTCTTTTTCGCTTGCGATTCCTAGAATTATTTTTTCTTCAATATATAGAGGAACTCCAAGAGAAATAATATGATTAATGATTTGCTTAAACTCCAAAGATGTACACTGAAACAAAATTGCACGATATTGTTTATCTAGTAAGGAATTAATATTGGGTCTATTAAGAAAAGTGCGAATATATTGATAATATTTAGATAGTGTATCATATTTTTCACGCACACTTTTTTCCCTTAATGAGGAATAGTGCTCTAATGATTTAATTTCAGTGGTTAGCTCAGCAGGTAAAGTAATGCCTATTTCCTCTAAGGAAGCAAGATTAGCTGCAGTTAGATATTGGCGATTATCATTTACATAATTTGTCAATCTTAAATATGCGGTTTTAGATTTGCTTTGGCAATAATTTGCGATAAGTCCCTCCGTTTTTCGGTATTTACGTTCAATTTCAAGTAAACTATTAATGCATCGGTAAGTTTCGAAGTCATACTTATTAACAAGTGTACTTAATATACGATATGTATATTTATCAATTCTAATTTTATTATTTAATCGGTTAAATACTTCATTGATGTAGTTCTCAATTTCTTCATCTTCAATTGTTTGGCCAAGTAATATTTGTTCTTCTAAACTTAAGGGAATGTTTAAGGCACAAATATTTTGACAAATTTCTTTTACTTTATTTGAATTAGTAGAAAATAAATATTCACGATACTCTTCATGCAAGCCTCTTTCTCTTTCATCTTTGGGGTCTGGTCTGCGCGAATTACTTGCGATAAAAAGAAAATATTCATCAATCTTTTTTAACCTATAGTTTTTGTCTTTTTCATAAAATGAATCATATCCCCTTAGATTTAAGAGGCGTTCTTCGTAGGTCATATTGATTTCATCTGGTAAAGGGATGTCCAATTCAAGGATACGAAGAAATTGTTTGTTGGTTATATACTTAGCGTTTTTATGAATTGTAGATATGGCTGTTTCCCTATTTAAGTGAAACTCATCTGATGCATCTTTATTTTCTAAATATTCAATAGCATCTTCAAGACGTAAAACAATATTATTAGTTCTAAGTAGATAATCTCGTAGTTCTTTATATTGACTTGGTATTGCTAAAGATAATTTCCTTAATGCCCTTATCTCTAAATTATTTAAATCTTTTTTATTGGAAACTTTATAATACGCATTAGCAAAGAATTCATACATTTCTTCCTTAATAGGATAACTGCCAATAAGAATTGTCTCTTCAACTGTTAATTTGAAACTACATGAGGATAGATATCTTCTTAATTTAGTTTTATCAAGTTTCGTTAGCAAGTTATAATATTTTTTTGCTAATTCAGCCTCTTGAACGTTGTTCTCTGGGTCTGGACGACGATTATATTGCTTATAAAATCCATCATAAGCAATGAAGCAATCTTTGTACATGGCATTTTTTTGTTCATTAATATTGCGGTGACCATTATATAGGCTTCGACGCGTTACTAGATCCAATACAATTTTATTGTAAAAATGAAGACCGATCTCATTTATTTTCTCTATTTGTGTAATTGTTAAAAATTCATCTTTTATTAAAATTTGATTATATGCACTAATGTAATCATAGTCAAGAGATCTAGATGATACAGCAGCATCAATATCCAAATCAGGAAATTGTTGGTGAAGCAGACTCAACTTTTCAATAGCAGCATTAATTTTGCTACTAGTTCTGTCGTTATTCTCGATCTTTTTTGATAATTCCTCTAATTTTTCCATTGTAGTAGTAGTATGATCAATTATCTTAAAACGCTTTAAAATTTCTTCATAAAATTCACGCTTTTCTGGATTTTCTGAAATCAGACGCTTTGCTTCAATTATTATGTCTTTATATAATTCTTTTATAACTTGGTTTTCAGATATATTGTCAACAAAATCAAAAATTTTTATTTGATTATGAAGAAGAGAAAGAGCAAGAGCTCGCCCTATTTGTTGTAAATAAACAATTGGCGAGGCGGTTTTACGAAACATAAATATCCCATTGACATTTTTGATGTGCAATCCTTCATTAAAAATATTAATAGAAAACATTAATTTTACCTTATTTGGACTATCTTTGGTGAAAGATGCTATATTCTCTTTATTGGTATTATCACTTTGAAAGCTGTGAGCTTCATATGTTTCTACATCACCAATGTCTTTAAGCCAAGCCTCTGCCTCTTTTTTTCGACGAATTAAATCTTTATGGTTTTTACAAAATACAATATATTTTTCGCCATTTTTAACGTCATATTTTTTAAGAGTACTATTAATAGATGATAACTCCTTTATTTCTTCGTAGATTTTCTCTAATTGTATTTTTATATCTAATACTTCAGGGGTAGTTGATATTTTATCAATTTTATGTAATAGTTTTTGAACATAGAGAATACATGGCAATAGTGAATTAACATATAATGGCGCTGGCAATAGACCTCTTAGTATAGCCTCGGCGACACTAAGTCTACTGACAACATGATTATCAAAGAAAACTTCATCAACATCCATATAGTTGTCTAAATAGCGAATTTTAGTTGCTGATAAACCTATCATTTGTTTTTTGTGTTTTAAAACTTGTTCTTTTATAGCCGAAATATGTTTACTCCATTGTTCTGCCCCACAATGATGAGCCTCATCAAAAACAATACAATCATATTTTTGAACTAACTCTTTGGGATCAAATTTAGTTATACTATTGTATAACAAAGTATCAAAGCATTTAAAATCCTTTTTAGTTAAGCCAATAGTTGGCATTTGTTCAAATAGTAATTGATCTAACATATTTTTATGAGAAGTTATAAATAGAATTTTTTTATTGCGCATGTTTTTGTATAAATGCTTTAAAACGATGAAAGATTTCCCGGTTCCCGTTGCATGTTCAATAAAAGCAAGCGGATACTCTTTTAAGCCCTTCTCAAGAGCTTCATATGCTTTTTCATTATGTTCATAGAGTTCAATGTTTTTTTCCATAATAAAGCCCCCTTTTTTGTTGATAACGCCTTTTGACCTGAAATATTATAACAAATTAAGATCTTTTTGCAAATTTAAAAGAGAAAATTACTTTCTCTTTCGCTTATGTTTGGACGATGCTAAGATTATAACTAAAAGGATGCCCATACAAAGTGGAAATACAATATACCAAATGCTAAACAAATACTTAATATAATCGATTTCGATGAACCTTGTTAAAAATATTTCTTCTTGATCTAAAAGTTTTCCAGCATAGTAGTATTCTGCATTTCCAATTTTGTCACCTACTTTATTGTTAAAATCTAGGCTCTCTAGCCCTTGATATTTAATTTCTATAAGTGATGGGTCATAATCATTAGGTAAAAATTTAGATATATCTTTAGTAGCATAAATAGAATAGTCAGTTATTTTAGATAATTGAACTGGTATACTTTTAATCATAGTATTAGAGTTTATAATATTTTTATATGAAAAATTGGTTTCTAAAAATTCGATTAAGTTAAGTGCGTCACGAACATTGTAGGCTTCTTTTATAATGGGTGGAGCGTTAATAGTTATGATTAAAACTTCATGATCATAAATATTAGTTAGTACTGATATGCAAAACCCAGCTTTAGATGTATACCCTGTCTTGCTACCAATTATTTTAGAAATATCTAAGTTTAAATTTTTGTTATAGGATAGAAGGCTTGATCTGACAACTTTATTATTAGACATCGTGTATTCGCGCGTACAATATATCTTTTTAAATACAGTATTTTTTAGGGCATATTTTAATATTTTTAAAATATCCGCAGCTGTACTATAATGATTATCAACGTCTAAGCCAGTTACATTAACAAAGTTAGTGTTTTCAACGCCAATATTTCTAGCTAATTCGTTCATTTCTTTGACGAAATTGGCTACTGATCCAGAACTCGATATTGCTAAGGCCTGAGTAGCATCAGCTCCACTTGGGAGGATTGATGCATATAGCAAGTCTTCAATTGTTAATAAATCCCCCTCTTTTAAACCAGCAACGGATGCATCCCAAGGAATACCAGCGAATACTTCATTAGTAAGCAATATCTGTTTAGTTATATCAGGATTTTTCTCGAGTGCCGTTATGGTTGTCATTATCTTAGTTAAAGATGCTATATAGGTTTGATTAGAGCTATTCTTCTCAAATAGAATTTGTTCATCCGTTAAATCGTATATTAAAACGTTGCTTGAATATGTATCTGGTAATTCAATAGCACACACCCAATTTGGCAACAATAAGATAAATAGCAAAATAATTTTCTTCATACATATCCCCTTTTAAAAAAGTAGAACCAGTCTACTTATAAATCTTTAAACATTTTATCAACTTTATGACTATTAATTCGTCCACATATAAAGCTAATGATAATTAATACACCAATAACTATTCCCCCAATTATAAGATATTTTTTTATATTTTTGGGTAGTTTAGGTATTTTCGTTGCTAAGAGACTTGTTTTTTTCTTTTCCGCTGTAGTCGTAGTTGCTGCCTCTTCTTTTTTGCCTTCGTGAGTTATTTTAATAGTATATGTTCTTTTGCTTCCATCTTGGGCCGTTATTTCAATAGTTGCTGTATTATCATGAGCTGCTAAATCATCAGCACCAATTATATTATATTTAGCTGTTTTGTCTTCAAGCTTAACACTAATATTTAATGAATTTACAGCCTCAGGAACTGTTAGACGATAGTTAAGTTTGTGAACGTCAAAACCAATGTCATACCCATCAACAGCTAAATCAGTTATCATATTATTAGATGCTTTTGTTGTTGAAGATGTTGTCGACTTTGTTGTAGTTATGTGTGGCAAGGTCGGAATCGATATGTTTGGTCCTATATTGTCATTAGGTATGTTAGTAACCGTCCCAGGATTAACTTTAATAGTACGATTTATATTAACACTTATTTCTTTTTCAATCATGTCATCTTCATCTTCATAAGTTTCCATATCGGCAAATGTTGCACCAGCTTCTACTAAAGAAATCGTAGAGGAAGGTGAATCATCTTTGGCAAAGAAAGTTAAATTTAATTTATATGTTCCACAAAACAAACCAAAATCGCATGCATTTGGGCCAGTTAAAGTATTTTCCAAGTAACTCACTATGGCGATATAGTTATCTTCATTAAATGTCGTAGTTTTTAGGTCTGGTGATGAAGCTTCTGTTAAGACAAAAATGTCTTTATCATATTTGATCCCTACACCCATGCTAACTACTCCAACCAATGGTTCAGAAAACTCATCGATATTAAAAGGTACGCTGATGGTTATCTTGAAACTCTCTCCTGCTTTAACCTCATTTGTTCCAGTCATACTTGGAGTACCAATACTAGCAGCATTGACCTCTATATTAAACATAAAAAACATAATTAAAAACAACAAAACTTTTTTCATATCACTATATCCTACTCATGGATTCATTATATCATGATATATAGTAAACTTAAAGAAAAAAACTATAAAATATAGAAAGAAAGAACCTGTAAAAAGGTTCTTATATAAAGATTATAATTATTTTAAAAAGAGGTCGTAATATAAATAATATTTTGGACTATTATAAGCTAAATTTTCGAGATTGTTAAAAGGTATATTTAATGAATTTAAGGGTATTATTATTTTTTTTGATAGACTTCTTCTGCTTTTACATACCCAGCATCAATTTTGTAAGGTGCATTTTTTCCTTCAAAAGTCTCTTCAATTGTAAATTCTTTATCACATACAGACGTTGTTATTTTATTTGCATCGACATTGTCATAAATATCACCAGTGACGAATATTTTTTCTCCTTTTCGGTATTGTAATTTAGAATCTTGTAAATGATTTAAACCAGCATCAGTTATTATTTTTGGATAATTTTTAAAAGCAATATCGCCATCAACACGGCCTCTTATCCCAGGTAATTCTTCGTAAGAAGTGTGTTGCCACATACCAGCTTCTTTATTATAAGTAAAACGATCATTCCATTCTGCTACCCATTTATCAAATGGATCTAATTCAGTTGAATCCAAGTTATTTCTTAGGGTATTTAAATTTGCATATATTCCAACGTAATAGCCATTTTTTTCCATTTCTTCACAATAATATTTAACAATTTCAATTAAATCGTCTTTTCGCATATTCATTTGACGCTTTGATTCAACATCTAAATATACTGGATATAAAAGTTTTTTATCTTTAATTAAACGTAGCGTATGAGCAACTTCACTGCGAGCATCATCAAGGGTTGTAGCATAGCTATAAAGATAAACGCCAAAAGGAATATTTAAGCGAGCACACTCTTCGGCATTGCGTTCATAATATAAGTCATCTTGACGAGTGGTATCGTTGCCCCAACCACATCTTATTATGGCAAAATCAATGTATGGTTTTACTTTAGACCAATCGACTCTTCCCTGATACGATGAAACGTCAATTCCTTTAATCATATTTCTCACCTCCCAATATATATTATTCAAGACAAATAATCACGCATATTATATTGAACTTAAAGGTTGATATTTTTGGTTAGTTTAATAAAAATTGGTTACCATAAGTATAGGTGAATGTATATGTTCTATTATTTAAACAATTATTTTCTATTTGCTATTTTAGGATATTTTTTTGAAACGACACTATTTACTTTATTAAAATTGCACAATGAAAGTGGTTTTTTACATTTATTTTGGACTCCTGTTTATGGCGTTGGAGTTTTAACAGCTATTTTAATTTTTAACATAGTTAGCAAATGGAAAATTAACAAACATTTAAAAAAAGTTATTTTATTTATTTCTTTTTTCGTTGTTTTATCTCTTTTAGAGTATATTGGTGGAGTTGCAATGGAGTTATTATTTGGTTATCCCCTTTGGAGTTATAAAATAATTCCATTGCATGTTGGAAAATATATATCTATTGGAACATCTATTCTTTGGGCGATTTTTTCACTTATATATTTATACAAAGTCAAAGATTATACAGATAAACTTATTAAGAAAATCCCCAAATTTATAACTATTGCAATTCTTATCATTTATATACTTGATAATGTTATTACAATTTATCAAGTTCTTCACTTTCGTGGTTTTATTTAAGATGATATAAGTTGTTCAAAATCAATAATACCAATATACTCCACTTTTTCTAGACAATTAGAATATTTTAGAGCATTCGATTCAAATAAGCTATATAATTGATTCGAATCCATAACAACTTGTTCAAGCATAGGTGGCAGAATTATTTTTTTTACAGGTGTATTATAACTCTTCTTATCTTCACTATATTGATATATTTCAATGGATGATGGCTTATAGCGATTATATGAGCGACTCAAAATCATATATTCTTGGCCATTATATTCATGAAAAGTAATTCCTTGTACTTTGGTTGGAACATTAAATTCATTAATGTATTCAAGATTGATTTTATCAGTATTATTAATCCGGTATTGCTTGATAATACCTTTTTTGTTTAGAGAAAAATTGCCAATGAATAATTTTTTGCCATCTGTATATAGATAATCTATTGATTGCTTAGTATTGTCTTCATAGTCTATCAATCTTTCACTAATATCAAAAAATTTATAGCGAGCATTTATTTTCTTTTTTGTTAAAAATTCAACACTATCATAGGCATTTAAAACTCCATCATTATCAGGGATCCAAATTAGTTTATTTACATTGTCATAGACGATTGCTCCGACGTGGGAATTTGTATCTAAACTAATATTTTTAATTATGCGCCCTGTTTTTGATAAAATATCAACTTGCGAATTTAGTTGATAAAGTGAATCATAGCTAGTAATAAGAATAAGATCATCCATAATAGTGATGCCTTGAGGAATCATCTCATCGTTAATAGGAATTTTTATATTACTTGATATATATTTATTCATTAAGTCAGGATACTTAGTTGTTAAAATAGTTGGATCAGAATCAATATAACTCGCATCATACTCTGGAGGATTTATAATATTTTCTTCTTTTTTAGTTATTTTAGATGCTTTATAACCGCTCATGATAAGATAGAATATCAACAACATAGTTAACACATTTTTCAAAAAATCAGGGTTATTATAACCATAATTTCTTAATTTTTCTCCTATTTTCTTCATTGATTCAACTTCCTTAATCTTTATATTCCATCATTTTTTCTATTGTAACATGAATTTATATGGAATATCTTATAAATTTTATTGTTCTACTATATATATACCCGATATAGTTTTATTTTACTTAAAAAAAAACAAGAACTTTTTCTTGTTTGATATTTTTATTTAGGTGTTAATACGAGGCGAGCGCTAAATCCATTATATGCATCACCAGTGTGCCTACTAAAGTAAAACTGACCTGAAATGGGGCCACTGCTATAAGGTCCTCCGCGACGGAACCAGGGATAAGCCGAATCGACAAAGTTTGAGTAATCATTGTACCAATTGTTATAATAATCTCCATAAAATGGTCCCATCTCTCCTGTTGCATCTCCTAAGATTCGCCTACTATAGGTTGTTACTGCTGAATCACTTGCATATACATCTATATATTTATTATAAATTTCCCTTATCTCAGTTAAGGTTAGTCCACTAGCTCCTATCGTGCCATCTCGGTATCCTGCTACATATTCCCAAGTTCCGCCAGACATATCATAAATCCCGCTTATATTTCCAGTAGTTGATGCAAGATGTCCCGTTTCAGTGTTGTATGGCTGATTTTCTGTTGCGCTTCCAGAAGCATCTTTTGTGGTTGCTGCATAGCCTGTTAAATAGTTTGAATTATTATTTATTCGCACTTCTGCGTTTATACCGTATTTAGAATGTGATAGATAAACAGCAGCACCCCATTCTGTATTCTTCATCATATGCGAATCAAGTTCGCGATTATAATTATACATTGCTTTGAAGAAATTACCTAATTTATTATTTCGCCATGAATATACACTTGGTTTAACCTGTATTTTAGTGGGATCTGTTGAACTTACTTGTGCCGATGACTCACTTGTCGCTCCTTTGTAGCCCGTTTGGAACTTTCCTACCCACAACCCATTTACATCAAAATTTGTGAATGCTGGATGCGTTAGCCATTCCCCATCTTTACTCCCATTGGATGATTCTTTATCTTTGCTTTCAAACTCGATCTCGATTTCTTGTGCTATACTTTCTGGTAATTGATCTTCTATTCTGTCTGCTGAATTAGTATGAAATAACTTATATCTATATCTTGGTATCCATACGAAGTAAGACTCGATGTCATCTTCAATTATTGTATCTCCTATGTTATAAGTTTTACTTGGATTATCGATTAAAATTACTGCATTAGCCCATTCTTTATTTTCATAATCATACCATTTCTCGTTTGTATCAGCATATGTCACTACTCCAGTATTATCTAAAGTTATTGGAATCAGCTCTTTTGATAACTTAGGCTTAGCTCCATTTATTACACTATCCTCATATAAATTATCAGATGTTATGACGCCTGGTATTTCTCTTTCTAATGGTATTGCTACTAATTCACATGTAAATACACCTGTTTTTTCTTCTGTTACTACACTTTTTAACTTTACTTTTACTTCTCCAACTTTAACTTCATTAGATAATAATGTAAAGTTAGCTGGTTCTATTGTTACATCTACTAAGTTGGCTAGGTCACTTGAATTATCATTCATTCTACAATTGATGGTTACATCAGCATCATACTGAGTATTTTTATTCTTCACCCAGAATGTTAGATTTGTTTCTTCATTTATTGCACTTATCTTTTTAGCTTCATATGTAATTGTTTTCCCATCTTCACTTATACTAGCAGTTCCTTCTGTCTTAGTTTTTATAAACACGACATCATCTAAAAAAGTATTATTATATCCAATATTCAATGTATTATTTATGATTAGATTTGTTGTTACACTTGCAAATCCAATTACTAAAAGCATTATAATTAAAATTAATAGCTGTCTTTTTTTCATGAATTAATACCTTCTATCCTATTTTATTTATCCTAATAAAACGAGACGTGCTCCTCGACTATTTTCGGCCTCACCTGTTGTTCTACTAAAATAAAATTGTCCTGCAACATTTGAATGTGAATAGCCTCCTCCACGAACAAACCATCCACCTTTAAGCCCTACAAAATCAGCATAATCAGCATACCAATTGTTTCTATTAATGCTGTCTTTATAAAATGGCCCCATCTCTCCCGTTGCATCTCCTAGTATTCGTTTACTATATGTTGTTAGTTCAGAACTATTATCATAAATATCCACATAATTTATATATGTTTTGTTTATTTCGTTTAATGTTAGTCCACTACTTCCAACACTGCCATCTCGATATCCGGCAATATATTCCCAAGACCCACCAGACATGTCATAAATCCCTGTTATGTTTCCAGTAGTTGATGCAAGAAATCCTATTTCTGTATTATATGGCTGGTTATTAGTTGTACTTTGTCCTGCATCCTTTGCATTGGCTGAGTATCCTGTTAGATAATTTGAGTTATTATTTATTCTTACTTCTGTGTTTATTCCATATCTTGAATGACTTAGATATGCAACTGCACCCCACTCAGTATTCTTCATCATGTGCGAATCTAACTCACGATTATAATTATACATAGACTTGAAGAAATTCCCTACTGTATTGCTACGCCATGAATACACATTTGGTTTTACTTGAATCTTTGTGGAATCACTTGAACTCACTTGAGCAGATGATGCACTTGTTGCTCCTTTATATCCAACTTCAAACTTGCCTACCCATATGCCATTTACATCAAAGTTGGTGAAGGCGGGATGCGTTAACCATTCGCCATTTTCACTTCCAGTTGATGCTTGTGTATCTTTACTCTCAAACTCAATCTCTATTGTCTGGGCTATACTCTCAGATAACTTTGTTGTTATTCCATCTTCCTGATCGACATGAAATAACTTATATCTATATCTTGGGATCCATACGAAGTAGGATTCAATATCACTTTCAATTATTGTATCACCAACATTATATTGCTTACTTGGTTCATCTACTAATATTACTGCATTAGCCCATTCTTTATTTGCATAGTCATACCATTTCTCATCGGTATTGGCATATGTTACTACTCCGGTATTATCTAAAGTCACAGGGATTAGTTCTTTTGATAACTCAGGCTTAGCTCCATTTACTACACTATCCTCATATAAATTATCGGGCGTTATTACACCTGGTACTTCTCTTTCAATTGGGGTTGCAGTTAATTCACATGTGAACGTTCCTGTTGTTTCCTCTGTTACTACACTTTTTAACTTTACTTTTACTTCTCCAGTTTTTACCTCATTAGATACTAATGTAAAGTTAGCTGGCTCAATCGTTACATCTACTAAATCAGATAAGTTACTCGAATTATCATTTAAACTACAATTGATGGTTACATCAGCATCATACTGAGTATTTTTATTCTTTACCCAGAATGTTAATGTTGTTTCTTCATTCATTGCACTTATTTTTTTAGCATCATATGTAATTGTTTTTCCATCTTCACTTATACTAGCAATACCATCTGTCTTAGTTTTTATGAACACGACATCATCCAAGAATGTATTGTTGTATCCAATATTTAAAGTATTATTTATGATTAGATTTGTTGTTACGCTTGCAAAACCTATTGCAAGTGCAATAGCGAAGAAGTATATGATGCTTTTCTTTCTCATAAAATAACACCTTCCATCCTATTTTATTTATCCTAAAAGTACGAGACGAGCGCTGTAGCCGCTATTGTCACCCCCAGTGCGACTAACGAAGTAGAACTGACCAGCACCGGAACCATCGCTGTAACCGCCGCCACGAAGGAACCAAGGGTAGGAAGAGTCCACAAATGGTGAATAATCGTTATACCAGTTGTTATAATAATCTCCATAAAATGGCCCCATTTCCCCTGTTGCATCTCCTAGGATTCTCTTACTGTATGTTGTTACTGATGAGTTACTTGCATACACATCTATATATTTACTATAGGTGTTTCTTATTTCTTCTAATGTTAGTCCACTACTTCCTATAGTTCCATCTCGGTATCCAGCTACATATTCCCATGCACCACCAGACATATCATAAATCCCAGTTATATTACCAGTAGTTGATGCAAGATATCCTATTTCTGTATTATATCGCTGGTTATTAGTTGTACTCTCAGAAGCATCTTTTGTATTTGCTGCATATCCTGTTAAAAAATTTTGATTATTATTCATTCTTGCTTCATCATTTATTCCATATCTTGAGTGCGAAAGGTATGCTACTGCTCCCCATTCAGTATTCTTCGTCATATGCGAATCAAGTTCGCGATTATAATTATACATGGCTTTAAAGAAATTACCTACTGAGTTGCTACGCCATGAATTTACATTAGGCTTCACTTGGATTTTTGTGGGATCTGAGGAACTTACTTGAGCAGATGTTACACTGGTTGATCCTTTATATCCAGTTTCGAATTTACCTACCCATATACCATTTACATCAAAATTTGTGAATGCAGGATGCGTTAACCATTCTCCATCTTGAGTACCAGTTGATACTGGTGTATCTTTACTCTCAAACTCAATCTCGATTTCTTGTGCTATACTCTCAGATAACTTTGTAGTTGTCCCGTCAGCTTGATTGGCATGAAATAACTTGTATCGATATCTTGGTATCCACACAAAGTAAGACTCAATATCATCTTCTATTATAACATCGCCTACATTGTATTGTTTTCTCGGGTTATCAACTAATATTACTGCATTGGCCCATTCTTTATTTGCATAGTCATACCATTTCTCATCTGTATTAGCATATGTTACTACTCCAGTATTATCTAAAGTTATTGGTATTAGTTCTTTTGATAACTCAGGCTTAGCTCCATTTACTACTTCATCTTCATATAAATTACTTGGGATTATTACACCAGGCACTTCTCTCTCACTTGGTGTTGCCACTAACTCACATGTAAACGTTCCAGACTTTTCTTCTGTTACCACACTTTTTAACCTTACTTTTACTTCACCAGTTTTTACTTCGTTAGATTCTAATGTAAAATGACTTGGCTCTATTGTTATATCGACTAAATCAACTAAAGTACTTGAATTATTATCTAAACTACAATTGATTGTTACATCCGCATCATATTGAGTATTTTTATTCTTTACCCAGAAGGTTAATGTTGCCTCTTCATTTATTGCACTTATCTTTTTAGCATCATATGTAATTGTTTTCCCATCTTCACTTATACTGGCCGTTCCTTCTGTCTTAGCCTTTATGAACACAACATCATCCAAGAATGTATTGTTGTATCCAATATTTAAAGTATTATTGATTATTAAATTAGTTGCTACACTAGCAAAACCTACTACGAGTAATACTATACTTAAAATTAGCAGACTCTTTCTTCTCATAAACATGCATCCTATTCTGATGATATTTTATCATAAAATGATGCTTTTTTACAATTGTTTGTGGTGTAGTATTTTGTCAAAAAAAGCACTTTAAAAAGGCAAATAAAAAGACAAATAAGCTATAAGATTCTCATTTGTCATAAAATTATATTAATCACGATTGGTGAAGCTTAGAAGATAATATAACATTTGTAATAAAGTTGTTAATACTCCAGCTACATATGTCATAGCAGCTGATCCTAAAACCTTTTTACTACCAACTATTTCCTCTTCATCTAAAATATTTAAATCAGCCAATATCTTATTAGCTCGAGCAGATGCATTAAATTCAACTGGCAATGTTATAAGTTGAAAAAGAAGAGCAAATGCGGTTAAACCAACAGATAGTTTAACAAAGTTAATTGCTTGGAAAATTATTCCTAGAATTAAGCATACATAAGCAACATGATTAGCTACTGAGACAACGGGGAATATCAGACTGCGAATACGCATCCAATTATACCCTTCTTTATCTTGAATAGCATGTCCACATTCATGAGCAGCTACACTAGCAGCAGCTATACTTTCACCATGAAAAATGTCAGTACTTAATTTTACGGTTTTACGAGAAGAATCATAGCAATCAGTCAAGTTTCCTGGGACTTCAACAATGTAGACATTTTCAAGCCCATTTTCATCTAATATTCTACGAGCCACTTCAAATCCACTTATCTCTTTATTAAGTTTCTTTTTTTGATATTTTTTATAATTACTATTAATGTTGATTGATGCAATAATAGGAATTATTAACATAAGTAAATATATTATTAATGTATCCATTTTCTTCACCCGATTTCATTATATCACACTTTTGTGAAATTCTTGTTAAGAACCAACTATTTTATAAGTTGTCCCTTCGCGAGTATCAACAAGTTCAATTCCCTTTTGATATAAATCAGCACGGATTGAATCAGCTAATTCAAAATCTTTATTTTTCTTAGCTTCAGCACGTTTTTCAATTAAAGCCATTATTTCAGCATCATTTTCTAGTTTTTCATCTTCTTTTAATAATTCAAGAGCAAAAACGGAATCGAATTTCTCAAGAAGCGCAAGCTTAGTATGACCATTTACTCGGTCATCTTTTAAAACTTCATACAATACAGAAATGGCATTAGCAGTATTTAGATCATCCTCTAACGCATTTTTAAATGAAGCAATGTAGCTTGCATATAACTCGTTATCTAATTCCCCTGAATCATTGATATTAGCAATTTTATTGCGAATTTTCTTTAAAGTCGTCTCAGCTTGATTAAGAGAGTCGTATGAAAATAGCATCTGTTTGCGATAATGACTATTTAGACATAGGAAACGGAAAGATAATGGATCATAACCTTTATCTGCAAGTAAACTAACAGTCAAGAATTCCCCATGACTCTTACTCATCTTTCCTGTATCATCAAGTAAGTGCTCATTATGGAACCAATAATTACACCATTTATGTCCTAAATATGCCTCACTTTGAGCAATTTCATTAGTATGATGAGGGAAAATATTATCTACTCCTCCCCCATGAATATCTAAGTATTCTCCTAAATATTTAATAGAAATTCCCGAACACTCAATATGCCATCCCGGATAACCAGTTCCAAAAGGAGAATCCCAAACCATCTCATGATTGGCAAATTTTGATGTCGTAAACCATAGAGCAAAGTCAGCTTGATTACGTTTATTATTATCAAACTCAACACCATCACGAACACCTACAACCATTTTGTCTTCCTGATGATTAGTTAAGCAGTAATAATCTTGAACCTTAGAAATATCAAAATAGATATTTCCCCCACTTTGATAAGCAATATCATCTTTTATTAATTTCTCAATGATCCTAATATAAGAATCAATATTAGCAGTAGCTGGGGATACAATATCTGGTTGTTTATTATTTAAAGCATAAAAATCTTTAAAGAAAGCATCTGTATAAAAATCAGCAATTTCATAAGCTGTTTTATTTTCGCGTTTTTTAGCAACTTCCATCTTGTCTTCACCAGAATCAGAATCACTAGTTAAGTGTCCAACATCAGTTATGTTCATAGCTCTAGTTACTTGATAACCTAAAAAATCAAAAGTACGAACTAGTATATCATGCCCGATATAATTGCGCATATTACCAATATGAGCATAGTGATAAACCGTTGGCCCACACGTATAAATTTTTACCTTACCCTCTTCATTTGGAATAAATTCCTCTATTTTTCTTGCCAATGTATTATATAATTTCATAAATAAAATTTCCTTCCTTTTTAAATTATTACGTTATATAAATGCAACATCGTTTAACCATAGTTATCCCCTAACTTTCACCTTTATTATAAATCACTTACATCACTTTAGTAAAGAAAAAACAGGTTTTTCCTGTTAATTACATAAGTGATTATTTTCGCGATATTGAGTTAACTTTTCTTGATATATAGGAGCTAATTCTTTAAAACGATGAGCCCCGATATATTCAAGAGTATAATAAGCATTAACTGGAACATTTAAAGATACTGAATTTGCAAATAATTCCTCATCACTACAGATAGTAGTTGAAACATTATTCCCCAAAGTATTACTAAAATATACTTTATCGTCAAACACACTTGTACCTTTTAAAACTGCTGTAAGATTATTATAAGTAATTGTGTCATTTCCACTTATCAATGTTAAGCCATCAACACCACCTAATTGATAAAACTCTGTAACAATTTGGCCTGATGTATCAACTACAAATAGTCTAGTTGTACGAATAAAATTGTTTTCAACCCCAATAATGATCAAATCATCGACAAAACCAACCTTAGTTAACACCTTATCAACAGAGGCAATTTTCTTACCATTAACGATTAAATCTAAATTATTAGAATTATTGCTTATTAAACTTAAGTCAAAGAATTCATTGACATAAATATTAGTTGCCTCAGTTAAATATTCGCTTGCTCCTATACTTTTTTCAGAAAATGGATAGATGTTGGCGGGATCGGTCGTCTTTATATCATTATATTTAAGAGTATGACGTTTTAATATTTTATCGGGTTCAATTAGGTTTATAGCTAAAACAATTATACTAATAAACATTAGACCAATAACACTTTGATATATAGTTGTTGCCTTTATTTTTAATTTTTTTCGAGATTTCTTTACTTTCCTCTTTTTATTATCTTTATTATTGTCATTGTTAGGTAAGTTTACGTTAGTGTTATTGAGGCTATTATTCTCACTAACTTTTATAGGAGTAGCAACACGATTAATTTGTTTAAAACGTTTATTTTCATTATCCATGCTATTCCTCCTATTCTTTTAGTTTATTATAACAATATTTTAAGAATTCATAAATACTTCATCCATTATCGAATGTAAATTTGTAAATGTATTGGGCATTTCTTTTAGATCTAATTTTAAATTATTATCTGTTATGTATTTACGCATATCAGAATTATTTATTAGTTTATAGTGAATAATATTGTCATTAACTATTTCCGCATTTTTATAGCCGATTTGATTTTGTTTTATTTCTGTTGTTTTAATAATCATAGTAAAAGCAAAGTTAACCTTTGTATTTTTCTTATCCATTAAGTAGCCTTTTTCTTCAACAGAAGTGAAAAGATTTTGAATACTAGGATGAGCATATTCGTAATTTTTTAGAAGTATAAGCGAATATGGATTATATTTTATTTTATCTAAAATAGAATTATCTTCATACCCAACATACCCAGGATCACTTCCAATTAGACGATTTATAGAAGTCTCTTTGGTATATTCTTTCATGTCTAATTCGATTAGATTATAATCGAGTGTTGACGCTATGACATGAGCAGTATAACTTTTTCCAACTCCTTTTTCACCATTTATTTCAAAAGAACATATTTTATTAGTCAAACATTTACGTTTTAAAATGCTCTTTAATTTAGTTAAATCTTGCCCATATATTTTTTTATCAAGTGCACTGCTTAGCAAGCGATAATGTTCCCCATTTAATACTTTGATATTAGCAAGAGTTTCAATTACGTCAATGATATCCTCCTCTTTAATAGATGACTCACGATTACTTAGACGTAATTTTAAGGCATTTTTATAATCTTTATTTTTTAGAAATTCATGATATTTTATATCTGCATCTTGTTGATAGTTTTTTAGGGTTACTTTTGATAGTAAACAGTCTAGGACTTCTAATGATTTGTCAGGATTTTGATTAGTTGTTATATATGTACTTGCATGATCAATAACTTTACGTATTACTTCATCACTAACTTTGATGTGATGATAATTTTCGTAAGTTTCTTTAACGCCAGATAAAATAGTAAATGTCTCATGCTCATTAGGTTCTTTGATATATATCTTGGCAAATCGACGAGATAATGCTGCATCTTTACTTATATATTCATCATATTCTTGAAGAGTAGTAGCACCAATTAATTTAATCTGGTTAGTAGCTAAATAAGGTTTTAAGATATTGGCAGCATCACATGAGCCTTCACCACCGCCCGTTCTAACGATAGTATGAATTTCGTCGATAAAGAGAATAATGTTTTCTTTTGAGCTAACTTCCTTTATTAAGCTATTTATTTTTGTTTCAAATTCTCCACGATATTTAGTATTAGATAACATGCTAGCCATATCTAACATGTATATTTCTTTATTTTTTAAAGGTTCAGGAACATTATTTTCTTTAATGCGCTTAGCTAATTCATAAACGATAGCACTTTTACCTACTCCTGCTTCGCCAACTAAAACTGGATTATTTTTATTTTTACGTAAAAGTATTTCGATGATGCTTGTTATTTCTTTTTCACGACCAATAATGGAATAATCATTTTCTTGCTTACTTAGGTTAACTCCTATTTCGTCAATAAAAGAATGCTTATTCATGAGTTCTGTATAGATCCCATCTAAATCGATATTTAAATAAGCCATTATTCTAACAGCAATACCATCATCTACTTGAATAAGTTCTTTTAGAAGAGTTAATTCATCTTTTTCTTGATCACTGCTCTCCATAGTCTTTTTGATTATTTGCTTCAATAATGGAGTATATAAAACATAAGTACTCTTGATATTAGACATACCTATAACATTTATAAGTTCATCTTTGAACATATTATAAGTTAGATTATATTTATTTAAAATACCCTCAGTTTTTCCACTCTTAAGTAAACTTAAAAGCAAATGTTCTGTTCCTACATATGGATGATGGAGATCCAACATTTCTTGTTCAGCCATTTCTAAAATTCTTTTAATGCGATTATTAATATATTTATTCATTTAAAAATCCTCCTATAATATATATATGAGGACTTTTTCTATTTATTATGCATAATTTAATTTTAATTTTAAGCGATCTGCTAAAGTTACGATAAATTCACTGTTGGTTGGCTTACTACGATCAAAGTCAATGGAATTACCAAATATTTCTTCCATAAGGTTGTAGTCTCCTCTTACCCAAGAAACTTCTATTGCATGTCTTATTGCTCTTTCTACTCTTGATGAAGTTGTCTGATAAGATGAAGCAATGCTTGGATATAATTCTTTAGTTATAGAACCTACTAAACTAGAATCACGATAAAGCATCTCAACACCATCACGAATGTAATTATATCCTTTTATATGCGAAGGTATACCTAACAAATGAAGTAAGTTTGTAATTTCTACTTTTAACTCAGTTTCTCTTTCTAGTGTTGCTGCGGTATGTCTTGTATATAATGCGATAATGATTTCTTCTAAAATCGAAACATCAAATGGTTTTTTGATAAAATAATTAATTTGGTAACTACTAATGCTATCCATCATGTCAGCGGAAATGAATTCGCTTGTTGCAATAATTATTTTATCGTGATACTTATTGCGTATTTCTTTTAATAGCTGATAGCTATCCATGCCATTTAGTAACATATTCATGACAATAACGTCACTTTCTTTAATATATTTTAATGCTTCCTCTTTTGATGAGGCGCTTATCACTTCAATACTACTAGAACAACCTAAAGACTTCGACACTTCTCTTGTATAGTTAACATTTGCGTCAACTACTAATGTTTTAATTGTCATAATTTCTCCCTTTTTTCTAATATTTATCAACTGCTAAAAACATTATAATATAAAGTTTTACAAATAGAAATAGCAATTTTTGTCGAAGAGTGTAGAAATGTGTCAACGTGTAGTAAATTTGACAGTTACAGCACTTTTTATTAGTCTTTATTTGACAAAATACTTAAAGCTGTTTGAAGCTGAGCGTCTGTTTCGTCACAAGGATTTTTAACATACTCAGCAGTTAAGCGAGATTCAATACCTGGTTTGTAACCGATGCCATTAACGTAGTTCCCATCAGGAGTATACCATTTAGCTGTCGTGTATTTAATCATGGAATTATGGCTTAATCCACTAGTCTGTTGAACAAGACCTTTTCCATAAGTAGTAGTTCCGACTACTAGGGCTCCATAGCTTTCTTTTAAAGAGGAAGCTAAAATTTCACTAGCTGATGCTGATCCTTGATTAGTTAAAACAACCATATCATAGTCACGATATTCATCACTGTTATCGTGTATAGCGGTTTTACCTTTGTTATCTTCAAGATAGTATAAAACTTTACCTTTTTTTATAAACATTTTTAAAATTTCATCGGCAGTATCTAGGTATCCACCTGTATTACTGCGTACATCAAATATTAGGGATGTCATTCCATTTTTTTCGAGTTCTAAAAGAGCATTGCGCACTTGATTTGCAGCAGTTTTAGAAAATGTTGATAAATAAATATAGCCTATTTTTTTATCGTTAACATCAAACATTTTATAATCAATTGCCGAAGATTCAATTTTTTTTACAGAAACAGTTATGTCTTTTTCTTCTTCGCCACGTAAAACTTTTAGTGTTACTTTATCACTTTTCTTAATCATACTTGATACTTTATCAATGTCATCATTTTCTAAAACGACGTAGTCTCCTACTTGTTTAATAATGTCATTTTCTTTTAGACCCGCTTCGTAAGCTGGAGTATCTTTATAAACTTTTACAATCGTGATAATACCATCAAGACTTTGAACACCGATTCCAATACCACGATATTCACCATCCAGTTTTTCAGAAAGATTAGAGGTGTCACTAGTATCCATGTATACAGAGTATTGCTCATTTAATTCTTGCATCATACCCTCAATGGCACTTGTTGCCAAGTCGCTTTTGTCTAGTTTTCCATAATAATTCTTAGTAATTTTATTATAAGTATCAACGATATCTAGTAGTTCAGAATCCAAAATTAAATTGCGATTATTAATAAAATAAACACTTAGACCAACAATTATTCCTGTAATTGAACAAAATGCTAGTGTAATAATTATTACTTCGATTAGTGAAAAGTTAGTTCTTTCGATTTTTTTCTTCGTGATGCGTCTCATTTGTTGATTCTCCTTATGTTAATTTAATTATAGCACGGAAGACTCATGGTGTAAATTATGGAATTAAAAAAAGCGCTTTAATAAATGCGCCTTAAGGGGTTAAAACAAGGCGAGCGCTGCCGTAGCTGTAGGCATCACCAGTGTCCCTAGCGAAGTAGAACTGGCCTGCAAGGGAGCCAGTGTCGTAACCGCCGCCGCGAGAGAACCAAGGGTTAGAAGACTCCACAAAGGGCGAATAATCATCATACCAGTTATTTCGATAATATCCACTAGAATAATAAAATGGTCCCATTTCTCCTGTGGCATCTCCTAATATACGCTTACTATATGTTGTTACTGCACTATTACTTGCATATACATCTATATATTTACTATA
>CATNCE010000014.1 GCA_950097225.1 uncultured Bacilli bacterium
AAAAAAGAGGAACATTCGATTCTGCAAGTGAATGTCGCCTCTAATAAAATTAGGTTTGACACTCAATCAGAGATGAAAGAGTGTCATATTTTTATTGCTATTACCAATAAGGTAAGGAGTAATAAAATGATAGCAATGTATCGAAGGACTTTTATAATAAAAGTTCTTTTCTTCATTTTTATCCCTCCTTTCTTTCTCAAGATTGGAGGACGACACTCACATCAAATGTTCCTATCAAAATTATATAATAAGTGTGGCATTAAAACAAGCAAACAAGCAGATTTTTTTACCTTTTAAACGGGGTTAGTAATCAAAGTGGAAGTATAATATCAGAAGCTAAAAGAATGTATGATTATGCTTTAAAGTCAGGAGTTGATCCTAATAAGCTTATTATGGAAGAGGAATCTAGTAATACTTTTTTTAATGTTTCTAATTCGTTAGCCAAACTACCTGATTCAGTTAATAAAGTTGCTATAATTACTAGCGAATTTCATTTAAAGAGATGCTATGCAATTATAAAGAAAGTAAGACCAAGTATGGAAGTTGTATTTATCCATGCCAAGGATGGTTTTACTGATGAGGATAATTGGTATTTATCTGATAATAGTTGGAATTCGGGTAGAAGTCTGGCTACATATGAGGCAGCTTTGTTAATTAAATATGCGAAAGAAGGAAAAATTGCGGATTTAAAAGTCGATATTTAAGCTTTTCGTGGTTTTTTCATATTTTAATGGTATAATTATTAATAGGTGAATACATATGATGAATGAAAATAAGATATATGATTGTGTAATAATTGGCGGAGGAATTGCTGGTTTAACTAGTGCTTTATATGCTGCTCGTGGAGGACTTAGTACGCTTGTTATTGAGGAACATCAATTTGGTGGACAGATAATTAATGCACTTAATGTTTTAAATTATCCCGGGTATATATCGATAAGTGGTTATGATTTAATAACTAATCTTTCGAGTCAAGTAAAGAATATGAATGTTCCTTTCTTATATGAAACAGTTGTAGGTATTTCAAAGAATAGTGTAGTTACTAATGAAAGAGAGATTGAAGCTAAGACAATTATTATTGCAACGGGACTAAAGAAAAATAAATTAGGTTTTGAAGATGACTATATTGGACGTGGTGTTTCATATTGTGCTACTTGTGATGGCAATTTTTTTAAGGGAAAAAATGTTGCTGTTGTAGGTGGAGGTAATGTGGCTTTAGAGGATGCTCTTTATCTTGCTAATGTTGCTAGTAAAGTTTATTTAATTCATCGTAGAGATAGTTTTCGCGCCGATGATTTTATCATAAATAAAGTCTATGAAAATGAAAAAATTGAAGTTTTATATAATAGAGAAGTGAGCGCACTAAGTGGGGATGATGCATTAAGTAGTTTAACTCTTGACAATGGAGATGAAATAGAAGTTGCTGGTTTGTTTATTGCCGTAGGTGCGCATCCTGAGCTTGAATTTTTGGGGGACTTAATAAAGCGGGATTCAAGTGGTTATATAATTAGTGAAAATACAGAGACTAATATTAGCAATATTTTTGTAGCAGGAGACGCTAGAACTAAAGAACTAAGGCAGTTAATAACGGCAGCTAGTGATGGAGCTATAGCAGCTAATAAATGTATTAATTATATAAATTTGAATTCATAAATAATTGCTATTTGTTAGTGGTTATTATAAAATGGATATGGAGGCTATATGAAAAGAAGTACATACATTATAATTATTTCTCTTATTATTTTGATATTATTAACAGTATTAATAGTAGCTAGGAAAAATCACTTCCGGGTAGTTAAATTAGATAATGATAAGATTATGACAGCTATTGATAAAAATGGTGCTGCTATTTTATATACAAAAAAGATAAATAAAGATATAAAGAGTAAGTTTAAGAGTTATTATAAAGAGTATAAGATATTAACTTACACTGCTTCTCTTAATTTAACTGAGATAAATGAATTGCTAGCTGATTATAATTTAACAGCTAATAGTGATGATGTGTTTATTATTTTCATGAATGGGACACCAGTTGATGTTGTTAGTTCGAGTGATGATAATAGAATAGTTGAATTAATTGAAAAAAATTTGTATAATATAATACCTATTAGCGAGAGATATTATCAAGTTTTAAATTCAGCTGATCAGTATATAAAGAAAGTAAATAGCAATAATTATACGGTTGCAGTATTTGCTAAACAAGATTGTACTTATTGTGATTTATATTTACCTATCATTAATGATATTGCTAGGGAGAAACATGTAGATATATATTATTTCAATCGTGATGAATATGATGAAGATGAATACGATAAAATAATGGCTTTAGACTTTGAGATTCCCGCTAAATGTAATTTTACTAATTATTCAACAACTATGAGTAAATCATTTCCGAAACCAATGACAATAATTACCAAGGGTGGTGAATTTGTCGATTGTATAAGAGGATATGTTACAGAAGAAGAAGTATTAGATTTGTTTAAGAAGTATAAAATTGTTAAGGAGTAGGTTTTATGGCTAGTTCGTGCTATGAAAAGTTGAAATTATTTAAAAGCAAGTATCCAGCATGCGTTACTTGGTTTAGATTGAAAAAACATTGTGAAATTATCGATAAGCATTTAAATCCTAATGAGATAATTAAGTTTGTTGTAGCAGGACAATTAGATAATGATACTTTTAGTTTCTTTAATACAGGAGTTATGGTTATTACTTCTGAACGTTTAATTATTGCACAGAATAGGTTGTTAGTTGGATATAAGTTCTCATCAATTACACCTGATTTATATAATGATATGCAAGTTGATTGTGGATTGTTTTGGGGAACTTTATGCATCGATACGGTGAAAGAAAAGATTTATTTGTCTAATTTAGATAAAAAGTCATTACCAGAGATTGAGACTAATGTAACTTTATTTATGCAAGAAGCTAAGAAAATGTATAAAAGTGATAATGAATCTTAGGATTCATTTTTTTTAAAGAGGTAGTATGAAAAGATTAATTGGCTTTAGTTTATTTATTATAATTACTTTTGGGGTATTTTTATATGTTGCTAATCGCAAGCGAAATTATGAACTCACTTACGAAGTTGATGGATATCAGATAAGCGAACGCTATAGTGTTGATGATAATAATTATTTTTTTAAGGCGGTATCGCCAGATGGTGAATATAATTTTGTCATGGCTCATGATTATTCTAAGAAAAGAAAAATTGTTAATAAAGTTAATGTTATTAACAATGAGGGAGCAAAATGTGTTAATTTAAACTTCTTTAAGGATTCTTTAACTCCTTATATTTGTTTAATTGATGGTGAGTATTATGATGCGTATAAACTTGGATTACAAGAAGAAGCAGGTTATTCTGAAATAGCTAATACTTCACAAATTGGCATTTATAATAAAGATTATCAATATTATATTTGGAATGGATATGGACTTACAGATCTACTTAAAAATAAGGAGTATAAATTCTTAAAAAATGAGGTATATGATAACACTCTTGCTTATCAACTAGATAATTATTTGTTGATTGCTGATTATGATGATACTCGTGAGTTTTCTAAGATTTATCTTTTTGATAGTAAGGCAAACAAAATTTCTGAAATCAATTTTGATAATCGTATTTCCTTTAACTCTTATTTTATGGGGGATTATAAGGGACTAGTTTATCTAATTGATAGAAAGAATAAAATTCAGTATGCTATTAATCCTGAAAAGAAGAGTATTGCAATTACGAGTGATGAAAATGGGGCATTTTATTACGATGATAAAGAGGATGAAATAGGGGTCAATAAACTGGTTTATAATGATATTTATTTTAAGAAAACGCATTTAGTGAATTATGAATTAGATAATAATAACCTATATTATCATTTTATTAATATCAATGATAAAATATTAATAAGTGATGAAGTCACAGGGGGATTAATTCGTCAAAACAATGATACATTATTTTATATAGATGAAGATACACTTTATAAGTATGATCTTTATAAAGGAAGAGTAGTTTTGTTAAAATATTTTGAGTGGAATTTCTCTTTTAAGAATAAGATATTTATTTTTGATTAACAAATATATATGATACGCATAACCTATATTAGGAGTGATAATATGTATTTTAGAGATGTTAATAAAGATACTTATTTTGATTATTATACAATAGATAAAGGGGATAATCTTTATAAGATAAGTAAGAAATATAATATAAATCCGTCTTTACTTGCTAGTTTAAATGGGTTAGATTCTAGTGACTATATTTATCCAGGACAGGTGCTTTTGATACCTAATCAAAATTATAGTTACTATATAACTAAAAGTGGTGATACTTTAGATATGGTTGGGAAAACGTTTAATGTTTCAACAAATAAATTATTAGAAGATAATAAAACTATTTATTTGTTAGAGGGACAAATGTTAGTTAATAAGAAGAATTAATGTAGGAATATATTTTTTCTTTTTTTTATGGTATAATTATTGATAATAGGAGGATTTTAATATGGTATTAAAGAAACCTTATGCATTTATAATTAAGCATTTTAGATTAATTCATTTATTGATATTAGCCTGTTTAGTTTTCCTATTGTTTGTGGCTCGAGATATTAATGATTTGTTTAGTTCGTTACAAAGTTCTAATACATTTATTTATGCTGGAGCAGAGTCTTATATCAATAATATAGTTTTTGTCTTTTTAGCAATAATATTATTCTTAAGTGGTATTGTGTTTTGGTTGTTACGAGTGAAGAAGAAACCAACACGATTATATTTTCTTTTGATTGTATATTGTATTGTTGAAATTGTTTTATTTGCCTATGTATTTAGTCTTTTGCGAGTGATGCAAGAGAACTTACTAGAAAGTGAACAATTAATTTTAGGACGCGATATTTCTTTATTGTGTACCTTGCCAAATTATTTTTTCATAGTTGTTTGTTTAATACGTGGTATAGGTTTTAATCTAAAGCAATTTAATTTTAGTAAAGATATTGAAGAGTTAGAGATTGCCGATAAAGACTCGGCTGAGTTTGAAGTATTAATTGGGCAAAATAATTATAAATATTATCGCTTGATAAGAAGAACGCTTAGAGAAATAAAGTATTATATATTGGAAAATAAATTTGCGATAAGTATTTTTGTTTTGGGAATTGGATTATTCTTAGCAGGATACGGGGTATATTATTATAATCAACATATGAAGAAGATCAGCGAACAAGAGGCAACAACTGTTAATGGAGTTACTTATTCAGTTAATAATGCTTATATAACCAGTAAAGATTACTCAGGAGAAGTTATCAATGAACGCAGTAAATTTGTTGTTGTTGATTTGTCTTTTTATAATTCTACGTCATCTAATAAGACGATTGATTTAGATCAAATTGTGTTGCTCGATGGTTCAATAAGATATCATCCGACACTAACTAAGAATCAGAAGTTTTATGATTTAGGAGTTCCTTATAATTTGAATGATCCAATATTGCCTGGAGAGCGCAAGGAAGCAACTTTGGCTTTTGAAATTCCAAAGTCAACTAGTACAAGTAATTTTACGATGCGAGTTTTATATGGGCTTGATTTAACAGGGAAAAAAGTAATGAGTAAATATCGTCAGTTTAATGTTAAAGCTAAGAAAATAGATGAAGATAAAAAGGTAACTCAATTAAATGTCAATGAGACAATAAATGTAAATGCTCTTGATATGAATGAATTTAATTTGACTATTATGGGTTATCAAATAACTGATGCTTATGATAATAAGTATGTTGTTTGTCAAAGTGAGGATAATTGTAAAACTTTATCTAATGTTATTAAGCCGTCTTCTATAAGTAGTCAGACAATGTTAGTTGTTGATTATAAAGGAACTATGTATGGTGAGGCAAAGTTTACTAAAGTCTTTAATACATATAATAAAATTTTTGAGGGGTATTGTACAGTTAAATATGTTATTTATAATAAAACATATAAGGAGAAAGCTCGAATCGTTGTTAATAGTGACGTTGAAGGGAAAGTATTTATTATGATGGATCGTAAGTTGACTAGTGCTAGTGAAATCGAGTTAATATTTGATTTTAGAGATAAGTCATTTGAGATTCCTCTTCTTAATAAAAATATTGTTTAGCTAGAAAGGTTCTTAAAGAGCCTTTTTTTATGGAAAGGATTTGATGATATGATAGAAAAAAAGAAATTGAATATAGAACTTACTATGGCTATTGTTGAATTTAACTTAAAGCAATTAATATGATGTTATAAAAAAAGGAGAAAGCTATACTATAAGTACGGGCATTCTCGCTAAATTTTGTTATATATTAAATTGTAATGATTTTTAAAATATAGTATTGATAAGCACATATAGATAAAATATAACACACATAATACAAAATTAATTATGTTAAATTTAAAAACCACAATAATGCTTTCAAGTTTAAAGAAAAATTCAATAAAAAGAAATACAAAAGTTATAATTGTTAATAAGTTAAATAATTTATAATTATTAATTATTCTCTTCCTTAATGCTTGTAATACAATAACTAAATAACAAGTATATTTAAATATTCTTATAAAAGAATTAATATTGATATTGAATTTATATAATGACAATATTAAATTTATAATACATCCACATATAAATATATTATTTGGCAAATCTTTCGTTTTTAGTTTACAACATATAAAATAGCTTGTAGGAATAATAACCAAAACAAGCTATTTTACGCCAATCTCTAAAAGATTCCATATATCAAATTTAATAAACAAAAGATTAGACATCAAATCATATAGATATATAATTCCATATACCACTAAAATAGTTATAATAAAATTTAAAATATAGTTATCTACTTTTATTTGGCTTATTTTAGACACACAATTCACTCTTTTCTATAGCATTTGACTTCATAAAAATCAATCGCTCTTTATATATACATTAACTTTCTAAAAAAGTTAACGTCAAACAGCTCGTAAAATCATAATAGTTAAAAATGAAAATATCAAATTGAAAAACATTATATAATAATTATAAACTAGGGAATTTTTACTATTTGCTAATTAAATACTTTTGTATATTTTGTTAATGTTAATGCGTCTATATATTATAATCTAATATTATTTTTATTTTGGAATAGCTTAAGAAAAAAGTTTTTAATTAATCTAAGATTTGATATTTATATCATTCAAATCTAAATCTGTATACAAAATATTCTTATACTTTTTTGTAGTATAAAATATGCTACAATATTATCAGTGGGATTTGAGCATGCAAGGGAGCGAAGTAGTGGTTATGGGTATGAATGGTAAAAGGGAGAAAGATTCTCTCTTTTTAATTATACTTTTTAATGTTTTAAATCGTTAATATTATGAAAGGACGAGAAAATTGCTTATGGATGATAGATTTGAATACATTTTTAAATTGCATAATAAAGCCGTTTATAGACTAGCGTATAGTTATCTATTCAATAAATTAGATGCTGAAGATATCGTTCAAAAATCGTTCTATAAATTATATGGTAATAGAAAGATTCTAAATGAAACAGATGAGAATATAAAAAAATGGTTGTTCAAAGTGTGTAGTAATGCATCTAAGGATTTATTAAAGTCACCTTGGAAAAAAAGAGAATATGAAATTGAGGAAGAACAACTTCAAAATGCACATTCAAATAAGAAAGATAGTAATGTCATAGATTGTTTAAAAACAATTAATAAGGATTTTAGAATACCATTATTTTTATATTACTATGAAGGCTATAAAATAAGTGAGATTGCACATATATTAAAAAAATCAGAAGCAACCATTAAGTTTAGACTTTCAAAAGGTAAAGAATTATTAAAATCTGAATTGGAGGATATATAATATGAGAAATTTAAAAGATGAAATGGAAAAAGAGTATAAAAATGTAGATATTACTGATGAAAAAAGTGATGTTATTTTTAATAATATTTTGAATATTCATAATAAAAAAAAGAAAACAAAGGTAGTTTTATTTAATACTTCACTAGTATTAATCATTATGATATTTGGTTTTGGAATTACATATGCAGAAGAATTAAAACAATCATTTAATAATTTAAGGGTAAAATATTTTCAAAAAGTGATAGATGACAAAGAAATTTTTATGACGGATGTCAAAAGTGATTCTAAAGCTACTATCAATTCTAAAGCAGAATTATTTTTGGACAATAAATATAGCTATAACGATTTAACTACAAAACTAGGAATTAATATTTTAAATAATTCTTTATTTAAGAAAAAAGATTTTACTATAAAAAATATTGAAAAAAAAGAAGATAATATAGGATTCTTGCTTCTTGGTATAGATAACGTATTTGATGAACATCCTGATGAAATTACTGAAGAAGGAAATATTTATAACCATGAATATATAAATTGTAATTTTGAGGTTAGTATAGCAACAGAATATTCTGAAAGAGAGCCTGGGAGGGTTTATTCTTCTTCAAATAAGATTGAAGAAATTTACATAAGCTCATTAGATACGAAAGCAATTGCTGCTCGTTTAGGCGGAGAATTTAGTGATACAATTTGGGACGTTAGATTTGATTATAATAATATATCATATCATTTAGAGTTGTTTTTCTTTACATCAGGTAACCATAGAGATGAGTTGCTAAAAATCTTGAATTCATTTAATATTTAAGTGTTAATTATATGTGATTAATAATTATAGAAGATAAATTTTTCATACTCTTTAAAGATCAACTTCGTTTATGTATGAAATAGCAATAAAGATTTTATTCCACACTTATGTATAGATAATGATTATATATATTGGGAATTTCTTTATATACTATGAGTGCGTAATAAAAAAATATCAAATTGTTGAAGAGAATGATATATTAGTTCTTAATTATGTAAATAATTTTAGTGTACCTAAAAGGACTCAAAGTGTAGCTTTCTTATAGAAGAAATCTTTCTTATCTTTATTTATATGAATATGAAGAAAACAGAGAGATATATAGTAATACATAATTAAAAAAATGCCACCTATGTTAGAATAAATCAATGTATATAATAACTTACTATATATTATTTGAATCAAATGCTTCTAAATATTGGAATTGTCCAGAGGAAGTCGAATTCGTATTAGCTATTCGTTTATTAGAGATATTAAGGACTATTTTAGTTTAAATGAAATCACCCAGATGAGCGGGTAATTGTTTAAAAATACTTAAGATAGTCTTTTCTCTTATTATAATTGTTAATTACTATTTTATAATCTTTATAGATTCTTTGAATAATTTTATTAGAAAAAGTAGTCCTATGCTTTTCTTTCTTGTATTTAGTTGCTCTTCTCATTTCTAAAGTGCCACTTATTATATCTTCACTTAGTTTTAAAATTCTATATATCATTATCATTTTTCTTCTTACTTTAGCATAAAATATAATAATTCAAGGCAAAGTCAATTGACAAAGAGACTTTGATAGTGTAGAATTGTTTTATGTGAAGTTAATTAGTTTGATTTCTATTATTGGAAAATGGGTCTATAGCCAAGTGGTAAGGCATGGGACTGCAACTCCCTGATTCGTTGGTTCAAATCCGACTAGGCCCTCCAAATATGACTATTTTAAAGGGTTTTATAGCCTTTTTTCTTTTTGTATTTCAATTGGTCACAAATAGACCTATGCCCTAGCGAGCAACTGTAATTTAGAGAAGATTATATTTAATAAAAGAGGGGATAATCCTCTTTTTATTTTATAGAAATTAATGTGACTTTTGGCTATTTTAAATCGTTATAGTGAAAATGATTATGGAGAATTAAATCATGAGAATTATACAGATAAAACTATATCAAAATATGAAATAGAGAATTTAAATCTTGTTGCCTATGGAATAGAATATGGTAAGCGCAGAACAATATACTTTGATTATGATAATATTGTGTATAGTTTTAGTATGAATCCTTCACTTGAGGCAACCCTGATGAGGAAGTACAAAGAATACTAGATGAATTTCACTATTAGTTTATGAAGATTTTAATATTATTTTGAGCTAAAGAAAGAGTACTAAATTAACTTTGCTTACATGTTGATGTTTAAGATTATAAAATACGAAAAGAAAGGATATCTTGAGTAGAAGAATATCTTTTTTTATTTATAAATATTTTGTTTGATAATAAAGCATTAGATGAATTTTATGATAGAAAAATTCTAATAGTTCATTTATAAGAATAAATCAATTCCTAGTATAAATTCAATTTTTTCTGGACAATTCCAATATTTTTGGGCATTCGATTCGAATAAAAGATATATTTGCTTATTGGCGATACTGATCTGTTCTAGCATGGGAGGAATTTTTATTTTCTTTATTTCTGTATTATTGTATATTTTTTTGTTTTCGTCATATTCGTATGCATAGAGATAGGATGGATTTTTTCTATTATATGATTGACTTAATAGCATATATTTTTTATTATCTTTTTCAAAGAAATTTATACTTTGAGTTCTTTTTGGAACTGTAAATTTGTTGATTAGTTTTAATTCGATTTTTTGATCATTTGTTTCTATTTTATATTTTTTTATGGTGCAATTTTGGTTAATGAAAAAGTTGCCGATATATACGTAATCTTCATCTACGCAGAGGTAGGCGATTAAATTCCTTGAAGTATTTTGAAAATCAGGTAGGTCAAGACTTACGTGGATAAATTCATGTGTTGCCTTAACATGATTTTTGTTAAAAAAGTCTGAATAATTGTAGGCATTTAGAATCCCATTATTGTCGGGAATCCATAAAATGTCTCTTTTTTTATCATATGAAATTGATCCGACATGAGAAGTCGTATCAAGATCGATGATATTTATTATATCGCCAATTGCATCTATTACGTAGCATCTCGAGTTGATATTGGAGTCATAATAGCCGGTGATGAAATAATAACTATTTATTAAAGTCATTCCTTGGGGAATAAAGCCATTTTCAGTCGGAATTTTTATATGTGCTTCTTTTACTAATTCTTTTAAAGCAGGGTAGTTACTTAAAGTGTTTAAAATGTTTTCATCAATTGATAATTTGGAAGTGATCTTATTAATCTCTGGGATTGTGTTTATAGATGTATCACGATTTATGGTTGATAATATAGTATCTATTTTATAAGTATTTCCTGTTGTAAATGTTAATAGAATAATAATGCTAATTAATTTAAGGATTTTAATCTTATTAATAATAGAATGCATCTAATATCCTTTGGACCTCCTTATCAGGATTATCTAAACTATCGTTATTTAAGGATATTCTTAATCTATAAATAATATCATCATGTAGTATAAATACATTTTGTGTAAATTTATTATTAGCAGTTCCATAAGCTTTATTATTGATAGACTTTATATTATATTCGCGGATATTTTCTTTTGAAGATAGTATAGATGTCCAAATATTATTATTTTTATTTTCATTGTATTTTGTACGCATAGCAATCTCGACAAAAACATCTGTTGTTTTATTAGAATTCTTTTTTCCCTCCATAGGATTAGGCATTAACAACTTGATATATGCTATTTTTTCATCAACGCGAGATACTTTGTTTAAAATAATTCTATTATCTTTAAATAAATCATTTTTTAATAATTTTATTCCTAATTCTTTTTCTAGTTCTTCATACGAGTATAGTGAATAACATTCATCATCATCACTTATTCCTTCATAATTGTTGATAGGCTTATGACATTTAGGATCTCTTAAATTAGCATCATAGTTTAATTCTTTTATTGCATCGGATTCAATTTTGTAATAGTCAAAATTAGAACCATTCGAATTGCTACTATTAATGACTTTAGTTATTACTTTATTAATACTATTTTTAATTGTGTCAGCATGGGCGATGCAAAGATTGACTAAAAATATGCTAAAAATAATTACTAAGCTGTAAATAATGTTTTTTCTTTTTTTCTTTTTTTCATGATTGATAATTATTTTCTTTTTCAAATAGTCTTTTCTTGAGTCTTCTAAATCAATACTATTTAAGCATTCTTTGTATTTTTCTAAATTATTCATAAATCTTTCTCCATTTCTATTTTTAATTTTTCTTTTCCTCTTGATATTCGCATTTTAACTGCCGATTCAGTTTTTTTGATTAAAATAGCTATTTCTTTTATACTATATCCTTCATAGTAATGTAAATAAAGAGGAATTCTATAATTTTCGGGAATGTTTTTTAAAGGTTCGATAAGTGAGTTTGTATTATTCGAAGAAATGTCATCGTCTTTATCTAGTAAAGTAATGATTTTTTTCCATGGGGATTTTAATATGTCTTTTGCTTCGTTGATGCTTATTTTTAATAACCATTTCTTTATATCTTCATTAGATAACGATAATATTCTATTATTCTTATATAATTTTATAAAAGATTTTTGTAAAACATCTTCTGTGTCATGAATGTTAAAAAGATAACTATATATTAATCTATATATGTCTTTGCTGTATAAATTATATATTTCATCAAAGCGTTTATTCATTACTCTGTTTTCTCCTTTCACTATAATAACGATTTAAAACAACAAAAAGTCACAAATAAAGTTTATTAAAATAAAGAAAAAGAGGGCTAACCTCTTTTAGTATTAAATCAATATAATTATTTTAATAGTGGTACTAAGCGTGTGTAGGAACTTTTCTTTTTACTAACTTCGATATTGGGAATGTTTTTTAGAATTGTTAATATTTCTTGAGCAAATATTTGTTGTTTTCTATTTAGGTCGTTATTAGTCAATATCTCTATTAGCTTTGCTATTTTTATATATGATATTGTAAATGAACTTGATATTTCTTTTAATGATAAATGGTCAGAGGAAATGTTATTAAGTGGTTTGTTATTAATATAGTAAGTAGTAATTAATTTACAATTAAAAGGATCGCTTCTTTTTTGACTTGGGTAATCTTTTACGTAATTATGAACTTCAATTATAGGAAGGGGATTTGTTATAGTCGTACCAGTTTCTTCATATATTTCGCGAATAACGGCCTCATCTGCTGTTTCATTGTTTTCTATTTTTCCGCCTGGGAGCATGAAGAATCCATTATAGTTACAGATTAGAATGCAATCATCTTTAATGGAAATCAATCGCACTTTTCTTTTTTCTTCTTCATAGGGTATTTTAGTTCCAATTGTTAATTGCATACGTATCACTTCCAATTATATTTTAACAGATGATTACTATAATTAATAGTAAAATTGACAAATAGACTAGGCGGTTTTATAATCTAGGCTTAAGGAGACGTTTTGCTTATGAAGACATGTGTTGTTATATATAATCCCAGTAGTGGGCATACGATTAAGAAAAGAAACATAAGAAGATATAAAGAAATAATTGAGGCATATTATGATTGTGTTACTTTTATTGGAACAGAGTATCAAGGACATGCTAAAGAGATTGTCAGTCATATAGGCTATGTTGATTTATTAATATCAATGGGTGGAGATGGAACATTTAATGAAATCGTACATGGTAATTTAGAAAGAAAAAGACGTCTTGTTTTAGCGCATATACCAGTTGGTACTACTAATGATGTTGGAGTTATGTTTGGGTATGGCAAGAATATTGAGAAGAACATTGAGCTTTGTTTAAAAGGAGAGGTAAGAGGAATAGATATACCACTTATTAATAATCGCCCATTTGTCTATGTTGCTGGATTTGGTAAGTTTATGAATATTCCATATGACACCAATCGGGCATTAAAAAAGAAATATGGGCATGCGGCTTATTTGTGGAATGGAATTAAAGACTTTTTTTCGCGAACTAAGAATTATATGATTGATTATGAGATTAATGGTGAGGAACGTCATGGTCTTTATTCTTTTATGTTAATAAGTTCGGCTACGAGAATTGCTGGTGTTAATAATTTTTATAAAGATGTTAAATTAAATGATGATACTTTTGAGGTTTTATTTTGTACATATACAAGAAAGGTTGATATATTACGAGCTATGGCGATGTTAATTGCTACAGATGCTACACATGTTGATGGTTTTGAGTCATATAGAACTAATCATTTAAAAATAAGCTTTGATAAATATCCTAAAAATGCGTGGTGTGTTGATGGAGAAAAATTGGAAATTAGGACGAAAGTTTATGATATAAAAAATGAACGTGATATAAAGATATTAATGCCTAAAACAAATATAAATAAATTATTTGTAAATAAGAATAAAATAAATGCTAAGTAGAATTGCAAATTAAAAAGAGAATTGATTTAGTTTTTCAATTCTCTTTTTGGTAGTTTTATAATGTTTTTTCTTAAAAGAGTATCTATTATCATTATGGATAGAGCTAGAAAGGATAATAATATTCCTAAGCCAGCATAAGGGATTTTATATACTAGTTTTAGTTTATGATTTCCTTTTGTTCCCTTTATTACTAAGAGAGCATCAGCTAAGCCATATGTATCGACCTTTTTACCATCTAAATAGGCATGCCATCCTTTATCGTATGGGATTGATGTATAGATATCCATATTGTCTTCTAAATAAATATTTCCTTCAATTTTATTTTCTTTAAAAGAGGTTATATCTAATTTGTTATTAACAAGTTTATTATAAGCGGTTTTAAACATTTCATGATCGATGTAATATAAATCAAAAGATTTAGAATAATAACTATTGTAGGCAACATATAATGTTACTTTTTCTTCGCCAGAATTGATATTAATGATTTTCTCTTCATCATAATTATCAAGATAGGTATAGTTAAGTTCTTCGATACTATCTATATAATCATTGTAATCATCACTGTTGTAATAAAGAGTACTTCCAACGATCATAAAGTCAATCGAGCTATCTTTAGAATAATAGTAAAGATTGTCGTAAGTGTTAGCGAACTCATATTTTAAAATTATAGTTTTTTCATCGTTAAAAATCTCTTCACTTTTGATTAGCTGTGCTTCTTTGAAAATGTCATTAGTGCCGGCTGCTTTTTTTATAAAATCGTTTTGAATTATAAAGGGGTTAAATGTCGTGTAATTCCATGTATCAACGTCTTTTCTTACTCCAAAACCAAGGCCAACATTATAAGTGAATTCATTGGCAGTTTCTTTTAAAGTCTTAGTTGTAATGTAGCGATTATAATCGTTTAGTTCCCCAATGAAGTATTTGATATCGAACATCAAGTCATATACGGGAGTAGTGTGAGCATAGTAGTAGCTATTAATTTGATTGCCTGGAAGACCAAGATTGTGTTGGAGTATTGCTAATGATTCATAGGCCATTGATGAAAATGAAGTCATACCATAATAGTTGTACCAAGATGGATCATTAAGTGTCATCATATTAGTGTTTTCAATACGATAGAATAATTCATTGTCATTGTCCCTTACGTAGTTTAGTAGCTCTTTTGTGTCGTTGTAGTCACTGTAAAAAAGATTCATATCTTGGGATATATCCCAATTATAGTTTATAGAAATAGTAACATCGATTATGGCAACAGCAGTTATAGCTATATAGAATATTGTCTTCATATTATTCATAAAATATATTCCTGAATAAAATATAAAGTAAAGAGTTAATAAAATTAAATTAATATAGATCATATTGGTTCCAATATCGGGCCAGTTATCTGTAGATATTGATAAGATAAGAATTATTAAGAATACATATCCAGTTGCTAAGAGTGGAAATTTTATTTTGCGAATATTGATTAGCGAGTAGGCTCCTATTACAACTAAGATAAAGCTATATATAAATGAATAGCGATAAGGCAAATCATTAGGCACATGGAATGCTTGTAATATGTAGTCTAATTGTGGAATAAAGAAAGCACTTAGAAAGAACCCCAGAATTAATAGATAGCATATTTTATTTTTAAAGGGAATATCGAGGTTTAATAAATAACCTAGTAAAAGCGCAATGCTTAGAATTCCACATGATACATTAGGATTAGTAATATCATCACTCGCAAAAACTGTTGTCTTGACTCCTGATAGGTGTCCTTTTAAGAAGTCTATTAATTGAAAGTCATAGTATTGAGTAGTTGGGATACTTCCACCAGTTGCAGAGATAGATGCTAAAGAGCTAGCCATGGGGATTAATAAGAAGAAAGTTAGCATGCCACCTAGCAGTGATGCACTTCCAAATATTAAAGAGTTTTTTAAGGCTCGTTTTAGATGTGATTTAAATACTTCTTTTTTTAGAGATATTTTATAGACATTGTATATTAAAAAATAAACAACAGAGTATATGCATAACATGTAACCGATAAAATAATTGGCAATTAACATAGTAGCTAATATGATTGTATAGAATCGCCATTTTTGTTTATTTACAATATTTTCAATTCCTAGAGTTATTAGTGGCAAAAATACTAAACCATCTAACCACATAATATTCCAGTAATAAGCACCAAAGTATGCTTGGAAGGCATAGATTATACCTAGTGGTAGTAAATAAAGCTCTTTGGTTTTAAATTTCTTACTTAAATAGTAGACCATTGTGACACAGGACATCGTAGCTTTTAAGCCAATTATAAATGAGTATGATGTCAGTAAATGTTCACGTTTAAAGAAGAACATAATAATATTGAAAGGACTTGATAAGTAATTTAAAAAATTTCTAAAGAAAGGAAGTCCCATTGCCATATTAAATGAATATATGAGGTTTCCTCCTTCATGGATTCGATCATATAATTCTCCTAACATAGGGCCATATTGATGATAGAAATCGACACACAATAGGGAACGATCTCCAAAAGGGGTTACATTGTTTAATTTATAAAGAATGCTTATTATCATGAGCCCAATGATAAATGCACATACGTATAGTTTGTTATTTTTTAATTTGTTAATAATTTTATTTTTCATTATTTCACCTTGTAATTATTATACCTAAAATTTTGTCGAAAAGCTTTAATTTTTTGACTTTTATAAATTTATTGTAGTAATATAGCTATTCGATTCGTGGTGTTTTTATGTTAAAAATACAAAAACAAAGAAAATTAGATTCGAAGGCAGTAGCTTTATTTTTGTCACCTACAAATGAAATGAGTCTTTTTTTCATTTTATTGATGATGGATCATCAACTTCATGTTTAATTGGGTTAAAAGAATTCATTGATGATAATAATGATTCAATTGGGATGTTTGTTTTTGAAGAGTTTTTGAAAATTTAACTTATTTAAATCATAATTAAATCAGTAAAATTGGGACTTATAGTTCCTTTTTTCTTGCAAAATAGCGCTTATTGGTGTATTATTTAGTAGTTATAAAAAAGAGGAAGTGTAATTATGGATAAGATAATTAATATTGCTGTTGTTGCCCATGTTGATGCTGGTAAGAGTACATTAGTAGATGCTTTACTTCACCAAAATGGTGTGTTTGGCAGTCATGAAGAAGTAGTTGAACAAGTAATGGATTCAAATGATATTGAAAGAGAAAGAGGAATTACAATTTATTCTAAAAATTGTGCTATCCGTTATAAAGATTATAAGATCAATATCGTGGATACTCCTGGACATGCTGATTTTTCATCAGAAGTAGAAAGAGTTATAAAGACTGTTGATACAGTTGTCCTTTTAGTTGATTCAGTAGAAGGTGTTATGCCACAAACGCGTTTTGTATTAAAGAAGGCTTTAGAGCAAAATTTGCGTCCAATTCTATTTATCAATAAATTAGATAAGAAGGATGCACGTATCGAAGAAGTTGTTAATATGACATTTGATTGCTTTGTTGAATTAAATGCCACTGATGAGCAACTAGATTTTCCAATCGTTTATGGAATTGCTAAACAGGGAATTGCAACATTAGATCCAACGAATTTGGGGGATGAGAATATTACTCCTTTATTAGATACGATTTTAAGTCAAGTTGAACCTTATGCTGGTTCAGAAAATGATGATTTACAATTACAGGTTTCTAGTTTAGCTTATGATGGTTATATTGGAAGATTGGGAATTGGAAGAATTAAGTCTGGTAAGATAAAAAATAATGAGATAGTTACTTTAGTTAAGAATGATGGCGAAGAGACGAGCTTTAAGATAAGCAAGTTGTTTGTCAATGAAGGCTTAAATAAGGTTGAAAAAAATGAAGCTTTTTATGGAGATATAGTAACAATAGCAGGATGCAATCACATTTCAATTGGAGACACTATTTGTACACATGGTAAACCTAATCCACTTCCACCAATAGAGATTGAACATCCAACACTTTCGATGAATTTCCTTGTTAATAATGGTCCTTTTGCTGGAAAAAGTGGTAAGTTCTTAACCACTCGTCATATCAAAGAAAGATTAGAAAAAGAGTTAGAGACTAACGTTGGTTTGGAAGTTGTTGAACTTCCAGGAAGTGATGGTTTTAAAGTTTCTGGTAGAGGGGAGTTACACTTATCTATTTTGCTTGAAAATATGCGTCGTGAGGGTTATGAATTATGTGTTTCTAAACCTACTGTATTAATGGAAGAAATTGATGGCGTAAAAAGTGAACCATTTGAGATGGTTATTATCAATACTCCTAGTGATTATGCATCAACTGTAATAAGTGATTTACAAGAACGTAAGGGATTATTGATGAGCATGACAACTGGGGATGATAATTATACTCATTTAGAGTTTTCAGCACCAACTCGTGGATTAATTGGATATCGTTCATCATTTATTACTAATACTAAGGGAGAAGGAATAATGGTAAGATCTTTTGATCAATATAAACCATATGCTGGAGAACTTACAACACGTAAAAATGGCGTGCTTGTTTCTATGGAAGCAGGAAAAACTTTGGGATTCTCCCTTTTCAATTTACAAGATCGCGGACAATTAATAGTGGGGCCAGCTACTGATGTTTATATAGGTATGGTAGTTGGTATTCACAATCGTGATAATGATTTAAATGTTAATCCTTGTAAGAATAAGCAACTTACTAATACGCGTGCTTCAGGATCTGATGATGCTATAGCTTTAATTAAGCCAAGAACATTTAGTTTAGAGGAAGCCTTAGAGTTTATTGAAGATGATGAATACGTTGAAATAACTCCAGAGGATATTCGCATTAGAAAAGCTATATTAGATCCTAACGAAAGATATCGTGTTAGCAGAAAATAGTTATTATTAAGGTATAAGTAATTATGCCTTTTTATTTTGGCTTAATTCATCGAGACGTTTTTCAAGATTTTTGATAATCCTTTTTAGTTCTTCGATTGTCGCTTGGTCATTGCTTAGAATATCAAGTAAGGGTAAATTGTCCATTTGGGGATTCCCTGTTTTTTTATATTTTTTAGAGTTTATATTATAAGTATTTCCTTTGAATCTCTCCTCTATTAGTTGTTGGAAAGCAGCGTTTCCTTCTAGAATCTGTCCGACATTTTCTAGCCAGTTTCCTAAAGCATTTTGTTCGTTTGCTGTTAAATCACCTATTAGTAAATAACCAATAATCATTGATGATAAGGTGTATGTTTTAGGATTATAGAGAAAAGAATTCTTTTTCATATTAAAGTATATAAAAAAAAGTTAATAATATAACTTTTTAATCGCGGTTAAACTCATCTTCGATGAAGCTAGTTTTAATTAGTTTTTTAAATGTACGTTCATTACATATTAAATCAAATTCGCCAATGTATTCATATATCTTGGAGCCAAATTTTATTTTGAAATTGTTTAAACCTTGGAATGCTGATGTCTCATCATAAGTACCAGTAACTCCGCCAATGTCACAATAACTAAAATATGGCTTGTAACGTTCAAATATTGCATAGTGTAGGAAATGATTAGGATTTTCTTTGCTATATTCATCGGAGTATCCACTAGCAATAATTGATACTCGATTGCGATGTTTTACTACGAGAGCTCCAGCAATTATAACTTCGGGGTGCTTTTTTAGTTCGTCTGTGGCGTATATAATTTTACTCTTTAGGCTTTCCATTTCTCGATCAGAATTCATTTTTCTTTGAACATAACGACGATCTCCAGGATTTAGTTGTAGTAAACGATTCCAGTTGTCGTTTATGATTTGTTCTAGTTCGTATTTTTTTCGAATATTATTTAAATATTGTTGGAAGTCGAGCTTAATAAAAACTAGGTCAATGGAATTATCGCGACTGAAGACATTATACATGTTGCGTAAATAAGATATTGGCCTTCTTGATTTGTTTTTAGTAAATCCGTATAGTATGTTGATATCTTTGGCTGATCCTAGAGTTAAGGACATACCACGAGTGATTCCATGTTTTACTTTTTTGCGGAATTGGCGATTTATATCAAAGATATTAAATTTTTTTAAATCGATGTAGGCATTAAAGCGTGGCATCATTAAATCAAATTCTTTTAATTCTAGACGACGCTTGATATTAAAAGCCTTTAGTTCGTCTATTATGCGGACATTTCCATTGTAATTCATTATTAATTTGTTGAAAATCGATGTTTCACCAATAATTATCTCGGGATTAAATTTGATGAAAACGAAATCTTGATGTTTATAATGGTCAGTTAAAAGACTAATAAATGCTCGAAGCATATCTTTAGAATAGTAGTTTACTAAGAATCCTTTAGGAGAGTATCCATATTTTATATTTCCTTTAATTTTCTTAGTTAAGACTAATGTTGCTGCTACGATGCGATTTTGATCGTCAATCATTCCAATGTAATCATATGAATAACCATAGTCGGTCATAACTAAAGCATATTTAGATGTTTCACAGTAACTACTAAGAGGATGCATGTTTGCAAATTCATCAAATTGAGTGTTACTTAGCTCAACTATTTTCATAGAACCCCTCCTATCATAGAAATTATAGCATATAAAAGTTAAATGTTGAATAGTTAATTATTGTTTTTATTGCTTATTTTTGACATTTGTTTTATACTATTTAATATGTTTATTTTGCAAGTGTTTATGCAGTAATGTTGATAAATGCTTATTAATGTGATAAATTATAGCTAGAAAGCATGGTGAAGAAATGGAAACGGTATTAATTATTATATCAGTACTTATTATTGTTTTAGTACTATTACAAGGTAGTAAGGCACAAGCTGGGGGACAAATTATTTCTGGAGGTAATGCTGAACTTTTCCAAAATCAAAAAGAAAGAGGAGCAGAGTTGCTTATTAGTAGACTTACTTTGATTTTAGGGATAGCATTCTTTATTATATCTTTAGTTTTGTATTTGAAATAGTGTTAAGTTTTGTGATAAAAAGTACATTTTGATGTGCTTTTTTTATTAATAATTTTTATATGTGGTATACTAATTAGTAGATGGAAGTGAAATATGAGAACTAAAATTTTAGAATTATTAGAAGATGAATATAGTGCTTTAGATGTTATGACGATTAATGATCGACTTAATTTAAAAACTGTTGATGAATTAAAGGAATTACAATATGAGTTAGATTTATTGGTTTCGGAACATATTGTCTATTTTACAAATAAAAATAGATATATTTTATATACGAAGTGTCCGGATTTTCGTAAAGGACGTATGCAAGTTAATAAAAGCGGAAATGGGTTTGTCGTATTAGAAGATGAGGCTGATATTTTTGTTGATCGTGATAATGTTGGGCTTGCTTTAAATGGCGATATTGTTTTAGTAAAAATTATGGAAAGTCATGGCTCTAAAAGAGAGGGAATGATTGTTAAGGTTTTAGAAAGAGATTTACACAATATTGTTGGAGAGGTTAAAAGTGATGGTACTTCACTTTATTTTGAACCAAATGAAAAACTGAAGATTACTTTAACTGTTGATGCTAATACTTTGAATAAATGTGTCGAGGGAGAAATTGTCGTTGTATCTATTGTCGATGATTTGGGAAAGAACCGCTATATTGGGGTAGTTAGTCAACATATTTGCCATAAGGATGATGCTAATCAAGATATTTTAACAATTGCGGCTAATCATGAGATATATCCTGAGTTTCCAGAAGAAGCTATGATGCAAGCTCAAGATTTACCAAATGAAATAAGTGGGGATTTACTTTTAGAAGAAAAGAAGAATCGTGTTGATTTAACTTCAGAAAAAATATTTACTATTGATGGTGAAGATACAAAGGATGTCGATGATGCTATTTCTTTAAAGATAGAAGATGGATATTATGTTTTAAAAGTGTCTATTGCTGATGTTTCACATTATGTTACAGAAGGGTCTCCTTTAGATTTAGAGGCTTTAAAAAGAGGAACATCTTCGTATTTAGCTTATTCGGTTATACCTATGTTGCCACATAAGCTTTCAAATGGAATTTGTTCTTTAAATCCAAATGTTATTCGTTGCGCCTTAACTTGTGAGATGAAAATTGATGGAAGAGGAGTTATAGTTGATTCAAGTATTTATCCATCACTTATAAAATCTAAGAAGAAGATGACATATACAGCAGTTAATCATTTGCTTGAGGAGAATAGAATTGATCCTGGATATGAAGAGTATGCTGATACTTTAAAGGCTATGCAAGAACTTGCGCATATTATTAGAAACAGAAGAGTAAAACGCGGTGCTACTGATTTTAATGTTAAAGAGGCTAAGATTATTTGTGATGCTAATGGATGTGCTATTGATATTGGTGTTCGAAAGAATGGCGAAGGAGAGAGATTAATTGAAGATTTCATGGTCGCTGCTAATGAGACTGTGTCGACAACCCTAAAGAATATGGGAGTACCTTCTTTATATCGTGTGCATGATACACCACTTGCTGAAAAAGTTCAGTCCTTTATTAGATTTTGTGGTTCATGTGGGATTAATATTAAGGGTAAATTCGCCGAGATTACTAATCCTAAAATGTTTCAAAGTTTGTTAAAACAGATTGATGTTCCAGAGCGACAAGGAAATATTATTAGAGCATTAGCCATTAGAAGTATGCCAAAAGCTTATTATTCGGCAAATGATATTGGGCATTTTGGATTAGCTGTTATCCCTCCGTATGAATCATATACACATTTTACTAGTCCAATAAGACGTTATCCAGATTTACAAATTCATCGTTTAATATGGACTTATATTGTAAATAAGCAGGTTGATGAGAAAACTATTAATTATTGGGAGAATAAACTTCCTAGTGTTGCTGAGGCTGCTAGTAAGCGCGAGGTTGAGGCTGTGAATGCCGAACGTGAAGTTGATAAAATGAAGATGGCCGAATATATGGAACAACATATTGGGGAGGAATTTATTGGTGTAGTTGCAGGAGTAGTTGGTTTTGGATTGTTTGTTCAACTTGATAATTTAGTTGAAGGATTAGTTCCACTAGATTCACTTGATGGCAATAATTTTGTCTATGATGAGGAGATGAATAGATTAGTAGATGAAGCTTCTAAGAAGATTTATCGTATTGGAGATGAAATTAAGGTTAAGTGTGTAAGAGCTTCGAAAGTTGATTCAGAGATTGATTTTGAAGAAGTTAGAGTAAAAGAATTAAAAAAGGATGAAGACGAGCAAGTAAAAAGACGCGAATTAAAAATGGGAAAAGGGCGCCATCATGATTGAAATAAAAAATAAAAAAGCCTATTTTGATTACTTTGTTGAACGAGAAGTTGAGGCGGGGATTGTTTTAACTGGAACAGAAATAAAATCTATTCGTAAGGGAAGTGCTTCGCTTGTTGATACATTTGCGCGAATTAAAAATGGCGAAGTATTCGTCGTTAATATGTATATTGCTAAATATGATGAGGGAAATAGATTTAATCATGATGAACGAAGAAGTCGTAAATTGTTGTTGCATAAGAAAGAGATTATGCGTTTTTCCGAAGAAGTTAAGCTAAATGGCTATTCACTTATACCTTTAAAACTATATTTTAAGGAAGATAAGGCAAAAATTCTTTTGGGCTTATGTCGTGGGAAAAAATTATATGACAAGCGTGAAGTTATTAAAGAACGTGATTTAGCACGAATGAATAAAAACGTTTATTAGGATTATCTTGGAGTGAACTTCCATATAATAAAAACACGTATTTCAAGAAAGTGAGGTGCGTGTTTTTTTTGGAAATATAATACTAAAGTGTTTTTATAATTTTATTGCGTGATTATTAATCTAATTTAATTTTTTTGAAGTCTTCGACACAATTCGACAAAAAAGTAGAATTCAGTCATATATAATGGGTTTGTATTTTGAAGGAAAGAGGTGTTTAAAGTATGACAGGAAAAGTTAAATGGTTCAATAATGAAAAGGGCTATGGCTTTATCGAATGTTCTGATTTAGATGATATATTCGTTCATTATTCAGCTATTAATATGGATGGATTTAAAACCTTGAATCAAGGTGATGAAGTGTCATTTAAGTTAATCGAGACAATTAAAGGTCTTCAAGCGATAGATGTCGTTTCAAAAGTTCTTACTTATGCAGTTTAAAAAAATTATTGCCTTAGATTCGTTCTAGGTAATTTTTTTTGCTTTTTTGAAGTCTTCGACATTATTCGACAAAAAAGCAATGGATGGTTATATATAATGGGTTGTAATAGAAGGAAAGAGGTGTTAAGATTGACAGGAAAAGTTAAATGGTTCAATAATGAAAAGGGCTATGGCTTTATCGAATGTTCTGATTTAGATGATATATTTGTTCATTATTCAGCTATTAATATGGATGGATTTAAGACTTTGAATCAAGGTGATGAAGTGTCATTTAAGTTAATTGAAACGATTAAAGGTCTTCAAGCGATAGATGTTGTTTCAAAAGTTGCTACTTATTCAGTGTAATTTTTCTTTTAAAGTTCATATTTCCTTGATATAATGAAGCTAGGAAGGTGATATTTTGTGAATATAAATATTCGCGGCGATAAAATTGAGGCTACTGAATCAATTAAGAATTATATTAGAGAGAAATTAGAACGTTTAGAAAAATATTTTGATGAACCAAGTAGTCTAGATGCTCATGTACTTATTCGTGTTAGAAATGGGAAGGAAATAATAGAGGTTACTATTCCAACAAGTAAATATACGTTAAGGGCTGAGGAGAAGCATGAAGATTTATATGCTGCTATTGATTTAGTTATTGATGTTTTGGAAAGACAGATAAGAAAGAATAAGACTAAGCTTAATAAGAAAAGAGCTGTTGAACCTATTGGATTTGCTTCTATAGAAGAAGATGTAGAGGATGAGTATATCGATACAATTGTTAAGAGAAAAGATATTGAAAGCAAGCCAATGGGAGAAGAGGAAGCTATTTTACAAATGGAGTTATTAGGGCATGATTTCTTCTTATTTAGAAATGTTGATGAGGAATGTATTTCCCTTATATATAAAAGAAAAGATGGCAATTACGGCATAATTAATAGTAAATAGTAAAAAGGACAGATTGGTCCTTTTTTTGTTGCTTTTTAGGGCTATATATTTTAAAATATACTATTATGGCAATTAATGAATAAATTGGCAAAAATTATATATTGGAGTATTTTAGATGTTTGTACTAAAAATACGATAATTTTGTTCGTTTTTTTGCGTTTTTATGTTAAAATATTGAGTACGGAGGGTAGTTTACTATGGGATTATTAAAAAGTTTAGTAGATACTGAATATAAAGAATTAAAAAGATTTAAAAAAATAGCAGATAAGATTATTGCTTTAGATAGTGAATATTCGAAGAAAAGCGATGAAGAATTAGCTGGCATGACAGATAAGTTAAAGAAAATGCTAGCTGATGGAAAGACTATTAATGATGAGGAAGTAATTGTTCCGGCTTTTGCGACTGTTAGAGAAGTTGCCTTTAGACAAATTGGAGAAAAACCTTATTATGTACAATTATTAGGCGGTTTGGCACTTCATTTTGGTAATATAGCAGAGATGAAGACTGGTGAAGGGAAGACTATTACAACGATCTTACCAGCTTATTTAAATGCTTTAACAGGAAAAGGTGTTCATGTTGTAACTGTTAATGAGTATTTAACACAACGTAATGCTGAATGGATGGGACCTATTTATAGTTTTTTAGGGTTATCTGTTGGTGTTAATTTGCATGAAATGGATCCGGAAGCAAAAAGAGAAGTTTATAATTGTGATATAACATATTCAACTAATAGTGAAATTGGATTTGATTATCTAAGAGATAACATGGTTATTAGAAAAGAAGATCGTGTTCAAAGAAAGTTAAACTATGTTATTCTAGATGAGGTTGACTCAATTTTAATCGATGAGGCAAGAACTCCTCTTATCATAAGTGGAGGAAAAGCTAATACTGCTAATTTATATAGAGAGGCTGATAAGTCTGTTAAGTCTTTAGTAGTTGATGAAGATTATACAGTTGATGCTAAGACAAAGTCGGTAATGCTTACGGAATCTGGTTCTAAAAAAGTTGAAAAGTTCTTTAATTTAAGAAATTTATATGATGCCGAGAATACAGCTTTAGTTCATCATGTTAATCAAGCTTTGAAGGCTAATTATGGAATGAAATTAGATGTTGATTATGTAGTTGATGGTGAGCAAAGAATCGTTATTGTAGATCCATTTACTGGACGTTTGATGCAAGGAAGACAGTTTAGTGATGGATTACATCAAGCTATTGAGGCTAAAGAAGGAGTTACTATTAATGAGGAAACTCGTACAATGGCGACAATAACTTTCCAAAATCTATTTAGAATGTATTCGAAGATATCTGGTATGACAGGAACAGCTAAAACAGAAGAGGAAGAATTTAGAGATATCTATAATATGTATGTTATTCAAATTCCAACTAATAAACCTTGTATCAGAAAAGATATGTCTGACTTAATGTATGCAACAGAAAATGGGAAATTTAAAGCTATTGTTGAATTTATTAAAGAAATTCATGAAACTGGTCAACCAGTGCTTGTTGGTACAATTTCTGTTGAAACTAACGAGAAACTTTCGAGAATGCTTGATAAAATTGGTATTAAACATGAAGTTTTAAACGCTAAGAATCATGCTAGAGAGGCAGATATTATTGCTTGCGCAGGACAAAAGGGAGCAGTTACTATTGCTACTAATATGGCTGGACGTGGAACAGATATTAAGCTTTGTGAAGGTGTTGCTGAGTTAGGTGGTTTATGTGTAATAGGTACTGAAAGACATGAATCACGTCGTATTGACAATCAGTTACGTGGTCGTGCTGGTCGTCAAGGAGATCCTGGTTATTCTCAATTCTTTATCTCTTTTGAAGATGAGTTAATGCATCGTTTTGGTGCTGATAAAATTAAAGGTATGGTTCAATCACTTGGTCTTGATGAAATGGAACAAGTTAGAAGTAAGATGTTTACTAGATCTGTAGAAACAGCCCAAAAGAAGGTTGAAGGTAATAACTTTGATTTACGTAAGAATTTGCTAGATTATGATAATATTGTTTCAGAGCAAAGAAAAATTATTTATGAGAGAAGAAATGAAATTTTAGATTCTGATAATATTCATAGCATAATTATTGATATTATCAATGATTACATTGATGAGTTGATTGATTCGCATATTGCGCCTGAAGGATATTTGACTGATGCTGATTTGGATGGTATTTGTGATACGGTTAATCATAATCTGATTAAGCGTGATAAGATCAGAGTTGAAGATTTGTCTGGTAAGAAAGAAGACGAGGTATTTGAGTTCTTATCAGAACGTGTAGTTGCTGATTATGAAGAAAAATTAGCTGTTATTCCAGAAGAAATTGTTACTGATTTTGAGAAGAATATCTCTTTACGTGTTATTGATGAAGCTTGGGTAAAACATATTGCTGATATGGATAATTTACGTGAGGGTATTGGGCTTCGTGGATATGGACAAAGTAATCCTTTACAGGCGTATGCTTTAGAAGGTTATGAAATGTTTGAGCTTATGCAAGATAATATTGATGCTTCAATTGCAACTTTCTTGTTGAGAATGGAAATTCGTCAAAACTTTGTTGGAAAACAAATGGAAGGTAATGCAGGAGATGGCAAAGAAAAAGTAAAAGTTTCAATAAAAAATGATAATAAAGTAGGTCGTAATGATCAATGTCCTTGTGGAAGTGGCAAAAAGTATAAAAACTGTTGTGGTAAATAGCAGTATTTATAAGGGTTTGCGTGGAGTATCATCTCATGCGAATAGTTAAAAAAAGCCAAAATGTTTGCAAATTGTTTGCAAATGATGTTAAAAATTAATAAATGTTTGCATGATTTAACTAATGACTTATAAAAATTAATCTAATTATTGTCTTTGAAACTATTTATTCAATTTTAAATTGTAAAATAATAATTTCTCTGATTTAGGATAATTTAGGATAATTTTTGACAAAATGCATAAAATAAAGTATAATCTAAATCGTTAATGAAAACCAGTGCGAGGAAGAAGTAGAAAAATATAAGCATTTTAGAGAACTCTGCTAGGTGAAAATGAGGATGTAATGATTTTTCGAACATGGCCCTCAAGGGTGATTGACTGAAATTAAGTAAGTCATTCCAGGTGTGCCTGTTATAGCACAAACCTATAACTATGCTAAGACATAAGTAGGTTAATGAGGTTAGTGCAGTAATGTATTAATGAAATAAGAGTGGTAACGTGATATATTCACCTCTTAGGAATTATAGTGTTCCTAGGAGGTTTTTTATTTGAAAGGAAGGGATTAAAATGAATATATTAATAGGAATTAGTTGGCCTTTTGCAAATGGAGATTTGCATATAGGTCATGCAGCAAGTAGTTTACCTGGAGATGTCATTGCAAGATATCATAGATTAAAAGGAAATAATGTGATTTTAGTATCTGGAAGTGATTGCCATGGCACTCCAATAGATGTTAAAGTATTACAAGAAAAGAAATCTGCAAAAGAAATAGTTGATATTTGTCATGAGAACTTTTCAAAAGATTTTAAGGATTTAGGATTTAGTTTTGATTTATATAATAGAACCGATGATCCTTATCATAAAGATTTTGTAAAAGAGCAATTTAGAAAATATTATGATTATGGGTATCTTTATGAAAAAGCAGAAGAACAACTATATTGTGAACACTGTAATCTATTTTTAGCTGATCGTTATATTATTGGTATTTGCCCAAAATGTGGTGCAGATATTAAAGGCGATGAATGTGAAAAATGTGGTAGTCTTTTAGAAATTAATAATGTTAAGGAAACAAAATGTGTTATTTGTGGCAATCCAACAGGTATTAAGAAAACAAAAAATTTATATTTTTCATTATCAAAATTTCAAGATAGTTTAAGAGATTTAGTTAATGCAAATAAGAATAATTGGAGAGAAAATGCAGTTTTATTTACTGAAAGATATTTAAACGAAGGTGTACCTGATAGATGTGCTTCTCGTAGTCTTAACTGGGGGATTGATATTCCTATAAAAGACTACGAAGATAAGAAAATTTATGGTTGGTTTGAAAATGTTTGGGGATATGTGACGGCCAGTAAGAAATATTGTGAACAAAATAATCTTGACTGGAAAAAATTTTGGAAACAAGGTAATGATAATAAAATTTATTTAGTACATGCTAAAGATAATATTCCATTTCATACTGTTATTTTTCCATCATTGTTATTAGGAACAAAGGAAAACTATAAATTACCAAATAAGATAGTTTCTGATGAATATATCACTATTGAAGGAGAAAAATTATCAAAAAGTAAAGGAAATTATATATCAATAAGAGATTTATTAAAAAGATATCCTGCAGATGCTATAAGATATTATTTCTTAGTTAATGATCCTGCTAGAAGAGATTTTAACTTTACTTGGAATGGCTTTATAAATTCTATTAATGGGGAATTATTAGGAAAATGGGGGAATTTCATAAACAGAACTTTGTTATTTATAAATAAATCTTTTGGTGGAAGTTTAAAAAATTCTATAGTTGATAAAGAAATTGAAGAAAAATTAAAAGTATTATTTATTGAAGTAGGAACTAATGTTGATGATGGAGATGTAAAAGAAGGAATTAATAAAATTTTTGACTTTATTAGTTTTGCTAATAAATATTTTGATGAAAAGCAACCATGGATTCTTGCTAAAACAGACATAGATGAATGTAATAATGTACTATTTAATTGTGTAAATATTATTTCTAATATTAATACTTTATTAAAACCATATTTACCATTTTCTTGTGAAAAAGTAGAAGGATTCCTAAATACTAAAGTTTCAAATTGGGAATACAATACTATTTCAAATATCTTTTTAAGTAAAGATATTAAACCTTTATATGAAAGATATGATAAGGCTAAAATAGTTGAAGAAGTAGAAAAACTTAAGCAAAATAAAAAATAAGTTTATATATAATATAAAAAGTGTTATAATTTTACTAGTGAAGGGTGCAAACAATGTTTGCAAAATGTTTGCTAATGAGAAAATATTTATAGTAACAATAATACTATAAATTCTACAAATACTGATGTTACGGAATCCACAAAGTATTGAAATACTAATAATATAGTAAATATCATAAATACTATATATATTGAGGTTGATTCAACATGTGGAAGTGGCAAGAAGTACAAAAATTGTTGCGGAAAGTAGTCTAAACACCTTAAAAAATAAGGGAATTGTAGAAATTCAAAATAAAGTAATTTTTGACCAAATGATTCAAAATGGAATTTTTATCTACGTAAATAAAAAAACACAATCAACAAATAATGAGTCCCTATAATACAAGGTATTTGTACGTATACAGATTGTATAAAAAGTTGTCTACATAAAAAATGTGGACAACTTTTTTGTTCCCTAAACTAATGATTTTCCACGCCATTAATTTACTAAATATATTATACGTGTTATAATGATTAGTCAGTTGACGAGGTGGTAAATATTAGTAGAATTTTAAAAACAGATGATTTATATTCTTACTTTAATGGATATAAACTTTGGGCTTATTCTTGTATAGATCTGGAAACTGGGGGCATAGATATTTTAGAATAGAAAATGATAAGAATAATCTTATAGAATTTAAATTTGATGATCTTAATAATGATTTGAAATTAAGGCAAGAAATAAATTCTTGTCCCTCGTTATCTATAGATACAAGTATTATGATACCGAAAGAATTAAGAGAAAAAATAAAGGAGTATATTGATAAGCACACAGAATTTAATGTGGATAATAATTTACCTGTTGATTATATAAATATAAATAAACAACATTTGTTAGTACAATTTAAAAAAAGCAAAATGTGTTCTTATGATCATGTGCTTAATACAATATTTTTAAAATATTATAGAGAACAATGGAGTTTATTGGATGTAGAAGATAAAAAAATTGCTCATATGTCTTTAATACATGAACTAGGTCATATGAAAGCTAGACATGTAATATTTGATGAAAAAAATATGCAAATACGTCTTGGAACAGGATTCAGAAAAATTATAATAGATTTAACACCTACTTATTTAAATAACGGAGATGTATTATATTTTCCAATTAACGCAAGGTCACAAAATCATGAATTACGTGCTAGAACTTTAGAAGAGATAATTAATGAATTAGAGTGTCAATTAATATTTCCAAATTATAAATGTTCTTATCCTGAATATGGCCGAATACTAAATAATCTTTGTGATAACAGATTATTATTATCTAGATACACTAATGGATTTGATGAATATTATAATTCCTTATGCCAAATAATTGATGATGAAGGAATGGCAAATGAATTATTAGATGGAATGACAGATAGTATTTATGGCGATTATTTGTATCCTCCAGACGATAGAGTAATAAAATTATTAAAAAAATATGAAGAAAAGAAAATGAATAATTAATTTCTTACTATAACATTTTTAATGAATGATAAGTATTTATAATAATCATGGTTATTTAAAGAAATAATGCTTTATAAGGATAATGAATCTGTAAAATATTAATTATCTAACCAAATAAATATCAATTTCAAAGGGTGGTAAAACTGTTCCATCTAATCTTCAAGTATTGTGCTCAAAATGTAATGGAAGTAAATCTAATAAATAATAAACAGAAGTTAATTACAAGTATATTTTAAGATTTAAATAATTTAATATTTATTTTAATGTTAATAAAAATAGCACAATTGTAAAATGTAATTGATAGAAAAAAGTTATTTAAAATAGTATATTTAATTTGGAGGTGGATGGAGAATGAATTTAGGAACTAATTTATTCCAAGCAAGGAAGAAAGTAGGGCTATCGCAGGAAACTGTTGCTGAAAAATTAGGTGTTAGTAGACAGACTATTTCAAAATGGGAAACTGATGAGACGATACCAGATATTTATCAAGCAAAGAAGTTAGCTAAGTTATATAATTTGTCTTTAGATGAATTAATTGAGTTTGATGTTGATGTTAAAGAGTTCGAAGAAACTATAAGAAACATTGATGAAGAAAAAGAAGCTAAAGTTAATTGGACTAATGCTTGGAGTAAGAAATATCCTATACTTGCAAAGTATCAAAGTGATGTCGATATTCAAAAGTATGCGCATGAGATCAGAAAAATGTTAGATGATATTATGACTCAGTACAGCTATAGTTCATTAGATAGTATGTTAATTTTAAAAGATATACTTTATCATGAGTGGAAAGGGGATAAATAGTAGTTATTTATAGTTTGTTTATCATGTTAGATATCAAATTATTTGTGTGAATCTTAAAGAGTTTTTTGCTTTTGAGTTTATTCTGTGCTATCATAAATTTATTTAGTAAAGGAGTGAAATTATGTCGATAAATCCAAATTATATGGCATCAGCAACTATAGAATATGGTTCTAGAGTTTTGCCAAGGGTGTCGCCAAAGGAAATTGAGTTAAGAAATGCTTATATCAGTGATATTAAAGAGAGATTTGAAAAAATTGCTTGTGAACTTGATGACGAACAATTTAAAAAGACTCTTGATGAGATGTATTTGGTAAGGGGGTATGTAACGAAGTTAAGAGAACAACTAAGCGTTCTATCTGGTGAATATGAGGAAGTTAATGAAACTGAACATTTTATTCGTCATGCTCTTAAAAATATTGATGCAGATGATACCATGATTCAATTAGGTGCAATTGGAGAAACTACAGATATTGGAATTTTAGAATTAGAAAAATTAATTTCTGAAGACAGCGATTGCCAAGAAAAGAGTCAATTACCTAGGAGATAAGCATTATTAATTAATGATGCTTTTTTTGTGATATAATTTTTGATAATATTTAATAAGTTGACTAATGTTAATCAAAAGGATTTTTAGAATAGTGCTAATGAAAGTATAAAAGATTTTAATGAAATGATGAATAATAAGGATATGCTTAAAATACCTATATTATAAAATATTATGTTAAAAATTTTGAAAATAGTTTGATAGAATTATAATTTAAATTTTTATTTTTGTGAACTTCCATGATGAAGATGGTTTGTTAAAATGCATTGCTTGAAGCAACGGATAATTTATAATAGAATTAATTTGTTGAAAGGAGAAAGTTTAAAATGTTAAAAGATAATTTGATAGTATTAAGAAAGAATGCTGGGCTTTCGCAGGAGGAATTAAGCGTTAAATTAAATGTTGTTAGGCAGACTATTTCAAAATGGGAATCGGGGCTATCTGTTCCAGATGCTGAAATGCTTTTGTCTATATCAGAAGTTTTTGAAATACCTGTTAGTACCATCTTGGGTGAAAATATTGAAGAAAAGGAAAATAATGATATAAAGGAAATAGCACAAAAATTGGAAGTTATTAATGAACTACTATCTAAGAGTAAAAAGCAGAAAAGAAAAAGAATAATTTGTTTTTTAATAATTATAGATATTTGTTTTATATTGCTTTTTATATTATTGAGTATACTGAAAAGTCCATATCAATTGTGGGATTATAGTGATCCTGAGTGGTCTATTATTGGGACATTATGGCATTCGTTTGAATGGATATTTTTTAAAGTGGCTCCGATTGTAGTTGTAGTAGTTACTTTTATATTAGGTATATTTTTTATAAAACGAAATAGATAATAGCGTTAGAATGATATTTAAGGAATATAAAATAACTAACTATACTTTATTGTGTCTGTTTGTCATTTTCTTAAGTGTTTGTTTTATTAGTAGTTCATTTATTTTGGGAAAAATATTTGGACTTTTATTAGTAATAATATTTTTTGTTATTGGAGGATATTTATGGACAAGAATATCTAAAAGTTATAATTTATTTAACTTTTGATTTGAATCTTAATGATGATAGAGATCTATAAGTTGCTGATAGAATTAAATATTTTCTAATAAATATTATATGCCTGAATATAATTGGGTATGGATAGCGAAAAATATTTATGAAATAAGAAGATTAAGATTTGAAGACTTTTTTGTGGATTGTTTTTATTTGTTTAGCACTAGTTAGTATGTATGGGGATCATGATGAAATAGAATATTTGAAAACGGGAGATTGGAAGTACAAAAGAGAGGCTAATTATATTTTTCGAATAGTTTTAATTATTACTTTGTTGGTATATCTTTATTTTTTTGTTCGTAATTATCATGCATATATGAATGCGTCACTATCCAAAAAAATTTGTATATAATAAAGTTATTTGGGAGCAGTTTATTAATTGTGGGAACAATATGCTTATTGCATTTTCAGTTTAAGGAAACTTCTTTTACTGGGGCGCCAGCTATATAGAATTACTAAATTTTTAGTAATTTTTTTATGCATTTATATACATTTGTTTGCACAAACATTTGTTTTATATTATAATATAGTTGGTGATGCCTATGGATTTACAAGAAAAGTTAAAGATATTAGCTGATAGTGCTAAATATGATGCTTCGTGTTCATCAAGTGGTAGTACGAGGAAGAATAGTAGGGATGGTATTGGTAATGCTGCTGCAGCTGGTATTTGTCATTCTTTTGCCTCTGATGGAAGATGTATATCGCTTCTTAAGATACTTTTAACGAATGTCTGTATTTATGATTGTAAGTATTGTTTGAATCGGAAGAGCAATAATATTAGAAGAGCTATTTTTACGCCAGAAGAAGTATGTGAAATAACTATTAATTTTTATAGGAGAAATTATATTGAGGGTTTGTTTTTAAGTTCGGGTATTGTTAAAAGTCCGGATTATACGATGGAGTTATTGATTAGGACGGTAGAGTTATTAAGAACTAAACATCATTTTAATGGATATATCCATGCTAAAGCTATTACTGGAGCTAGCGATGTTTTACTTAAAAGACTTGGGTTATTAGTTGATAGACTTAGTGCTAATGTGGAATTGCCAACCGAGAAT
>CATNCE010000015.1 GCA_950097225.1 uncultured Bacilli bacterium
TATAAGACATCTCCTCCTTCGTATTATAATTTCGGCTTGAACACCTCAATTATAATACAGGAGATATCTTATGCATATACTATAAGTGTTAATCCCACCCGCATAGCAGGTGGTTTTTTGTTTAACGTTTCGTTAAACATCCTTAAAGGTTAATTAAAAAATCACTAATTTGTTAGTGATTTTATAGCTAGTTCATATTGGTTTCTATGATACTCAAATTCTTTCCTATTGGCATCATTTATGCCATTTTTCATAAAGTCTTTAGTTATAAGTAACATCCAAATACGCTCATACAAAGCCTTGTTAGAATCAGTCTTTTGACATATTGCATTATGCATGTTTTGTAATTCTTCATTGGGATAACTTTGCAAGTATTGATAAAACTCATTGTTGCATGTCTCTACTGGTTTGTCAGTTGGTTCAACTTCCATCTCTGAAATTAATTTTGATATTACTTCAATATTATATAACATATCATTATCCATATTTACCATCCTCTTATTCTTGTTTTAAGTTTAACACAGATAATATCATAAGTAAATACACCTTATTGATAAAGTAAGTGATATGGATAACCGCGTTTATCTATATTTTTTAAATCAAGCCCTAATTTTATAGCTAAATTTAATAAATTATCGTATTCACTGAAAGGATCTTCACTATATTCCTTTACTTCTATTTCAATAAAATAACCAAGATTTTGAACATAATCAAGAGCTATTTCGTATTTATCGAGATAACGATAAGTACAGCGCGTTTTATCAACTACTACGATAGGATTAATATCTAAAACCTTAAAAATTTTTTCTAGGCTTGTGTCTGAGTCAATTTCTACTTCGTATTCATCACAATATTTGTTATCATACCAATGTTTATAATTTAAGATTTTCTTATTACCACGAATGCCTATCCTCAACCATTCATCAATTTCTCTACTCTTCAAAAATGGACGATATTTAGGCTCGTAGTAAGTGTCAATTTGTCTTGTTTCACTTATGAATTTGCTGCTTTCTAAAAGAATTTTCATGTCATCATATTCACGTTTGGATAATTTGATTTTAATCTCTGTTTCGATATCATTTTTCTTAATATTATCAAAAATAAGCTGGCTAGGACTGCAATTAAATAATTCCCCCATTCTCACGATGAGATCTAGACTTGGCTCAGTCCTATTTTGTTCCCAGCTAGAAATTGTTTTATCAGTTACGTAAAGCTTAGATGCGAGTTCCTGTTGAGTCCATTTTTGTTTGTTACGCATTTCTGCTATCATTTTACCTATATTCATAATTCATCACCAACTAAATTGTAACATAAACTCTTTATTAATTATCTCTACATTTTGTAGATTAATGATGTAGCTATTCACAAACATTTGTAGTTTTTATTTTCTCTAAAATATGCTTACACCCACTATCTTGAATTAGGAACTGAGCATACAAATCGCTAAGAATTGCCTCTTTAGGAATTCTTATTTCTTTTATTTTTTCAAATATTTCTTGCATTCTTTTTATTCCTATTCTTGAGGTTGCATCTTGCATTCTGGAGACTGATAAATCATATCTTAAAAATAATTGCTCATATAAAAATTGATCTGGAGTTTGGAATATTAGATGAGCCCTTCCATTTACAAAATCGATAACAAATGATGTCCATGCACTATCCAATTCTAACTTGTAGTGCAATTTAGCAGGTAAACTAAATATACTTTGATTTTCGATATAAAAATCAACTAATGCTTGTAAATTACCATTGTAGTTATAAATACTATACATCCTCATATTCTTATCTTGTAATTTAATCTCATTAAAATTATCTACAAAAAAGTCCTCTTCAAATTCATTAAAAATTTCTTCATTTGAAATATTTTCTAATTTTTCTATATCGGTGATTATATATTTAAATATTTTTAACTTTAAAATAAGATACTTCTTTTTGTTATATTCTAATAATTTAAATTGCTCTAAGTCACTATAGGAATCAAAGTGTTTGACATTTTTTTCACATAAGGCGTGCAAACTTTTCCATAATTCAGGGATAAAAGATAATTTAGCAACTAAATCAGTTGCTAAAACCCCATCGGTTACTTCGAAATATTTTGCAAATAAATTATCTCTTAATTGTGCTTTTTCCATAAGAAATTTCCATGTATAAATTTTTTTATTTTAATAACAGTTATAACTTGGTAAATTATCAAACTAGTTGAAATAGCATTATTACCACTATTTTTTTAATGCTTTTGAGGAAACATAAGCCTTATTTCTTCATCAATTTCAAATCTAATATTCTCAAATGAATCATTGCATTTAAATTCCATTTTAATAAGAGTAAGCCAACCAGCGTTATCAGTATAACCAATATCAGTCACTTCTTTTTTCAGGTCTAAAGTCTCTCCTATTAACATATTTTCAAATTCTTCAACTATCAGAGAGAGTTCTATGAGCAATTCCTTGTAGCTACTCTCTTCGCCAACAAGAAAAAAGAAGCGAGGAGCTAATCCAGTTTTTATATTGGAATTATACACTCTAGTAGAGATATCCCAATAGCAATCCATCTTTTCTAATTTGTATTCTTTATTGTTAATTTTTATCATATTCTATTACGTTTTTATTTTCTTTATCGTTATATTCTTTCTTAATGTCTTCCAAAACAGATAATTGAAGAGCTTTACCAGTTAAAAGTTGATCTCTGTCTAAACCTAGAAAGTCAGCAATATCAAATATTAACCAAGCATTGATATACTTACTCGAATATAACATTTCAAAAAACTTTTGCAAACTATCTACTTTGTTGAGTTTATATTTTTCTTCTATCTTCTTTATACAGCCTCTAACAAAGAGATATGAACTTATATAAGACGATCTAAATGAGCAAGTTTTATTTGGTAAAATTTCTGTTACTCCAAACATGTACTTATCTTCTTCTTCTAATAGTTCTTCCGCCGTTAATATTTGATGTTCTTCTAAATTTATTAAGGCCTCAGTATGGCTTGTATATTTCTTTTGTAGATTCAAGATATAAAGTGGTATTGTTTCTGCAAACCCTTCTTTTAAGATTTTTGTTTCTTTAACAAAATTGATATGAATCAAGTGAGATAGTTCGTGTATTTCATTTTCAAAAAAAGCAATGCCTTTTTCTTCTCTTATAAAATTTTCACAAAGATTATCACTAGTTCCAAAAGCATGAGCAAACCCATCTAAATCATAACAATTTACAGGTTTTGCTCCGCCTGTTCCATTATTAAATTGATCTGGATATCCTAGTAGCTCTACAAATTGATCAAATGGCACAATATATAAATAATAAATTGGTTTGGCATTAGATGGATATTTTAAATTTAAATTTAATAATAATTCATAGCATTCACTCGTATATTTTAAGTAATTATCGTATAATCCTTTATCATATTTAACTGCTAGTTCAGCACTTAATCTGACTTTGATATTCTCATTATATACTCTAATTTCCGAATTTTTTATATATTCTCTTAATTTATCTTTTTTAAATTCGCTCATAATGCACTCCTCAGTCCACTTAATTTTTTTATTTAATTGAAAATTTTTCTATTATAACTCTAATTAAATTATACTATACAAGTGTTTATTAAACAAGAACATGTGCTATCGCGCAGTACCTTAAACATACTTTCTATGTATGAATTTTATTATCTAAATTATTTATATAATTAAAATTCATACTTAACACCTACTTTTAATTCTTTATTCGTAGATATACCTTCTTCCTAAAAACTGATATAATTAGAATATGGAAGGAAAGAGAGTCCTGCTATCTTTTTTACATCATCATACATCAAATTATCATCTTCCTTTTTCTAATTTTTCAAAAAAAGAGAAGTAAAGGTACTACAAACAATTCATAGTTTTTATGTAGTTTTCTAATTCTGATATTTTAATTTTCTTGCTTAAATTATTGATATAGATTTCATTAGAATAATTAAAAGCAAGAAACATTATATTATTGATAATAATTCTATGAAGCTCAATATAATTTAAGTTTATTTTATCAATTTTACGAATACTACTATTGATAATTGTTGGAGTAGTATTACAAAAATCACATATTATCTCTAATCGTTTTTTTAAGATTCCTCCATATCAATTTCTTTTTTGATTGCATTAATCATAGACACCAACCTTTCCTATGATTTCTTTCTAAAAACAGAAAAAAAACCAATCTTTCGATTGATTCTATATATCAAAGTTCGAATAGTTCGAACAGATTTCCCAATGGTGCGTGAGTAAACCACATTTGGAAATTCGCATACAGGCTAATTTCTAAATCAATTATAACATCATTTATATAGTTTTGCACCTAATAATCTAATCTTTGAGAGAAATTGTAATTTTTAATAATAACTTATTTTTTTTGATTGTTTTCTTTTTTCTTTTTACTCCACAAAGTACCAGTAAGTGTACAGCCTCCACCAATAAATATAAATAGTATCATAAATATCCAAAATTCCATATTCTACCTCCTAAAATCTCTTTTTACTATAATTCTTTCATTATGAATATTTCAATTATAAAAATAATAAATGTTATTAAACCTGTCAAAATCGCTAACAATATTTTTTGATAATTTCTTTTTCCAATTTCTTGTTGTACTTCTTCATAAGATAATGATTTATTTTCCATAAAAGCAATAATCTCTTTATAAGTTTGAATATCATTCTTCTTTTTAAATTTCTCAATGACTATTGCTGTTACAAATGTTATTACAAAAAATAATGCCCAAATAATAACACCAATGTATCCATCTAAGGTAAATAATGGATATGCACTAAACATAACAATTAGCATTTCTACTAGGAAAATATAACTCATTATATTAAATTTTTCTATTTTTTCTTTACTTACTATCCTTTTCATCTCCTCTATATCTCCTTTTATAAAATCATCTAGAGTTACATGAAAAATGTTAGATAACATAGTTAAACTTTTTATATCAGGATAACTTTTATTTGTCTCCCAATTAGATATTGTTTGTCTTGAAACAAAAACTTTCAATGCTAATTCATCTTGTGAAATATTTTGTTTTTCTCTGTATTTTTTAATTCTTGCTCCAACATTCATTTTGCACCTCCAATTACATTTTATATGAAAGAAATATTTTTGTCTGTCAAAAGTCTTTGACATCTAGTTATTAGTAATGAATTATAGTAAATTATTTTTCTTAATTGTAGCAAAAAAGAGTAAATCTTAAATAATCTACTCCACAAATTGTAATTTGAGTTACTTTTTAATAACAAGTTTCATTCCCATTAATTTTTTTCTACTTCAACATTATACTTTAATTCGTATGATAAAGTCCCTGACATAAAGGCGTCTTTTATTCCCATAATTTCTTTTGACATTTGCTCTTTATCTTCATACCAACCTAAAAAAGTATTATTAACTCCAAAAACAGTATTATTACTTTCGTCAATTCCAAATAAAGCATACTTTGGTGAATCTTTTCCACCTTTGTATTTATTTGATGATTGAATTTTATTGCAAGTTACTATAACATTTTCTATTGATGATATTATAGTACTGGAGATTCAATATTTGAGTATTTAGGCGAAACAGATCTGGACTAAACTCATCTAATTCCCAATTACTTATCGTTTGTCTAGTTACTCCCATTTTTTCAGCAAGTTGTTCTTGTGAAAGTTTTGCACCTTTTCTTAAATTCATAATGACCTATATTCATATAATCACTCCTTTCACAAAACATTTTACTTTTTAATCGTTATTTAATCTACCAAATTTCTTTGGAAGTTACGCAAATATTTTTAACATTTCAACAAATTATAATTTAGTCTTTAATTTTAATAATAATATCATAAGCAGTAGAACATTCTTCTTTTGATAATTTTGTTTCCTTTATTAGATATTCTATTGCCTCATCTCTACTATCAAACTTTTTCAATATATCTCTTACTTCTTTAAATACTTCAATAGCATTTTTAACTTCATTATTCATATTCTCATCTCCCTTTCAAATTGACTATCTAAGTTTTGTCAATACCAAATTTATAAAAATATTATACCACGACTAAAATCACGAAAATAGGCATTTTTTTAAAATTTTCGTGTATTATAGTGATATATGTGATAAAATGAATTTGTTAATTTATTTTGAATGTTGTATTCTTTTTGCACATTGTATATAACATTCTTAATATTTTTGTTGAACACGCAGTTAGGCTTTCATAGTAATGTTTGCCTTCTGCTTTTTTTGTTAAATAATAATTATATACTGGATGTTCTGGACATTGGTGACCTAATTTAACTACCATTTGACTTATATTAAATAATATCCATCTTGCATATTTGTTTCCTCTTTTAGAGATAGCTCCATGAACATTAATACTTTTTCCTGATTGTATAATTGTTGGGTCTAACCCACAAAAAGCAATTAATTGTTTATGGTTATCAAATCTAGTAATATCTCCAAGTTCTCCAAGTAATTCAGTCGTTAATACTTCTCCGATACCATAAAACGAACTGATAATATCAAAGTAAGATGACTCTTTTGCTGTTTCAATCATCTTGTCTTTTAACTCATTTATTGTCTTAATGTTTTCTTGTAAAATGCTTGCCATATCTGATAAGTTTTTAACATCTGAATGATCTTTATCTACTCCTGGATAAGAGTTAAGAGAAATCTCTTTAATTTTATTTGCCAATCTTTTGTAATAATAATCATGTCTTGAATTGGTTTTATACAAGTTGTTATATAAAGCATCTATTCTTTTTTCTTTAACAATATAAGCATGAGGAAAAGTTTTTATAAAATTTAAAGCTGCTTCTTCATAAATTCTACTGCCTTTGAATATTTCCTCAAACTCTGGAAAACAAATATTAATTAGTCTCTTATATCTATTTTTACAACTAACATTTAATTGTGTTAGATAAAAATATTGTCTTGTCATTGCTTTTAGATTTGCATATAAATCCTTCTTTGATAAATCATGATATTCTACCTCATTAACAAAAAATAACTTGGCTAATCTCATACAATCTTTTGTATCTGTCTTCGTTTTTCTTAAAGTATCATAATTATTTTTAGTAGTTAAACTATTGATTACTAAAGTATTAAAACCATTTTCTTTAAAATATCTTTCTACTGGCAAATGATAGATTCCTGTTGATTCCATAAATATTGTTAAATCTTCTAATTTTAAACTATCAATCTGATTTTTCAATTCATCAAAATCTTTTAAATTATGTTTAATTTCTTTTGGTTCGATTAATACTTCTCCATACTCTGTAGATAACATCACCATACTTTTACATTTTGCAACATCTACACTTAATACTGCCTTCATTACTTACTCCTTTCTGAATTTAAGTCTTCTGTTTCCACCATTATTTCATCAAGCTTGTTATATAGATTCCTTGACCTCACTATCTTAAACTAAATTAATAATAGAAATAAAAGCTGAACTGTCAATTTCATAGATTCTATGACCTCTGTAATTTGATGTTCTCACTTAAACTCTTGGTAAATAATTTAACATAAAAAAATAAGATATAAATATTAAATTATTTACATCTTAAAGTATACTTGTAATTTACCACAATAAATTTATTGCACAAGCAACAACTATACCTATTAGGATTATTATCCATCCTATTGTTTTTTTATGCTCTTTAAACCATTTTGACATATTTACCACTCCTATCTGTTCGACAAATTACTATTTGTATGATAGATTAGCAAAAAATATAATTAATCTATTTGTACACAAATAATAGTTGAACTTATATAAATATTATAATACTTTTCATATCCTTTTTAAAGTTATTGTGTACATTTCCTTTTAAGAAATTCAAACAGTTTTATAATTTTTTATGTACCAAATCAAGAGTTACTTTTTAGCAGGATAAGTGTGTATTACAAACAACTCGCCAGTGGCGAGTTTATCCTTAAAATAAAGGGTTTGCCAACTTTTAAATTGTATTACAAAATCTTTTTTGTTTTACTTTTGTATTACAAATATACCTTTATTTGCATTTGAAAATATACTAATTTGTACCAAAATTTAAGATTTTGAAATAAATTATACAACTCTTGTTGGTACAAAAAGATGTACCTTAAATATCAACATTTATAATATTTATTGGACTAACAGGTACTTCTATTAATCCATAATTAGTTATTTTAAATTTATCAAGGATAGGTATTAGTTTAAAAGGTTCATTAAAATAATTGCCTTTACTATATTTAAGCATAAACTCTTGATCATTAATTTGCTCTTTCTTTAATTCTTGATAATCAATCGGAAAGTTTAATTGTAATTTCTTAATATAACTCTTAATTTCTTCTCTAGTCATTGGTGCTGATACTTCAATATTTATAGGCATATCATTAGCTTTTATTTCTTGATTGCTATTAATACCACCACTATTAAATATATTAGCATATTCTTCAATGAATGTTTTCTTGAAAGTAATATGTTTTATTTTTATATCCTTATCATTTTTAATAACTTCTATAGAATCAATATAACTTGTTATTAATTCTTGTTTTTCTGATACAGATAATTTGTCCCATTTAGCTTGGAAATTTAATTCGTAAAAAGGGTTTATAAAACATTTAATACTTTCTATATCTCTTTTAAGCATTATATCTTCAAATGTGAAATTGTATTGTTCTAATTCTTGTTCCTCTTTAATTTTCTTTTCAACATCAATAATTCTATTTTCTAAATACGTTTTATCTTCTTTATATTCTGATAAATTAATAATTTCATTTAAGTAAGCATCCTTAAGTCTTATTATTTTATCTTTTAAAATATATAGTTCTTTAGAAAGTAATTCATTCGTATTTTCGAGTTTTTTCTTTAAAAGTGGAGCAAAGTGTTTTTTAACAATCGAATCATACTCAATTATGTCTGTTATTTCATTGAGGTTATAATATGTCTACAAAACATTATATAGGTATTATTGCATATTTTACAATAGTAATAGTGTGCATAGTAGCTAGAGAAAAAGATTTTAATCTATCTAAAACTATTTGTAGAATTAAAAGTTTTTTGTTAAACAAAGAAAATAACAAACTATCTAAAAACATAAAAAGACCATTGCTAGAAAATTCTAGCAAAGTAAATACAATAAATAACAAGAAAAAGTATTTGAATGAAGAATATCTTAAAATCTATCATGATATAGAATTTGATTTCGAAAAAGAAGCTCAGTACTATAATAATCATTGTTGCCCTAATTGTGGTATAGTTTTTGATAAAGAAATAAAAACTACTAGAGATTGTCCAGAATGTAAAAAAAAGATAATCAAACGAAATAATTATTTAACAAAACAAAATTATTTAATGACAGAAAATAAATTTAAATTATTTGAAAAATATGAAAAAAAATTACAAGATCTAAATTTCTATGACGAAATATTGAAACATGTTAGTTATAATTGTTCTAACATAAAGGAAAAAATTTTAATTTTAGAGAAAAGCAATAGAAATATAAGAGATTTAGTTTGGGAAATATGTAATGATCTTTCACTTGAATATTCTGTAAAAGGAACAAAAATAATTAATCAATGCAAAGCAAAGTCTTTACAAGATAAAGTTTTTGATATATCAGAGGCAAAAAGACTTTTTGGTATTTCCAATATTTATACATTGAATATGGCTAAGATTGCAGAACATGAAGATAAAATTGATATTTCAATAGATATTTTATGTAATTACTTACATAACGAAGTGAGCATTTATATGTTAGAATTTACTTTTTGCGACTTATATGAATTTAAAGAACAAAGACTGATTCAATCACTAAATACACGTTATTTAAAAGAATTTTTACAAAATCACTTTATTTCTATTAATCAATTTGAAAAATATTATAAAAGTTGTAATAGAAATTTTGTAATTCCAATAATAGATAAAAATAAAGCTTGGAATTATATAGAAAAAAATTTAAAAACTAATTAAAAAAATCCCCTACTTTGCTGGAACAAAGTAGAGGTTGGGTTATACCCTAAGAAAAACCTATAACGCGAATTACAGAGTTTTTCTATGTATTAATGATACCATAGATTAACTTCTAATTCAATAAAAGAAAGAAGGAATTAATTTATGGCAGTTTATGAAAGTAAAAATCCTACAAAAGATGGACGAAAATACTTTTTTAGGATTATATATAAAGATATATTTGGAGAAAAACATGATTATACTTCTCCTAAGTTCAAAAAACGAAGCGAAGCTATAGAAGAAGAAGCAATTTATAGAACTCAATTATGTAATAAAACATCTAACTCTTCTATAACTATTGAACAAGCATTTTATGAATTAATAAATAATAAAAAGAAAAAATATAAACCTCAGTCAATTAAAAGAAATTTTGATTTTTATCGACATTTAGATCCAATTAAAAATGTAAAGATAAATGATTTGAATTTGACAATATACAAAAAATGGGGTTCATTTTTAGAGAGTGAAAATATAAAAAATTCGTATAGAAATAAAATTTTATGTCTTTTTATGCAAATTATTACTTATTCGAACAAAGTATATAACACTGATAATAAAATAATTAACTTTGTTGAAAAATATAGAGAAAATGACATAAAAGAAGAAATGGTTTTTTTACACTAGAAGAATTTAAAAAGTATGAATCAGTAATAAATGAGTTTGAATGGAAAGTCTTTTTTGAAATATTATATTACATGGGGTTAAGACAAGGAGAAGCACAAGTCCTAAAACAAAAAGTAGTATAAGAACATTACCAATAAAAAAAGACTTATTAGAAGGCTTAAAAATAATGAATATAAAAGCAAAACAATATAAAGATTACAAAGATTCTTGGTTTGTATTTGGTAACTCTATACCTTTTAAAGAGACAACAATTCAATTAAGAAAGAATAAATATTGTAAATTGGCTAATGTTAAACAAATAAGAGTACACGATTTTAGACACCCAAATGTCAAGCCCAAGACACAAATTTTTTATCCGCTCTTTTTGAATAAATTATCATGTATCTAAGCGCATCGGAGTATATCCTGTCTGCCGGTCTCCTTGATAAACTGGAAATTGTTGCTTAATCAGAGGCCGTAATGAATGACCCATTTATTTTCGACCAATGCCTTTTCTAACAGCTTCTTTAGTTCGTACAGTTCAGGAATATCAGCAATAACATCAGTAAATGCTTTTAACGAGCAAGGTGGAACAAGTGTAATACCACAATATGCAAGCCCCTTACCCTTTGCAGAAAGCGTATGCCAATAGAAATCAATGAAGGTAAGCTTTTCAACAACGCCTTCTAAATAGTCATCATTAACAGAAATGCAGGCATATTTCCACGGTTCGTACTCGTCATATCTTTTACCCGGTTGGGGAGCATCTATCATAATTCCAAACTCATGTTTTGCCATATACATCACCTCTATAAACTGGCAATTTGTTGGGTTGTTTCTGGGTACAGTATAGCACACGCAGAGAGCCGGTACAAGCTGCCTGGAGCGGTGACAAGTCAGCGATCCAGGCGGCGGCCTCGCAGAGCGCACAAGTACATTGCCGCAGGCCATGTATAGAAGTGCCCCGTTCCTTGCAGGTGCTCGGAACGGGGACAGCTTAATCACTTGCACGAGGCGCACGGACTAACCCGCGCCGGTCCGCCTGAGCAGTCCCAGGCACAAGACCCGCCGCAAAGCTCACCGTCCTGTCTCCTGCTGGTAAAAAGCACCCAGCCGGGACGCTATGCGGTCCCGGCTGGATGCTATACACTGTCTTTGTCCTTAACGTTACACCTCGCTTTTTGGCTTCCCTCGTTACGCCTATTTTTTGCAGGGGATTAGGTGGAAAAAGAACAAGGACAAACCGCCAACTCCTTGCAATGCAAGGGTTTTTCGATTTGTCCTTATTATGCCATAAGGGCACTCTTGTGCTTCCTTATTAATTAATCAGGGAGCTAGTATAACATTAGTAAGTAAGTATTTAGGGCATAGTCAAATAAGTATGACTTTAAATACCTATACTCACTTATATAAATCAGAACTTGATAATGTTGTTAACTTTATAAAATAAATTATAAAAAATGTGTTTATAAGTGTGTTTGAATATAAAATATAATAAAAAAACTACGTTATTACGTAGCAAATTAACTATAATGGTGCCTACTGCCGGATTTGAACCAGCGACCTACGCGTTACGAGGGCGTTGCACTACCAACTGTGCTAAGTAGGCAAAAAAGAACTATTGAGCTACTCTTTTTGGCTCCTCTTCTGAGTTTCCAAATAATTTTGCCCTTCTTTTTTCAATTTCTTTAACATCAACTAAATCGTCATTAATTGATGCACAGCTATTATTATACAATATTTTTCCATAATTGGAAGATATTTTATTTATTTCAACTTCATAACCAACAAACGGATATTTTTCTCCACTAATTGTAACTGATTTAAATGGCTCTACTTCTTCAATAATTCCTGTTAATAATTTTAACTGTCCATGAAAAATAATAACAAATGTTACCCCTTCTCCTATGGATTTTTCTAAATTATTCATCATCATTGTGAAAGTGCTTTCTTTGTTATAAGTCTCATTATACAAACAAATAAATTGTTCTAAAAGAGACCCTAGCGCACTATTTTCTTCTAGTCTTTTTAAAATTAAAGAAATAAGTTTTTCCCCGACTTTATCTTTGTTATCTATATAATCTTTTTTAAGGAGGGATTTAGTAACTTCTAATTCTAAAACTGATGTTGTAATTGGTGTGTATCCATTTTGGGTTAAGTGGTTGTATATGCGTTTAGCTAAGTATTCACTCTCAAAAAGATAATGATAGTTAATCGCCTCATAAAACCATTTTAAAATAGTTAGAGGTTCTTTTAGTTCTTCTAATTCACTGATTAGTTCACGAGTTTTTTCTTGTAAATTAAATTGTTCCATGAAGCACCTCTTTATAGTAATTGTACTATAAATTGAGATTGTTTTTTTAATAATTGTTTTTTCTTTACATTATTTTAACGTATTTACTATTTGAAATAGAGAAAGAACTCTGTAGACCAACTCATCATCGTTGTTTAAGTCAACACTTTTAGTTCTTTCTTTTTCATAATCAAGAGCATAAAAAATATTATGAATCGTCCATTCTAATTCCATAGAATAAAGAGAACGCTCCCAGTCAGTTGGATATAATGCTTCATATTCTAATAAACATTTTAGAATCTCTTTTTGTTCTTTGAGTGTTTTTATGCGATAAGAGTCTAGGATAATCATGTTTGGATCATCCGTTAATCGTTCATCAACAACAAAGACATCACTCAACGAAGCGTTTTCTTGTTTTTGATTGATAAAATTAAGATCGCCAATATAAATATCCCCATTACTATACGAAAAATCACTTTTCATATCATTGGTTGTTAAGCTATCATTTGTTAATTTAGGACATTTTTCTTTAAAAGAAAGCGCTATTAAAAGTGAGGACGCGATAATAAGTGCCCCATCTCGTAAGATATATTTTTTCATTGTCCTTCTCCTTATTTATAATCATCTAAAAAACTGGTATAGTTACCATCTTTTTTTGTTCCTAAAACACAATTTAGATTGATATTATCTAAGGCCTTAAAAATGTTATTGTCTATCTCCGAATTAATTTGGCGCATATCTTTTATAAGTCTTTTCATTTCTTCACGTTTACTAGTATGTTCATCAAGGGAGGATTCTAAAGTGAATTTACAAGCGCAATTAATAAATTTAAGATTATTATGAGTACACCAAGCTTTAATGGCTCTTTCTTTGACTAAGAAAAGCGGTCTTATTAGTTCGAGCCCTTCAAAATTATCGGAATATAATTTGGGCATCATAGTCTTAATCTCTGCTCCATAAAATAAAGATAATAAATTAGTCTCTATTACATCATCAAAATGGTGACCTAAAGCAATTTTATTACAGCCTAGTTCTTGAGCTTTATTATATAGGTGTCCTCTGCGCATTCTAGCACACATATAGCAAGGGCTTTTAGCTTCCATTGACTCAACACTTGCAAATATATCAGATTGAAATATTTCTAGATTAATATTAAGCTTTTGAGCATTTTCTTTAATTAATTGTAAATTTTCTTTCTGGTATCCAGGATCCATGCACACAAAAAAAGCATCAAAATGAACTTTGCCATGACGTTTTATTTCTTCAATACATTTAGCTAATAAAAACGAATCTTTTCCTCCACTAATGCATACCATAATCTTGTCATTATCCTCTATTAGCTCATAGTCATTGACAGCTTTAATAAAACGAGCCCATATTTCCTTGCGATAGGTTTTAATAATGCTGCGCTCAATTTCTTTTAATTGTTCTTGATTTGTCATAGTAATTCACCACAAAAATTATATCATATTGATTTGTTAAATAAAATAATACATGATAAAATATCATTAAGAAAGAGTGATATAATGATCGATGAATTAAAAAGCCTGTTAAAGTGTAGCTACGCTCCTATAAGTAATTTTAGAGTTTCGGCGATAGTTCTTACTAAAGATGGACAAAAATTTAAGGGAGTCAATGTTGAAGATCATAGTTTGCGAGCGGGAACTTGCGCTGAGAGAAATGCAATTTATGCAGCTATTACAAGTGGTGTAAAAAAGGGAGATATTACAAGTATTCATTTACTAGTTGAAAATGGAAAAATTGGAACTCCTTGTTTCGTATGTCGACAGATGATACATGAATATTGCAATAAAGATACCCTTATTAGATGTTATGCATTAAATGGAGAATATAAGGACTTTTTAGTTAGTGAGTTATGCCCGTATCCATTTGGAGAAGATGATTTAAATTAGAAAAGGTTAAGAACTTTTCTTTTTTTATAAGGTAACATCGAATTCAACAGTCTCCCCTTCTGTTAATACACGATCCCAGTAATCTATCAAAGATTTTTGGTATTTTGTTACAAGATTGATGGCTAAGCGTGATGTATAAATAGATTTAAATGGTTCATTAATAAATTCTAATGTTTTTAAATCAATAATTTTCTCAACTCCACAATATAGACAATGAATATGTGGTGAGGCACTGTGCTTATGTTCTTTGGTATGAAAGAAAAAACGAATACCATTTATTTGACTATTTTCACTACCGATAACTAAAGCTAATCTTTTCCCTTCTAAATGAAATTGCTCATTTAGTTCATTAATAGTTACGTCTAGTTTAGAATAATCTTGAGTATCAATATTTTTAATCATGTTATCAATGAATTCTTCATCAAAAAACTCACTCCATAATATCTGATATATATTTTCTAAATAATAAGCGTACTGCTTTTCATGAGCATTTTTGATACGAAAAGCATTGGCTAATTTATTCACGACACTTAGAAAATTTAAATTGCCATCAAATTCTTCTATATATGTTAACTTTATTTCGGATGGTAGATCATTATTTCCTTCTTTTAAGTTGTAACTTGTTATTTCAAATTCTAATTTAACTTTTTGATTTTTCATAAAAATACCTCTTTCTTTGGCGCACATGTTACATATTAACGTATTTTTTTATCTAGTTAAAGGACTTCTTTAGTCCTAGTATGGAAAACTATTTTATTAAAATATAGAGGTGTTCTCTACTAGCTGTAGATTGTTAATGATAAGTAATTTACTAATACTTTTTTTGTTGTAAATTGAAAAAAAAGGACCTATTCGGTCCCTGATAATTACATATACTTTATCTAGTATGGATTTTATATCTCACTAATATCTTTTTTTATTAGTCTCTTTGTTTTTTCATACTCATTTTTATACCACGTTATAAATTGCTCTTTAGCGGATATGTGTCCATCACGTCTGTTTAGTCTTTCTTTATCAGTCATCTCGGCCAATGTTTTAACAGAACCCGTTGGTTGAAATACATACCATAAAGAAGAACGCATCGCCTTATTTTCGTGTCCTCTTTTTTCATATGTTATACTGCCTTCATCGACACCATAGAAACAGTGAAACTCTGTTCCATCATAAAATGTTAAGCAATCTAAAAACTGACACCTTCTATCTTCTATATCTTTTAAAGTATCTAGTAATCCATCTATATCCTCGGATATTCCACTTCTCCTTACAAATGCCCCAGGATATCCTGGATTATTAGGATAATTAAGAATATTAAAACCTGAATCAATTACGAAACAAGGAGTTTTTAATGTTTCGTAAGCTTGCATGGCTTTACTTTTAGATACGAATTCTATATCATTTATATCGGGTTCTAAAAAAGCCATTGATATAACTTCAATAGGGATATTTTCTTCATTAAATCTTTCTTTTATTTCATATCCCTTATGTATATTTCCTGTTATAAACATCAGTAGTTAATTCATGTAACATTTTTTTTACTTTGTTAAAATTCCCTATAAATGGATCATTTACTGCCATTATTCTTTCTTCTAACTTTGAAAAATTTATTTCGCTTGATTCTGTATGTGTATGTTTGATCATTATAAAACCTCTCCTTAGCTAATTATATTTTAGCAACAGAAGAGGAAATATATATGTCAGTTATAAAAGTTTTCTAATAATTTTATAGCTTTAATTCTATTAATATAAAAATGCCTTATTTCTTCCTTAGATTCACAGTAGGCAGCTACACCCATTCGGTACCAAGTAAAATTAAATCATGAGAATGAATTATTCTTTCTGATATGTTTTTTTTATCTTTTGAATAATATTCTATAAGACATTTTCTTTTTTCTTTAATCACTTTGTTTATTAAATTGAAGATATTTTTATTCTTTATATCAATTTCATTTGGTGTTATAAATCTTTTAGGAACATTTATATTTTGATTTAATACATAGCCTCCATAGGGTCCTTTAATGGTGTCAATATAAATTCCTGCTTTTTCTATTTTTTCTTTATAAACCCGAATCATTCTTGGCGTAACTTCTAGTTTCTCAGCTAATTCAGTTATACTATATTTTCTTCCAGAACTTAAATATTCAAGCATCATTAATACGTTGCTAATTTTAGACATAAGATACCTCTTTTTTATTTTTTAGCTAAATCAATTGTATTCCCATTGAGCTAGTAGATACAATTATAGCCAAGATAAGCACTAGCCTTTATGGGAACCGCTATTCCCTTTTTCCATTCCTCTACTAATATTTCTTTAGAGAATTTATCATTTACTATGTAATTTATTATTATGTTGTTGTTTTCAACTTTTAAGATAGTTTCTTCAATATTTAAAAAATTACTAAGACAACGATCTTTTTTGCCGAATTCTAGAACTCTCTCTTTTGAAATATTAATTTTATCAGCAATTAAAAGAGCAGCTCCAACTGGGCTATTTATTTCATCCCCATTTGAATGGTCTTTGATAGCATGAATTATAGTTTCTTTACTTTCTCGTGATAGTGTTGTTTTATCTAGAAAATGAATACACATTTCACTGCTTCTCTTTACATGCCCATTTTTTCCTTCTATGGCGCCTATATCATGTAGCAACCCAGCAATTTTTCCTAATTCAATAGTATATTCGTCGAAATTAAGCTTTGCTAATAGATTTTCAATAGTTCTTATTACAAAGGTAGTGTGATATCGTCCATGGCAAGCCATTAAGATATTTTCATTAACTTTATTTATTGAATCAATGATATTATTTAACTCTTCATCGTTATTAAGCATGTCATATTTATTCATATTATCCTCCTAATTACTAATATTCTAACACAACTTAATAGCTATTTGAAATATGTTTAATTAGATGCACTTAAAATAGTGCGTTATAGCATTACTATTTGTAATACTAAATTAAAAGAGCACCTAACTCAGCATTGAATTAGGCGCTACACAAATTATGGGGTAACACTCACCTAAGGATTCGAGTATTAATAATCTGGTGCCCGAAAGAGAGGACGTACAATAACTTTTTTAAATATTTAACTCTAATCCTACACCAACTTCATTGATATCTAATTTTTTTGCCATTTCTATTTTTGCTTTTAAAGATACACAATGACATGGATATAACAATTCGATATTATTTTCTTTTAAATAATCTATAGTTTTTTCTAACCTTTCATTTACATCAAATAAATGAAATCCACCAATAACTCCATATATTCTATCGTCATTACAAACTTTTTTAGCGTATTCTATTATATTGCAAATGCCACTATGAGAACATCCTGTTATAACAAATAACCCTTTTTCACTTTTATAAACAATTGCTGAATCATCATTTATTGTATCATCAATTTTTTCTCCATTAACAATACTTTTTCCAATTGAATATCTCTGTTCAAAATCATTCAAAATAGGAATCTCTCCTAAATAGGTAATATGTTCGCTAATTTGAACTGGTTTTTTAGATAAATTTAATTGACAAACTTTTGATAGTTCTTCCTTAGATAAAGGACTTCCAATATATAAGCCAGTTGAATCTTCTTTATAATCAAAACATTCTGGATGAGCAATTAACTCAATAGTTCTTTTTTCTTTAAAAATATATATTAAACCACCAGTATGATCATCATGACCATGTGATATAACTAATTTGTTAACATCATTCAAATTAATATTCATTTTCTTTGCATTTTCTATAATAATAGTTGAGTATCCTGTGTCAAATAATATTTTTTCATTGCCATCTTCAATATAATAACTTACTCCTGGTTCTGCTAAATAATACATATCAATGAATGTATTATTATCTTCTAATACTTTTAATTTCATAAATAATTCCTCATCGTATAGTATATTGTTTTTGACAATACACAAGTATGTTTACTAAATTGGCATAATTTAGTAGAAAATTCTTGTTACCAAAACTCATGTTTTCTATAATCATTTTAGGAACATTTAATAAGTTGGGTGGAGCCAAACTTCATAAAGAAGGGAGGCGATACAATGAACAAGAAAGATTTACTAATCTTTGCTCTAGTAATTATTATCTTCCTTTTACTATTATTGTTATTCATAACTTTAATATAAAAGAAATCCACCTAACTCATCCAATGATTTAGGTGGTAACCAATTAAACGGCAACACTCAACACTGGCATATTGAATGTTCCTTTTTTATTTTATGCAAGTTTCCTTGACATATTCATGATATCATAAAAACGACTTTTTGACAAGTCGTTTTGTTTAATACTCGAAAAGGTCGAGTTTCCTATCAATCTGGTGTTCCCAGGCAGAATCGAACTGCCGACCTATCGCTTAGGAGGCGATTGCTCTATCCTACTGAGCTACGAGAACATATATGTATTATATCAAAAAAAAATAACAATGGATACTATTTACGTCCCATTGTTACAAAATAAAATGCCATTATAACAGCCAAATTTAATTTTCCGTTGACAATATTAGTAATTTTAGTGTAACTAAACTTATTAGCAAAATACTCATAAATAGCAACCATCTTATCAACAGCAGTTAAAACCCAACTCTCCTTGTACTTCGGCACTTTGGTGTTTAAAGGAAACATGTGTGCTTCAATCGCGTTTTCTTCAATTGCATTTAAGGAAAATTCCCCTTTCGCATTTTGAAGGGCAATATCCGGATGGACAACACCTTGGATAAGTCCATGATTGCTACCAAATTCGTCATTGGTAAAAAAATCATGTAGTAAAGCTGCACGAGTTGCTGACTCGTAATCTAATTTTAATTTCTTTGATATTTTGTATACATTTTTAGCTACGCGAATAGAATGCTCCATTCTAGTTATACCATGATGTGACTCATAGGCAATTTTCTGAAACTTTCTATTGGCCATTATATCTTTAGAAATATAATCAAAACTCTTATCGTTTTTCATATATTGAATAACCTCCAGTACTTTCTCATTATAGCACATTTGCATGCTATAAATGTGAAATTTGTGTTATTTTTTTATTATTTAACACTTTTAAGTAACCATATAGATTATATTACTTTTTCGCATTTTTGTCTAGTTAGCTACCCATTTCGAATGTAAAACCATTGTTTTCAACAGTAAACCCTTGTTTACTAAATACCATGCCATTATCTAGAGTAATGCTCGTTGCGTCCTCAGTATAAGAGTGTAAACCATGCACACCCCCGTCATAATAATATGCAAGTTCATATTTTATTGCGCCATTTATTAATAGCAACTTAGAAGAAGCATCATCTTGGTATTGATAGTATTTCATTTCAGTATCAGCCATTTCTAATTCTATGCCATCACAGAATAGATAATTGTCATTTACGGTAAATAAACGATAGTTTCCATCTGTACTATTTAAACCTAAACTACTATTCTTTAAATCATATGCACCTTCTTCTTTGTGTATGATTCCTGCATCATTTTTTGTAAATAAAATATAATGATAGCTAAAATCTTTTTGAGTTGGAGCTAGTATTAAAACCATGTTATCATTTTGAAACTTACGAGCTATTTCACGATTATATACATATTTAGGAAAAGGATTGGCTTTAGTCGTTGTCGTAGTTGTCGTCGTATATTTTGCATCACTCGTAGTAATATATTTACTTATAAGACGATAGCCCAAGTATGATAAGAAACCAGCTAAAGCAAATAACGTTATGACAATTATAAAGCTTATGATGGGATTGTGTTTTTTTACTTTAATGGCATTGTTAACATCACGAGCTTGATTAGTGTTAATGGCTTGGTTAGCTTGAATTGTAGCACTTACGATGTTATCGCGCTCACGGTTTAACATATTATCATTTTGATTCACTGTAACTTTTGATAAGTCAACTTTTTCTGGTGTAACATAGTTATTGTTATTATTATTTTGATTATTGTTATTATTCATTATTAGCACTCCTTTTTATTTTAATTAATGCTTTAGTAAAATCATTTATAATGCATGAATATTGATTATTTTCTTTATATACTACATTAGAATTTGTATAAAATGTATATATATCATTTTCCTCACTTTTAAATGATAAATATAGTAAGTTATTATCTATTTTATCAATCGCAATTAGTGTTAAATTTAAATTCTTTCTTTTAAAGAAATAGTAATTGATAAAAATATATAAACAAGTAATAAGTATACCTATTGGTAAATTGTAAGTGTTTATCCCAAATTTTATAGAGTTAGCAATAAAAGCTATTCCAGCGGGAGCTAAAATTGAAAATGATATATACCCATAGATGGCACTAAAGCCATTATCAAGGTTATTTATAACAGATGATGCTGGATAACTTTTGATGATAAGACGCATTATGAAGTAGCTAAGCACGATGCTTACAAATATTTCTAAGCTAAAATATGTTATATTAAATTCATTAATAGTTACAAAGTTAATTAACGTCATACCATAAAGTGATACACATATACAAATTAATGGTATTAATAATAATAGAAATAATATACTCATAGCTAGCATCCTTTACTATAAATAATTATATCATAAAAAAGTTTATTTATATCAAAATAAAAGCATACATTTTTTTATGTACACTTTTATTTTATAACTTCATATTATTTATTTTGTGGATACTCAAAATCCCAAAGGCTTAACTTTCCCTTACAAGTAATAGGATCTATTTCTTCTGGATTTTCCATTTTAAAAGCATAGCCTTGCCAATCTTGATGAGTTATTACACTATGGTATATGCGCTCATCTTGATCTTTTAAAATTTTTCTAAAAGTATCGTCAACTTTGATACAATCAGTGATAGTAACTTTTCCTATTATACATCCTGATGGATATTCTAAATTAAGATATTTAAATCTTTCTAAAGCTTTTTTATCAACACCAAGTCCTGCGTGGATGAGAATATCCCCACGATATTTAGTACACCATGTTCGAAATTCATACTTTTTATAGCCCTTGATGATTAAAGTTGCAAAGGGTTGTTTAATAGTTATTACTTTCATTTAATTAGCCTCTCTTGATGATTATTTGTTCATTTGCTTGATTTGGGGGTGTAGTATTGACTGGCTTTACAACTTTTTTAACCAAACGAACTTGGTTTTGTTGAGGCGCAGGTGTTGGATTTTGATTAGTAGCAACTGCTGATGTTGCTACTGCAACAGGATTAGTTGGTTGATGAGTACTTACTACTTGTTTTGGAACAACCCGATTGGTAGGAGATACGATATTACCCGAATTAGCGATATTACCTGGAGTTATAACGTTTTGACCATTAACAACTACTTGATTAGTACGATTAACAGCATCACGATTAGCATCGGCAATAGCTTGTGTTTTTTGATCATTATGAGCTTTTTTTAGCTTAATGCGAGTAATTAATATATAGGCATTAGTACCAATAAAACCGGCAGATAATAGCCCAATAGCGATTAGCATTATCAGAGAATTATAATTTCTTTTAACGTGAATTACATATTCTGATGATGCTTTATCACCATATTGAACTTTAATATAGATATTATTATCGCCCTTAGTTAATGATATTAAGCCATCACCCATAACTGAGTTATCGACATTATCAGATTGAGCAATAACGAAAAGCTCTTTTACAGTTGTTGGGACATATATCGTATATTCTTTTACATCTTTATTAAAGTTAAAATCGTAGCCTACAACTTTTAAACTAGCTAAATACGTATTATAGATATTAGTATCATCAGGTCTAGTTATAACAACTTGAACAGTAAGTGACTGATTATATTCGTTGCGAATAACTAATTCAACAACATTTTTACCTACTGCTAACGTTCTCGTTCCTTCACCAATAATAGCAATGTTGGCAGCAGCAGTTGCGGTTACTTCGACACTTTCAGTATCATAATTAACTGTTGCGTAATACTTGCGATTTTGATAAGTAACAGGGAAATCCCCTACTTTAACACTATCTAAGTATAAACCAGGAATTGGTGATTGATGGGGATCGTTTGGATCAAATATAGGCTGAGTTGTCGTATTAGGTTGGTTTGGATCAAACGTATTTGGCTGAGTTGTACTAGTCTTGTAAGGATCATTATTGGTATTTGGCTGAGTTGTATTAGTCGTTGGTTTTCCTCCTGTAGGTGGAACCGTTGGCTTTTGAGTTGGACTCGTTGGGTTCGTTGGATTTGTAGGCTTTTGGGTTGGATTTGTTGGGTTCGTTGGGTTTGTAGGTAATGGATTAACAGTGAATGACTTTTGTTTAGCACCAATATTAATCTCATTATAAGCCTCATCAGCAATCTTGACACTAGTAAGCTTTAATGTTGCTGTTCCTGGAGATGTTGCACGAATATTAACTATCGCGATAGTAAAGCTTCCTGTTAAGTCTCTAGAAGATACATAAAGAAGACTGCTTGGCGTATTTTCTTGAGCATTCCATCCGTTTCCTGGAGTAAGAGATTCAATTGTAGCTCCTCCGCTCATGGAAAGTTGAATATCGGCAGCTGATGCTCCTCCTGTTATAGCATTTCCAGTTATAACACATGTCGTATTCTTTCCTACTTGAACATTATTACAGGTAATGTTAACAGAGAAAGAACCTGCATCAACATAAAATGGGCATACAATTAATAAAAATATTCCAAATAGAATTAACTTATATTTTTTCATGTTTGTTACTCCTTCTTTTTATTATCCAGATAATACTTATTATTCCTATTAATATAATAACACATGGAATAATAAATTTTATGATACTTCGTTCCTTTTTAGGAATATTGACACTTGTTGAGATGAGATGCTCTTGAAAAAAGCTATCATATACTTTTAGATCTTTAATAATTATATCACTTTCTTTAAGCTCTTTAGATGATTTTAGGGTTATTGTACCTAACTTCTTAAATCCTGTGTAATCTTTTTCTGAATAAAGAGAAAACCACTTATCTTCCATGCTTCCTTCCCAAGATCCATCAACACTTGTTGCCGTTATTTTGGCATACTCAGGCACTTCATAGTGAAAATCAATTGCACTTATGGGATAGTCAAATAAAGAGGCAAATGTACAGACAAATTCTTCTTTATCACCTGTACATTGGATACTTACCTCTTCTTTGGCTAAAACACTTATTGGTGCTAATAGTAGTATTATTAATAGTAAAATCTTATATTTCATTGTCATTTCCTCGATAGAAACGATAAAGCTTAGCTACATCTCCACTGGTTACATTGTCGCGTTTTAAAATACGAGCTGCTCTTAAGATATTTTCATCTGGAGTTATGATATTACGAACAATTCGCACTAGGTAAGCAAAATCTCCAGTGTCAATCGCACCATTACCATTTAAGTCCCCAATGACAATTATGGTATAAGTACTATTACCACTTATAAGTTTATAATTAGTTCCAACAACTTCGGTAGTAGAAGTCACATCTTCGTTCTTGTTGTTAACAATCTTGTAGTTAGGTTGGATATTTTGGATATTACTGATAAATACTTCTTTTCTTAGACGTAATTCAGTCATTTTATTGACAAAGATAATTTTATTTTCATTATCAATATCATAAATTGGCGATTTTAATGCCTCAGTAACATTGACAACGAAAGTCTTAAAATACTCTTTATTATGAACGGTTATAGTCGTCTCTCCCTTGGATTTAGCTATAATGTTATTATTTTCAACAACAGCAACATCAGGATTAGATGATGTGTATTTCATATTTTTATTTGTAGCATCTTCAGGACTTATATATAATTCAAATGCTTTTACGTCTCCTGGATCTAACGTTATAGCGCCGGTTAGATCTTGTTTATCGATTATAATTGAAAGATCAGTTATCCTTTTATATTCGAGAACTTCTCTAGTTATTGATGCATATGGAAGTCCCTTTATACAAAGAGCAAATTCGACATTACCATATGAAACATCATCATAATCAAACGTTATTTGCTTGTATTCTTCAACTAAATTGTAATTAGATTTTATTTCTGTAATTACACGTCCATTATTAATTATTTTAATCGAATAATCATTATCAATTGGATGATTAGATGAGAAATTTATAGTTCCTAGTACACCAATATAATCATAAAGATTATCCGTATTATTAATTTTTTCTTTAGTTACAATGCTAGATGATGAGAATATATTTACTCTATAACTATTTTGGTCAATTGTAAAACGCAAGCGATTAGAGATGTTATAGTTATTCAAAACGTCTCCTAATAATGCAGCAACATAGTAAGTACCTACTCTAGCTTTGTATGGTAAAATCTTAATACGATAGGTGTCATTAGAGACCTTTATAACATCAAAGCTATTGGCAACATTATCACTAGAAATACTAGAATAAACTATATTATTATAGTTATCATAGACGCGGAATTTTAGGTTGTTAAGATCGGCAGCTGTTAGATTAGTTGTATCAACCTTAAATTCATAATATTGATTATCATTTTCAGCGATTATTGGGCTTGTTGAAGCCTTTATATCTTTAATCATGATTTCTTTATATTCGCCATATAAATCTATTTCGGTAGTATTAGTAGTAATATTTTGCGTAGAAGCATCGCGATATTCAAGATGAACTACGTATCTTCCTGCTTCTAGATTTTGAGTAGTTGCTGTGTATTCAAGACGAACAGCATTTCCTTGTTTAGTAATCTTAAACTTATTAGTAACATCAGTGTTATCAGTTATTGATGTTACCTTAACTGTCATATTATTTACTAAGATATTATAGTTGCTACGGAAATTCACAATGTATGTTCCTCCATAATTATTATGGATAAGTCCGTCTTTGGTCTTTGATTCGATATCAACATTAGTAATTTCAATTTTACGTTCATAATCAGCCATAGTAAAGTCAACTGTCTTATTTAATACGAATGTATTTTTAGCATATGACATATAGACACGATAAGTACCTGGTTTTAAATTGTTATTAGGTTCATATCTTAGACTAACTTGGAACTCATTGGCATCTGGAGTTGTACTCATAAATGTCTTTGTAAATTCACTTGTTACATCTTTATTTTCAAAGTCTTTGACGATAATATTGTCAGTAAATTCTGTTTTTACTAATGTATTGTCAACTAAATTACCATTAAACATTTCATTGGTAATAAGATTTAAAATTATTTCACCACCCTGTTCGCGATTTGGAACCGCTGGAGATGGATCGTATGTTACTTCTTTTACTCGATAATCAAAGTATATTTCACTAAAATTGAATACTTGATGATCTTCAATTACACGACCATCGGCATCTTGATAACTAACCATTACTAAGACGTCTCCTGCCGGAATTTGTTTATTACTATTATATTCTAATTCTAGTTTATGTTCATTTCTAAATTTGTCAGAACTATAAATAAAATAGCTATTGTAATCGATGTTTTGATTATTATTAGTAATATTTACGGTTGCCTCTTCATAGCCGATTCCTAAAACAGTTACAGGTATTATAATCGTAGCATCTTTATTAGTGAATAAAGATTGGCTTATTTCATTGTCACTTAGTTTAGTAGCGATAGCAGCATCCCCAAACTTAATTTCGGCATATTCTGCGACGATATTAAAGTTATATACGGCATAGTCACGAGAGGAATAATAAATAACTAATTGATATGCTCCTTTGTCTAGTATACCTTGAGCATTAGCTTTTAATTTTAAATCAATATTGATGTTATCATGAGTTATAACTTCAAAGTAGTTATTGAAATTAATTGCCGTATCTGGTGAACATATAGATGCATTAGCACAATCTTGAGTAATAATAAACTGCGCATTTTCTTCGTGAATAGTATCTAAGGTTACATCGATATGCGTATCAGGAATATTGCTATAAAATCCTGGAGCCTTGTGAGTTTTACCAGAATCATCTATAAGACCATAGATATCGGCATCGAGAATTTCCCATCCGAAGGTCTCTTTCATAGAAGCCATTTCATATTCAAATTCCTGGCCATTATAAATGACTTTTAAATAGAAGCTTCCGTCGAATATTCGATCAATTTTATCGATATTTAAGTGTAAGAAAATATTTCCATTGTAACTATCTTTTATTACTTCTGGGTCTTTTTCTTCCCAACGATCAGTTATAGTGAACATGCGATCAGTTGATGATTCACTTGATACGTCGATGTAACGACGAGTCTCAGGATCAAAATACTGAACGATATATTGAATTTTACGAACACCATCTATTGGCTCTAAATCTTCATAGTTAATATATTGAGAAGTTATGCTGCGTTCAATATACATTTCATTGGCTTTGGCGTGTCCTTTTTCAATTCCCATGTGGAAACTGAATGTGTCGCGTTCGACATTAAATATAAAATTATCAGTTAATAATTCCCCGTTTGGCTCTTGATAACTTATAGTTAAAGTATATTTTCCAACTGGAGCCAAGAGATTTGATGTATCTTCAAAGTAATTCATTAAAGTCATCGTATATAAATTGTTTTCAGCATCGAGAATTACGTTATCTTCGGTGTAAGAGAACAAAATATGATCATTAACATCGGAGAATGTTTTATTCTCTTTATTCCAAGTTAAGACATCTGGTACGCCCTCATCAGTTTCATGAGTCATAGAGAAATTAAAATTATCAACATTAGCTATATAGTATCCTTTAACAGGAATGGTTAAACTAGATGCAAAGTTGTGATAGAAAGAGGTCTTTGTTATGGAACTATTATCGACACTAAGTCCGTAGTAATTTCCTGATAGCTCAAACTCTTCTATAACATCATCCATATCGTATCCATTATTACTATAGCTAAACACAATACGATATGTTCCTTTGCGAATAAGATCCATATTAGTCACCATGTGAATATTAGAACTAGTTAGTAAGTTATTTACCGATGTTAATTCACTTAATTCACGAGTTGGACGAATATTATCTGTTATTGTGAAGTGATCATTGGCATCAATCCAATTATTACCATCTTTAAACTGAATTTTATATGAGAAATTCTCTAAATTATACATATATCCTAATCTAAAGTTGATATCTACATAACTTTCAACATTTGTATAAGCTTTATCAGCACTACTTATTGAGTTAGATAAGGCAAAGTTATCGATAAGAACATCATAGTTAGGAACATCATAGTGAAGTGAAGTCATGTGAATATTACGCATCCACATCTCGGGATATACATTACGGTCAATAGCAGCATCATCCGAGTCATCATTATAAATATATCCAACTCCCTTAGCAGCATTGTGAGTTACATAAATGTAATAAAATCCTGGATTAACTTCGGTCTTTGGCAAGATAGTTATCGTTCTTTTAGGATCAGGAGAGGTACGATTTACAGTAATATAGAATTGATCAGTTACCTCATTACCTACTAATGGCTCGCCGTTTTCTTCAGTTATTTGATAACGCCCTCTTATTCCTCCTAGAAGATAATTATTGTCATGATCAAAGGCGAATGTGGTAGCAATAAGACGATACATTTCTGAATAAGTCTGTTTAAAACTATCATTCATTACTTTAACGATTGGATTTGGATTTCCGTTAACCGTGTATTCAACGGATAAGTCAGTAGCATCAGCGGAAGCAGCAAACGTACGAATAACATGCATGCTAAAGTTATCACTTATAATGTTACCATTAGCGTCTAAATTGTAATATTTTAACTTAGTTGCACCTGGAGTGTAATCACTTATGTACTGATATGCATCGGCATACTTAGTAGCAAATTCGCTTATTGGCAGGGTTTGCCCCGTTTGATAATTTACTCCGCCATCGAGACTCAGATCGTAATAGACTGTGTTGTTGTAAATACGATTAATTTTAGCAATGTAATCTACTTCGTCAAAGAAGAAAATATTTCCGTCTTCATCTTCGTCAGCACGACGATCGAAGATACGATATCCGATAGAATCTTTTTCAATATTGTCTATATCTACTTTCGTTTTCTTCATGTAAAATCCAACATAGTATTCATACTTTTTATTACTATTTGGATAATTAGTCATTAAAATGTCACTAGGATCATTAGAATGATTATCATATTCACTATATACATAGTAGTCGATTTTTCCATCAGATAGTGTAAATTTAGAAGATGAATCATATTTTCCAAACCCATAGTATAGAGTATAATCCCCAATGTAGTAGTCTTGATTAGATAAATACTTAATAGTTACATAGATATACCCATCAGCAATTTCACTATAATCAAGTTCTAGGGCAAAGTTTGAATCGTAAACTGTTTCTCCTAGATTCTCAACAAGAATTTGGGGAGCGCGACCTATTGGTACATCTTTTACTAGTTGCACTTGTAGATTTGCAACTTCTTCTTGAGTATACGCTTCAAAGTAAAGTTTTAATTTAAGTTCTCCACCTGTGATGGATAATGGTACTAAATCAGGCTGTTTTACAATATTTTTAACAACCTTAGTTCCGATTCCTGAGTCATGATAGAATATATCGCCTGTTTCTTCATCACGAGTGTATTGATTAGACATTAAAGTACCATAGGCAGAAGGATTAGCAGCTTTAAAATCATCTACTTCTTCTTTTATTAGAGTATCACTTGAACGACCTTTATAATAGTAAACATAGTATTTTTCAACCTCTATAGTTTCAGGTGGTTTTGGTTCACCTTCACCTTCTCCTTCGCCAGATCCACCTTCTCCACCACCAGGGTCAGTCCCTTCAGGAGTGGGTGGTTCGGTTTCGCCAGGATTTTCTGGATCAGTTGTTTCACCTGGATTTTCTGGATCGGTTTCTCCCTCAGGGTTATCCGGATCAGTAGGTTCTGGCTCAATAGGAATACTTACAATTTCTTTTGTGTATTTAACAATGTAAATAGAATTATTGTAGTTTACGGCAACCTTATTTTCATTACGATTGTCTGTAGTTATTTTAGAATATGCCAAATTTGGATATGTTTCTTTTAATTCTTGCTCGGAATATTTTACTTCTTCATATGTACCATTGTTATTTTCACGAACAATGTATTTTTTTACACCTGTTGTATTCTCGGTTCCTACGACATCTATATCATAATTTAAATGTTGATAAGATATCTGATAACGATTAGCCTTACGTTGAGCTTGTAACTCAGTAAAAATAGAACGCTTATCAGTAATTGTAAAAGTAAACTTTCTGGTATAGTTTGGCACTAGGTCACTAGAAAAGTCTTCTTGATCACGCAATGTAAGTGTAAATGTATACGTTCCTTTAGGAGTATAATTATCATTAACATCGACGAAATCACCATTTTCTAAGATAATTTCTCTTTTAATATTTTTAAATGAAATTATGTCATTACGAACATCAAAAATAAAGGCATCAGTATAGTCAATACCATTTTTCTTAATGGCGTAATCAAAATCTTGGAAAGTCAAATTCTCTGGTAATTTTTGAGAGAATTCTACTTGCCAAGTATTTTCTAAGTTTTCAGGCACGGTTTCATTATCAGAATCATAAATAATGTCAAAATTAAATTCTTTTTTCAAGACGTCAAAGGTTTTGGTTACTGAGTTTGAATTATTATAATTTATTTTTATACGATAACGTCCAGCTGTAACTTTAGCTTTATTAGTAATAGTTACATTCATTGTACCAATATTTTCTTCATCAACTTCAAAAATTCTTTCAATGTTAAAAAGTTCTGATGCATCCTCACCTAGACTGTCGATAAGTTCAATATCGATACGATCTGCCTCAGTTTGTGCAACATTTTTAATATTGCTAATATCAAACGTTATTTTTAATGGATCTTCAACACGAATCGGATCTGGTTCAATAGTTAATGGTCCTACACTTAGAGATATTGGATTAGTAGTGGTAGTATTTATAGTTTCACAAGTTTCATTTTTGGATAAGTAGTTGGTAGATATATATTTTTCACTGGAATTACTAATTTTAGCCCAGTCGCCCTCTTCAGTCATACAATAAACTTTAACTTCTGTACATTTATCAACTGATGCAATAATGTTAGAATCATTAATAATTGTAGACGAACGAATACGTACCCCATCAGCAGTTACATAGTAAATCTCTGGCTCGCCAACAACGCATGAAGAAGCTGCATGTTTCGAGTTTGCAATTGTACGAATGCTTTTTTCCAAGCCGCTAAAACGAGTTTGAACTAAAAGAAAAATTCCGACAATTAAAATAACGGCCAATACTTTTTGAACGTACTTCTTCATATATCCACATCCTATGATAAAATTATACCATCACAAGCATTTTATGTAAATACCTCATTCCGGCTTAATCACCTATATTATGTGCAAAATCGACATATTTATTAGCAGTCATTTGATAAAAAAATTAAATCCCCTATTCGGAATTTAATTCATTTAATAGTTCTTGTTTTTCATTAAAAGATAGAAAAGAGGCTTCAATTGCCATAACGTTCATGTTATATAGCTCTTCATTAGTTAGTAGAAGTTCTCTTTGAACATTTACATATTCTTGGGATAATGTCACATTAGAAACCGTACGATTATCGGTATTAATACAAACGTTTATACCCATATCATATAATTTTTTTAAGGGGTGTGATTTTATATCATCATAAATATTAGTCTGGATATTACTAGTAGGACAAACTTCTAGAGTTATGTTTTTTTCTTTAATAAGGTTAAGGCATTCTTGACTTTCTAAAGCCCGAACTCCATGCCCAATTCGCTTAGCACCAAATTCTATAGCATCCATTATACTTCTGGGTCCTGATGCTTCTCCTGCATGAATAGTGAATGGAATACCTTGCGAGGCGGCATAAGCAAATAATTCTTCATAATCGCGAGTTGGATATATTTTTTCTGCACCAGCTAGATCGATACCAACTACACCTTTGTTTAAATATTTATAGGCTAAATCAATTACTTTTTTATTATCTTCTTTGGAATCCCCACGCATAAGGCATAGCAAAATATTGCTCTTTAGTTTGGTTGAGCGCATCCCTTTTAGGACGGAATCTACTACTTCATCTAGGGAAAGAACACTCGTGTGTTTGTTTGGTGCAAAACGTATCTCAGCATATATGCAATTGTCTTCAAGTAAATCATTACAAAGTGAGGATGCTACTAAATAAAGAGACTCTCTACTTTGCATTACTGATACTGGTTCAGAAAATTTAGTTAAGTAGTCATTTAAATCGTGACACTTAGGCTTAGCTATAAGAATATTTTTAGCGTCACTTTCAGATATATTTTTTATCTTGCTGTAAAGACTGGGCTTTAAACTACCATCTAAATGTACATGTAATTCAACTTTTTTAATCGTCATATAATCACCTATCTTGGGATTATTATACCATATTATTGTTCTTTTCAATATTAAGAATTATGCCAATCATTAAAAGACATGTGAGCAAGCTTGAACCACCATATGATAAAAATGGCAAGGTAACTCCAGTAACGGGAATTAGCCCAACTACTACTAGTAGATTAAGAAGAGTCTGTAAAACAAGCTCGATTATTAAACCAAAAGATAAATATTTCCCAAAAAGATCTTTAGTACACAAGGATAATTTGATAACTTGATAAAAAAGAACAATATAACAAGTTGTCAAAATAACGATGCCAATGAACCCTAGTTCTTCAGAAATAATGGCAAATATGAAGTCCGTTTGAGGTTCTGGTAAGTAAAAGTGTTTTTGAATAGAATTTCCTAGCCCTAAGCCAAATAGTCCACCCGGTCCAATGGCATACAAACTCTGAATTATTTGAAACCCGCTTCCTAATGGATCACTCCAAGGGTTTAAATAGGCTACAATTCGAGCCATACGATATGGAGCAATCAAGATTAAGCCAACGATACCGATGATGCCTAAGAAACCAAGCTTTACAAAAAAAGATATTTTAATATTAGAAGTAAATATTAAAACGATAAGTGATAAAACAATGATAGCGCCACTACCGAAGTCTGGTTCTAATAAAATAAGTAAGAAGGCAAACATAATTATTGCTAGTATAGGCAAAGAATAAGCGATAATTTTATCCATGTTTTTGTCGTTTTTAGAAAGGTATTTGGCCACAAATATAATTAGAGATACTTTGGCAATTTCACTTGGTTGTATGCCAAATGCCCCTATTCCAAACCAACTTCTAGATCCATTACGAACAATCCCAATCCCAGGTATTAAAACGAGAATGAGGAGAACAATGGCAATTAGTAAAATCTTATTGGCATATTTATAGTATAGTTTGTAATCAACTTTACTGACGGCAAACATGATGAGTACCCCAATTATAGCAAATAAGGACTGATGCATAGTAAATTTAAAGGGATTAGAAAACTTGTATTCAGCCCAAACTGATGACGAGGAAGTAATCATAACAATTCCAAATATAGTTAAAAATAAGGTTATAAATATAATTAATCTTTTTCTCATACTAAAATATATGAAAAAAAGAAGCTAATTATTAACTTCTTTGTAGTTTTTATAGCCAAACACCATATATTACGCCAAACATAGCTAGTAAGAAACCAATTGTCCAGAAAACCCTAACAATATCAGTTTCACTCCACCCTAGTTCTTCAAAATGGTGATGAATTGGGGCTTTCAAGAAAACTTTTTTCTTAAACTTACGAATAGCAATTATTTGGATTAAACTAGATAGTGTTTCTACGACAAATACGCCACCTATTAAAGCAAGAGATACTTCATGATGTGTTAGTATCGCGATAGATGCAAGGGCACCACCTAGCGCTAAAGATCCGGTATCTCCCATAAATACCCGTGCAGGATGGGAGTTAAATAGTAAGAATCCCATCAGTGATCCAACTAGTACAAAAGAGAAAATAGCTATACTTTCATATCCAGCTATCCAGTCACTTCCCCACGAAATTACTCCATATGCAAGAAAGGCAACAACGGATAAGCCTCCACATAGACCATCTAACCCATCCGTGATATTAACAGCATTAGTAGTTCCAACTAGTAAGAAGAGGATGAATAAACCATATGCCCAACCAAGTTGCCATTTAATGCCAAATAAAGTGATTTCTAAGTTTGTCGATCCACCATTATGTTTATATATAGTATAGAATACCACAGCAATAAATAACTGAGCTACTAATTTAGTTAACGTAGACAAGCCTTTATTGTTATGATATCTAATTTTGGTAAAATCATCAATGAAACCTAAAATGGCATAACTTAGGAATACAAAAATGATAATCGCAAGGTTATAAGACATGCCAATACTACCACGAAAAGCCAGCAAAGCAAGGGCTATTAAAGGAGGAATTATGAATATTAATCCACCGATAGTTGGTGTTCCTTCTTTCTTCAAATGTCTTTTATTAATTAGTCTACTTACGCTTTGCCCTGCTTTTAATTGTTTTAAAACTGGAATAATTAGCAAACCAACAACTATCGCTAAAACAAAGCCTAGGGTAAGTCCTAAAATTGATTTTGCTAAAATAAGCATATCATCACCGCCTATAGCTATATTATACTACATCGTTAATTATAATCGATATAAATTGTAAACACTTTACATGTATTCATTACTAATATATGTAAAATAACACAAAAAAAGAAATTGAATTAACAATTTCTTACTATCTTTTTCTAGTTTTAGATTTCTTCTTAAATTTTTTACGTGATTTAACTACTTTTCCATCTAGTAAATTATCTCTAGCATGTTCATATGCTATACATATTCCTGCTCCTAATGCTAAGCCTACTCCTGCTCCTATCTTACCGATAAGACCAACTAAATCGTTTTCACCTGTTTTTGGAATTGGTGCTGGTGTTTCTTGTGGTGGTGCTGGTGTTTCTTGTGGTGGTGCTGGTGTTTCTTGTGGTGGTGCTGGTGTTTCTTGTGG
>CATNCE010000016.1 GCA_950097225.1 uncultured Bacilli bacterium
AATTATATCCGGCTTTACATGAATATTTATTTGGATCACATCCAACACTTTCTAACTCTTCTTTTGTTATTAATCGTGTTGTTTTTATTTCTCCACCTAACTCTGCTAATTTTGTTGCATATTCATCAACATACTCTTTAATTACACTTATACTATAATCATTTAGTTTTAATTTGTTTTCTTCTGATAATCCTTCATTAGCTTGATTATACTTTTCTTCTGTTGTATATGGCACTACTCCAATAAACGGAAAAACTTCAGCTATGCTTCCATCCTCTTTTACTTCACCAACTGCTCCTTTAGCACTTGGATCTTGTAACCCAGTTGGATTTTCTATTGGGGTGACTGTATATGAGGAATTCATTGTTGTTCCTCCAACATGCAAGTTATATCTAGCTATTGCTGATATATTATCTCCTTCGATATTATAGACATAGAATGACTCACTACCTAAGGTGATTAGGTCTCCTACAGATACCTCACCATTATTATCATTGTCCTCAGTTATCTCCCATGCACTTTTTACTTTATCAGCTGGTGTTCCATCAGACACTTCTTCTCTTGAAACAGCACTTCCAACTATCTCACAAGATACCTCTACATCAGTTGTTTCTCCTACATAAGCCTTGACTAACTCAATTTTTAATGTTCCTTTTCTAGTTTCAGTTGCCAAAAGATTTGTTTCTTCATCGAACTCATTAGTTATACTCAAGTACTCTGTACTATTAGTACAATTTATACTTACATTTGCATCATACTCACGACTTCCATTTGTTACATCATATTCTAATGTATAGGTTTCACCAACCATACTAATATCATAATCAAACACGATATGGGTATCATCCTTGATTAAACTATTACGCTTTTTTCCATTTTCGAACGATGCCGAAAAATATACATCAAAATCAGCATCATTACTAGCTATTCTAGCATTACCATTTATTACTAACGTAGATGTTACTGCAGCAAAACCAACCACAAGAAACAACATTCCTAGTAATAACACACTTCTTCTTTTCATTTGTATACCTTCTTACTTTATTTAAATTTTATCATATATATATTGCTTTTTACAATAATTATGGTGTATATTTTCCAACAAAAAAGAAGTTTTATTAAATTGAAAACTTCTCTTAATAATGATTAAACCTTAGTTATTTTTGAAGAATGCTTACTACACCCATGAATTCTTTTTGAATCTTTTTTAGATTATTTTCACTGTTAGCTTCAAAGCGAATTGTTAAATTCGGTCCAGTATTACTGGCGCGAACTAAGGCCCATCCGTTATCTTTATGGACTTTAACGCCATCTATTGTTGAATAATTATAATGATGAGAATCACAATATTTTTTTATTCCTTCAACTATTTCAAACTTTTTAGCATCAGTCGTTTTTACTTTAATCTCTTCCGTATTATAGTAATGATTTAAACGTTTGGTTAAATCAGATAAAGGTTTAGATGAAATGGATAATAATTCTTGTAAACGCAACCCAACATATATTCCATCATCATAACCAGGATGACGATCAGTAAAGAAGATATGATTAGAATATCCTCCTCCAAAGCATATATGTTGTTCAGCCATTATACGCTCTTGACGCGCAGATGAAGGAGTCTCTACTAAAATATTCCCACCGGATGCACGAATCTCGTCTTCTAAAGTTTTTGAACATTTAACGTCGATTAAAACAGTTTTATTTTTACTTTGACGAATAATATCTTTACACATTAGGGCCATTAGTATATCCGCTTCAACAACATTTCCTTTGTTATCAACAAAACCACAACGGTCTGCATCCCCATCGTATGCGAGTCCTACATCAGCGCGATTAGCTTTAACAGCTTTAGATAGTTTTTCCAAATTGGCTTTTACATTGGGATCGGGATGGTGATTCGGAAAATTAGGATTAGAATCACAGAATAGAAATATTGTTTCAAAAGGCATCTTAGAATAAACTTTGTGAATAATAGTAGAAGCTGTCCCATTACCACAATCAACAACGGCACGAATCTTCTTATCACCAGGATTTATGGCTTGAGCTAAGTACTCGGCATACGAGTCACTTACATCGATGTGCTCAATTTGTCCTTTACCTTTCTTAGGTTTAAATTTATCGTTTTTTAAATCGGAATAGATCTCTTCTAGTTCATCATAATCACAATGTTGATAATCACGACCAAATAGTTTAAAACCATTATCTTCTTTAGGATTATGGCTAGCAGTTACCATGATGGCATATTCTTGCCCTAATTTGCGAGAAGCATAGTTTAGCATTGGCGTTGTTACTAAGCCAATATATAAAATATTGATACCTGTATTAATTAGTCCTTCTATCAAGTTCTTAGTAAGTTCAGGCCCCCCAAAGCGATTATCATGACCAACTACAACATATGCCTTATCTTTTTTTAGTGCCAACGATCCAAAAACCTGGCCCAAACGATAAGCAAACTCGGCGTTAATTTGATTAGGATATTTTCCCCTTATATCTGCTTCTCTTAAAATACTTGTATCAAAATTCATATTCTCACCCTTTTTAATCTTCTTCAATAAATAATGTTTTGGTCTCTTTCATCTCTTTTGGAATGGCAATATCCATATATTTTAAAATTGTTGGAGCGATTTGAGTTAAATCACCTTTATGTTTTAAATTAACGTGTTTATCACGGATAATAAATGGTACAGGATTCGTCGAATGCGTTGTAATTGGTTCACCATTAGGACTAAGCATTTCATCACAATTACCATGATCTGCTGTTATTATAAGTTTATAAAAGTTATTATCCACAGCTTCAACAATTTGTTTTAAACATTCATCAACGGCTGCTAAAGACTCTTTGGTAGCTTCGATATTACCAGTGTGTCCTAACATATCAGGGTTAGCGATATTGACAAGAATAAAGTCATAATCGCGTTCAAGACACTTAGTTACCTGTTTTGTCACTTCATAAACACTCATATTAGGAGCTAAATCATATGTTGCAACCTTAGGAGATGGAATAAGGAAATTATCACATCCCTTTAATTTAGTTGCACCTCCTCCGTTAAAAAAGAAAGTGACATGAGCATATTTTTCAGTTTCAGCAATTCGTGCTTGACGTAATCCTAAATCAGAAAAATAGCATCCCAAAGAATATACTTCTTGGTTATTTTCTAGTAATGGTTCAATATTAACTGTATTTGGTACCTCAACTAACGATAATACTGATACATTTTGTGGTTGATCTACAGGATACTCATTAAATTCTGGATTCTTTATTACATTTAATATTTGACGAGCACGATCTCCACGGAAATTTAGCCAAATTAATCCATCATTATCCTTTATAACAGCTTTATCATCAATAACTATTGGAACTAAAAATTCATCAGTTATGTCGCGTTTATAGCAAGCTTCAATAGCTTTAGCATAATTACGAACTTTAACACCTTTTCCAGTAAATAGTAAATCAGAATAGATCTTTGTGCGTTCCCACTTGTTATCGCGGTCCATTGCATAATAACGCCCACATACAGTAGAAATACTACCAATACTTACTTCTTGCATGACATTTTTTAAGTCATCTAAAAAGCTAATTGAGGTTTTTACACCAGTATCTCTTCCATCAGTAATAGCATGAAAATATACTTTATTTACTCCCATATTTTTTAAATGCCCTAGGAAGTTTTTCATATATTTTATATCTGAGTGCACACCCCCGTCGGATACTAATCCCATAAGATGAATTGCCCCTTTGTTTTCTTTAACTGTTTTAAGAAAGTTAAGCATCTTTTCATTTTTTTCAATTAGTGTACTTCCTAAAACTTCATTACACAAAGTTATGTCTTGCTTTAGTCTTTTTCCAGCACCAATAGTTAAGTGCCCCACTTCTGAATTTCCAAATTGATCATCGGGTAAACCAACATATTCCCCACTAGCCTGTAAGGTTGCATGAGGATATTCACTATAAATTTCATTGTAACATTCCATTGATGTTTGCCTGATGGCATTCCCATAATCATTGTCATTAATACCGAATCCATCTAAAATAACCATGATTACTTTTTTCATTAATCTCACCTTGTATTAATTTTATCACAAAAAAATGAAAAAAACGAGTAGTACTCGTATAGTCCTGAAAACTAGTGCATATTCGACAAATATTAGCACTTTACTTCTTCAAAATAACGAAGTGTTTTAGTTGTTCCTCCTACCTTAGTAGTATATGTAGCATTTATACCTAAATTATTCCCAGGATAGTCATGAAGACACTTATATATTTTAGTGCCAACTGTCACTTTTTCTCCTTCATGAAAAACTTTATATGCATCAAAAGTAGTAGTATAATATGAGGCAATATTAAAGTTATTAGAACAATAACACGTTTTAATTACTCCGGTTAATGGTTTATTATCAGCTGGACTATATATGACATTTATAGAATCACTTTCCGATAATAAATAGCCTTTTTTTATAAGAGAGTCAACATTAGTATTTATGCAGGCACTTCCAGCATTTTTTACTTCGTCTTTTGTCTTATCCCCTAGCTTATTAGCAGCCGCTTCAATTTCAATTATTTTAGAATTAAAAGTATCGCGTTTTACACCAGCAAGAATATTAGCATAAGCAGGTATAGCTAAAGCCATTAATAAACCAATTACGACAAGGACAGCCAATACTTCGACTAATGTAAATCCATTTTTATTGTGCATATAATCACCTATTCTTTATTAATAGTATATCATACAAAAGAAAAAACAAAGGCTTTTTTTAATATACCTTTGTTTTTATTGACATTACACTTTTTTATTGGTAATAGTTACAGTTATTTCTGTTTTAACAGGCTGAGCTGTAATTAATTCTGATTGAGTTGTAACTTTTACTGGCACTTGGTGAGTTCCACTCTTTAAGGCTGATAAGTCAACTGTTGCCGTAATACCTTTTATTATATCTTCATTGTTAATTACGGATTCGACTCCAGTTACTATAATATCGATCTTACGATCTTCTGGACTAGCACCTGGCGTTAGGTCTTCTCCTAAGTTAACGTAAAGGATTGATACATCGGTAATGGTACGCTGTCTAGCTTCTCCAACAGTAACTGATACCTGGGATGATGTTTCGCTTAAGTAACGAACACCACTTGGTTTATTTAGGGTAACAGCAAATGTCTTGTTACTATCCAAATTGTTAATTGAAATTGGTGCTTCGATATAGTTAAGTTTATCAACTACCTCTTTATCTCCGTAAACTTCAACTTCCTTAATAGATGAAATAGCCGAACCAATTGCCTTTCCATTAGTCATGGTACCGCTAGTTATAACACGAACTGGTTTAGTAGCATGATATGAATCGATCGCGATTTTAGCACTTACTTTAGATGGTACTATCTCAACATTTTCAAGTTTATTACCAACACTATCGTAAGCAACTAATGGTATACTTTCTAGAGTTATCTCGCCTGTTTCTTTTAAGTTGATTTGTGATGCATCAACTAAAGCTTTCACAACTGCTACCTTATCTAATATCTCTTGTGATGATTTTATAACTACTTCACTGGTATCTAGAGTTACACTAGAAATGCTTAACTTACTATCAAGTCTTTCTTCATTTAATAAATCATAAGTTAAATTACGCTTTTGAGATACTTTTTCACTTATCTTAACCGTTACAGTTGGTGGATATAATTTATAATCAACATTAGTTGCTGAATGATTATATTTAAAGTCCACTTTATATGTACCAACTCCATATTTAGCTAAATCTAACTCTACTTCATGGTTGCCAAGTTGAGTTGCTAAATATATGGATGATTTACTACCAATAAGAGTAATATCAACACTCTCAGGAACACCTTCTATAACATATGCTTCTTCATTATATAAAACGTTAATCTTTTGATTTCGTAATATTTCGGCATTATTTTCTGTTAAGTTGATTACCTTAGAATCAACAAGAACAAATAGTCCAATAGAACAGATAAGGGATAAATATATAAGGACATTAGGTCGATTTAATATTTTTTCAAAACGACCAGAGTTTTCTTTAGATAACTCGCCTATTTTATATATTAAACGACTAATAGGTGTTACTAATAACTTATCAATGATTCGATATAATAATTTAAATAATTTGATGAAAGGTCTAAAAATTTTACTCATCTAATTCACCTTCACTTTCATCGGCATCATAGAATACTTCTGCTTTTGGCTTTAATTCTTCAAGAAGCATTATTCTAAACTCATCTAGAGTTAAGTTATAATGTAGGTAATTGTCGCAAGCTATGCTTATGCGTCCTGTTTCTTCTGATACAACTAGAGCAATGGCGTCAGTCTCTTCTGCTACACCTAAGGCTGCACGGTGACGAGTTCCTAATTTTTTATTGACATTAGGATTCATACTTGTTTTGAATACTGCTCCAGCACAAGTTATTTTATCTCCCTGTATAATAACGCCTCCATCATGTAATGGGTTTGGCGGAAGGAATATTGCTTCAATTAGTTGACTAGAAATATCAGCATATAGCTTAGTCGTTGGACTAATATATTCTTGTAAAGACATATTTCTTTCAAGGACAATTAATGATCCAATACGTTGTTTTTTCAAATGTTCAATAGCTGTCATAAGTTCAAATACAACTTTTTCACGTTCATCAACTGTTAAAACTTTATGACGCCCAAGTAGCTGAGTTCTCCCGATTTGTTCAAGAACATTTCTAATCTCTGGTTGGAATATTACTATTAAGGCAATAGGTCCCCAAGATATAGCATATTCAAGTAATACACCTACTGTATATAAATGTAAGTAATTACTTAAAAACTTAATAAAAATTAACCATATAACACCCTTGAATATAAGAACCATTTTAACATTATTTTTTAAGTTCTTAAATAAAAAATATAACATAAACCAGATAATACATATATCTAAGATTTTTGTCATTAAACTCCACGCGCTAGTAAGAGTTATCATAAGATCACACCTTTCTTAAAATGTTTGACTTTATATGATACATTTGTTAAAAAAAATGCATAGTACCATTTATGCATTAATTTTGGTTGGTCGTCCCATCATTTGCTGCTTGGTTTTGCATATCTACTAATACAGGTGCAGCCACACTTTGGATATCTGGTTGACTTTCTAATGCATTTAATGCTCTTCCTTCTTTTATGATTTCTTCGCGATATTGTTTATATTTTTTCTTATCCATCATATAACCAAATAAACCTAACAAGAGAACCACAGCAATGATGATAAATATCATGTAGTTGGAAATAATAAATTCTAACATATTCAATTCCCCTTATTCTAATAATATTCTATCACTTGAAGAAAAGAATTTCAATTAATTTATTGTTAATGTTTTATTTTTAGGTTGAATTTCAATATGAGTATTTCCATCATTAACAATTATTTCTTCCCCATTTAGATATTTATATGTGGTTTGTTCAGTACGACTATTTTTCTCCCAAGTAATAGGAACTGCTATACCATTTGAAATGAAGTACCCACTTCCACTGCCAATGTTATAAATTGTTTGTCGCCCTTTTTGATCATAAGTTGAGTTTGCTACCTGATAAGTTATTATGTTTTTTACTATGTATTGTTCTTTTGTGACATAGTCAGTGTGAGCTTTATTGTTTTGAAATCTTTTATATACTTTATTTTCACTATCATAAGTAAATGATGTATCTTTCGAGTTTGAATATACTATGCGCACCTCATTTGCAGGAATTGCGCCTTCTTTTCCTGCTAAGTCTAGTTCATCGACACTATATTTTAAAAGTAAGTCTTTAGTAGTTTTATCGCGGAAATTACGAGCAGAAATTCTAGTTTTTATTTTTTCCATATCGGCAAATGCCGTATGTTCATATGCTAAACCTAAAGTTTTATCGCGGAAGGTAGCATCACCATCTAAGTCATTAACACCTAGGGAACGAATATCACTTAAAGCCTCAGGTGAACCACCTATATGAAGATAAATAGCATCATTTTCTAAGGCATAATCTAAAAAATAGGCACGGGATGAACGAATTGTTCCAATGCGACTAGTATTAGCATCTTTATAAACTGCCATTAAACGACTAATTCCACCTTCGGTAATTATCTCATAGACTAAATAGGCATCTTGTAACCCTGATTGATATCCCCAAACGGTACTTATATTATTTATCATGACTGCAACATTACGTGAATCCGAATTTGGGTCAACTATCTTAAGCTTCTTTTCATCTTGTTTATCTTTAATATTTATCGATTGATTATCTTTGTTGGTATCTAAAAAACTTTTATCTTTATTATTGAAAAGAACAATTCCAAGTGCTAAAGCAATTATTAGTACTATACCAATAATTAATAGAGTCTTTGATTGTTTCTTTTTATTTGCTTTATTCTTTGTTTTTCCCATAAAAATACCACCTTCTACATTTTAACACATATTAATAATTATTGAAAGAAACTATTTTCTTTGTTATAATTTACTTAGCGAACGGAGGAAATAAAATGGATCAAAAAATGATGAAAATCCTTGGAGCCATTATCGCTGGATTTGTAGTATTTATTTTAATATTATTTTTAATATCTAGTTGTTCAAAAACTAATTATACACCAGAAAAATTGGAAGAAAGAATGGTAAAAATTGCCAAAGATTATTATGCTAATCACGAAGGTGAATTACCTAGTCAAGATAAAGACACTAGATCTTATGCTTTAAAGCAAATGGTTAGTGACGGAAAAATTGATGAACCAAGTAAGTTATTTGACAATGAAAGTATTAAATGTGATGGAATGGTAACGGTAAAAAATAATAATGGTTTTTATGTTTATACTCCTTCATTATCTTGTGGTGACTATAAGACTACATCTTTAAGAGACAAAATCATAGAGAATAGTCTTACTGAATCAGGCGTTGGTCTATATGAATTTGGTAATGGATATTTATTTAAAGGCGACGTAAAAAACAACTATGTTAGTTTTGCTAATAAGACATTTAGAATAATAAAGATCAACGATGATGGAACAATAAGATTACTTGATAATGATGGCTTATCAGAGGTTGTATGGGATTCTAAGTATAACGCAGCAACGGAAAGAACTGATGGAATTAACGATTATGTTGTTGCTCCAGATCTATATGCAAACATAAAAACTGTAAATGATAATTATTACAACAACAACAATGTTTGGACAGATGAAGATAGAAGTTATATTACAACACAAACTATATGTATTGGTAAAAGATCAATAAATGATACTAGTAAAGACGGATCAACAGAATGTTCTCTTACACTAGAAAATCAATTGTTTGGACCTATAGCAGTATATGAATATTTACAAGCTAGTTTAGATACTGATTGCAATTCAACCAATGCTGCTTCTTGTGTAAATTATAATTGGTATACTTCTATAAAAGGTTCTTTTTGGACTTCAACGGCAAGTGATCAAAAAAGTAATTATGTATATGCGATATCAAATTTACCGAAATCTCTACAATGCAATTCGTTCTCAAAATTAAATGTTGCATTTAATCTAACGGAGAATGTCACTTATGTAAGTGGAGATGGTACAGTTAGTAATCCATATGTATTTAAATAAAACGCTTAAAAAGGCGTTTTTTCTTTTGGTTATTTCTTCTATTAATTCATTACTTCAAAATAAAAAACTATTGATTATCCTTAGACATCAATAGTTTTTTATATATAAGCTTATTCTTTTATCCATTTAGCAACTAAAACATAATCTTTAGTAACTAAAGTATTTAAATCAAATGGTTCCCCATGGTAATACCAACCAATAAATTTATATCCTTCTCTTTGTGGCGCTACGTAGTCTCCTAGCTTCTTATTTTCTATTACAAATTGATCAGCGATTAAATTTCCACCATTAGTATTGAATGATACTCGATATTTTTTAGTTGTCGTAGTAGATTTTGTTGTATTAACTTTTTTTGTAGTCTTTATTACTTTAGAAGTAGTAGTTGTCTTTTCAATATTTACTTCATTTCCAGAAGCGTCTTTGATAGTTACAAATGTATTTTTAAAATCTTCAAATGTCGGACATACCAATTTAGTCTTATACTGATACTCGTTATCAAGACGTATAACGCGAACATAAGAATCTTCTAAAGAGCAACTTTTATCGTTAGTGTCTTTTACCTCGTCTAGTAATTTTTTTTCAACTAGATCTTTTAGAGTTACATTAGTGCTTTCACCTGGTTTTTCTGGAAGTTTATCTTTAAGATATTCTTTGCCAATCCGTTCTATTAAATTTATTTTTTCTTGCATTGCATTCGTTTCAACAGAATTACTGCGACTTTCTTTAATAAAAGCAAATAATTTTATTGCTAGTAGACATATTAATAATATTATCGCTAACCTTAACCCAATTTTAAACCAATTTACTGAGAACTTTTTTTCATCATACATAATTATCCCCCCGAATCATAAGTATCTCTAAGATAATTATACAATTGATTCTTATTTATAGCAATGAAAAAAGGATGAATTCTATTCACCCCTTTATACAGTACTTCTTTTTAGCATATGTGGCACTGGTTCTGCTAACCCATAACGCACCTTTAAGTCATAATACATATTATTATAAATGAATAAAGCCTCATCAATGTTATTTTCCTCAACACATTTAGTAAATGGAGTTAAGAAATGATATAATATCCACTCAGCAACGCTTTGACGATCGTAATCATCAAGTAAGCATTTAGCTACTTTAATACCATTAGTATCATAATCTTCAAGAAATTCTAAACCTTCTTCAGTAGAAGGCAAGATTACTTCTCTAACGTAATTAAATGCACTAGCATGTTCGTTGTCTGGTGCTAAACCCAATAAAGAGCTAACGATGGTAACAATATATCTTCTTGCCGCCTTTGATTCTCTAATGAGTCTTTCTTTGTCACTTTCACAACGACGTGAATTAAAAATTTCTCCGAATTGGTAACATTTTTGGTCCATAGGATATACGTAATCATATCTACTTCTACAATTTTCACATTTGAACTTACCATCTTTAGTCATCGTTTCAGCCATATAACAACAATCACAACAATATTTCATAAAAATCCCCCTTTTTATTTAATTACAAAATTAGCTACTAAACTTGCTTTAGGATCGACATTATTAGTATCTTTTGATAACCATAAACGCGATTCTATAATCTCTTCTTTATAAGCGTCGATTTGATAATCACTTAAATAAAAATAATAGTTTATATCATCTTCTATTGGTTCTATTTCATTTAAAGCAAAAATATTTTCGTTAAGTGATAAGCGAAGAAAATTATAGGGAACTGTGCTATTTTTGGTGACAAGAAAATAAAGTTTAACGTCTTTTTGATAGCCATTGCGGTTTTTTATAGCAAGTTTGTTTCCATTAACGACATCCTTAGCAATTTCATCATCGGCAATAACTAATGAATCAAATATCCCCACTTCGGTTGTAACAGGAACTTCACGATATAGCTCTCCTAGTAAACCACGATTTGTTAATTTAGTAAAATTAAAACAAGGTATTGAAACTATCGCGATCGATAATATAATACTACAAATTGTTAGTACTTTTTTAACATTTATTTTCATACTTTCCCCTTCATTTGGTTGGATATTATAACAAAGAGTACTTAGAATGTCAATTTGATATACTCAAAATTCCCTTGTATAAAAAAGGAATACTCATGTTAAGTATTCCTATATTACATATCCATCGACATATAATTTGAATTTATATTTTTTATTTAAATAATCTACATTCGTATTTGAATCAATCCACATACGAAGACTAACTAGTTCTTCTTTATTAGTGTTTACTTCTCCACTAAATAGTAGAAGTTTTCCTTTAACTTCAGTCGTATCTTTTAAAGTTTTTATACCACTTTCACGATTAGAAGAGTTAATATAATAGACAAAAGCATCTCTACTTATAAGACTGTCTTCTATCACTTCGGAGTTTTCTTCGATGAGATAGACATCATAATGAACTTTTAAATCCAGATCGTTTTTATTGGTGGCAAGGATAGTAAATGTTAGGGGATCTAAACTCATATAATTAGCCATATCACTTAATTTATTTGCTTCAAATCGCTCGGGATTATTGAACTGAACATTAAGTGATGTTGAACCATTGTGATTAACAATATTGCGTTTTAAATCACTAGATAAATTATAATATTTAACAGCAGTAAATGAAGTCAAAGCAACAATTAAAATAATGAAAAATACTAGACAGGTTATCGTGGTGTTAGCATTTTTACGCTTTTTTAAAAAATCACATAAATCGTTAATATGTTTAACAAATAGTTCATTAGTTACTGGATCGTTTGTAACTAGAGTTTGATATTCTTCGTAGGCACGTTTTAATTCTTTATAGTAAACTGACTCATCTTTATACTCGTTTAGATAGTTAAGTGCTTTAGTTAATATTTGTTCTTTTTCATTATTCATACTATTTTCCCTTATTCATGCGATTTGCCTCTTCGACAACAGCTCGCAGTTTTTTATCTTCTTCTTTTTCAATGACAATATCGACTTCGCGTATTTTAGGAATTTCCTCAATTTGTCCTTTTATACGATATACTTTAATGATGCTCTTGATATCAACTAGAATAATGGCAATGGCAGGTATGAGGATAATGATTGTCCATCCCCATTTAGACGTTAAGATTGTTTGTAATTTACCAATTTTAGGAATAATAAATTTTACTCGACCGACAATATTTTTTTTAGTTATTAAGCCAGCATCAACATCGGAGTTGTTATCTCCTTTAGTTACATAGTAACGCACCCCATCTTTTTCATATATATCGTGTATACGATGTGTAACTGTATACCCACCAGTATCTATCACCTCGGAATAGAATGTGATGATATCGCCTACTTTTAAGCTATTTTCATCTTGAATTTTGTAGTCGACTATGACATCATTAACCATTATTTTAGGTTCCATACTTGGACTTACAATGGTGTAAAGGCTTATAGCGGGTTTAGTTCCTTTAGATTTAGCTATTTGGCTTGCAATAATGTAATACGCCAGAAGTATAGCAATTAAAAAAAGAATGACTAGACATATATACGAAAGAAATGCTAATACTTTTTTTAAAGTTAATTTTATATCCTTTGTATTCATACGCATGACTCCTATTATAATTATAGGAAGTATTAAATTAATTGTAAAGAGAAATGCTTGTCAAATTTTCAACAATGTAAAATAAAAAAGTTCCCAAAAGGAACTCTTTTTATTTTTTAGTTTGATTAGTAAATAAACGGGCATTAAATGTACGCTCTGGATTCATATCAGCAGTGTTTACACGAACTATATTTACTGTATACTTGTGAGATAATCCCGAAGTAGTTGGTCCTGCAAATACACCACTTCCTAAGGAGATTGTTGTTGCCCCCGTTGGGATTGCAACGGGTTCAGTAGTTGTAGCTATAGTTGATCCATTATTGGATTCGTTATAGCTAGTAATCGTGTATGCTAATTCTCCATCTAAATAGCTATTAGCGCTAATTGCCAAAGTTACTTCATAGTTAAGATTATTTGAGCCTGTAACTATTCCTGTAACAGATATTTCTTTAACGCCAATGCTCTCGCCTTGTAAAACATTGCCATTTATAATATTGGCATCCCCATTATATTCTGCTGCTAATGTTCCGCTTGTTACTTCGAAAGTTGGAGAAGATTCCCCAGTTGGCATTAAAGCTCCAAAATAGGCAAATGTTGCTCCAACAACTGCGACCAATAAGGTGGCTATTGACATAACCGTTAAAAGTACCATATTTCCTTTACTGTTACCCATAATACTTGTCTCCTTTAATCTCTTACTCTACAATTTAATTTTATCATTTATATGTATAATTTACAATAAAAATAGTCGAATTTCAAAAAAAAGTTTGAAAAAAGATAAATATTATGAATGTGAGCAACTATTGTGCAACATAATTTTGGTATATAAATTTATCCTAACAAAACGAGGCGTGCGCTGTGGTATCTTCCAGCAGAACCAGTATTTCCTTCGAAATTGAACTGGCCTGCATGGGAGCCATAGCCATAATGACCGCCGCGATTGAACCAAGGCCTAGATGAGTCCGTAAAATTCGAATAATCACCGTGCCAGTTATTCAGGTAACCGCCAGATGCATAAAATGTCCCCATCTCTCCGGTTGCATCTCCTAGTATTCTATTGCTATATGTTGTTTGTTCACTATTATTTGCATATACATCTATATATTTACTATAGGTATTTCTTATTTCTTCTAATGTTAGTCCACTTCCTCCTACAGTTCCATCTCGATATCCGGCTACATATTCAAAAGCTCCACCTGACATATCATAAATCCCTGTTATGTTTCCGGTTGTACTTGCCAAATATCCAGTTTCTGTATTGTAGGGCTGATTTGTTGTTGGGCTGTAATTTGCATCTTTCATATTAGCTGCATATCCTGTTAGAAAGTTTGAATTATTATTTATTCTTACTTCTGTGTTTATTCCATATTTAGAATGTGATAGATATGCAACAGCTCCCCATTCTGTATTCTTCATCATATGCGAATCAAGTTTGCGATTATAATTATACATGGCTTTAAAGAAATTACCTAAAGAATTTGATCTCCATGAATTTACATTAGGCTTTACTTGGACTTTTGAGGAATCACTTGAACTTACTTGAGCAGATGCAACACTAGTTGATCCTTTATATCCTGTTTCAAATTTACCTACCCACATGCCATTTATATCGAAGTTTGTGAAAGCGGGATGTGTTAACCATTCGCCATCCTTACTTCCATTTGATACTGGCGTATCTTTACTTTCAAACTCTATTTCAATTGACTTAGCTATACTACTACTTAATTTAGTTGTTGTTCCATCCGCTTGATTAGCATGGAACAACTTATATTTGTACCTTGGTATCCACACAAAGTATGACTCGATATCACTTTCTTGAATGAGATCCCCTACATTGTAGTTTTTGCTTGGCTTATCAACTAATATTACTGTATTGGCCCATTCTTTATTATTATAATCATACCATTTTTCACTTGGATCAGCTTTTGTTACTACTCCATTATTAGCAATTAATACAGGTACTAAATCTTTACTTATTACTGGGTCTGCTCCTCCCATGCTCTCATCTTCATATAAAACGGGTGTTATTATACCAGGTTCGTCTCTCTCACTTGGAGTTGCTGCTAACTCACAGGTGAATGTTCCTGTTGTTTCCTCTGTTAGCACCCCATTTAAAATTACTTTTAACTCTCCAGACATAATTTCATTAGATTCTAATGTAAAACTACTTGGACTGACAGATATATTAACAAGATTATTTAACGTACTTGATGCTTCATTCAATCCACAATTAATGGTTACAGCTGCATCATATTGAGTATTTTTATTCTTTACCCAGAATGTTAAAATTGTTTCTTCATTTATTGCACTTATTTTCTTGGCATCATATGTAATTGTTTTTCCATCTTCACTTATACTAGCAGTTCCTTCAGTTTTAGTTTTTATGAACACAACATCATCTAAGAACGTATCATTATATCCAACATTTAAACTTGAATTTATCACCAAGTTTGTTGCTATTCCTGCAAATCCTACTACGAGTGCAATAACAAAGAAATATATTACACTTTTCTTTCTCATAAAATGCCTCCTAATGGGCGGACTACCCTATTAGTAATATAGCATTTTTTTTTTTTTTTTGTACAAGTGTTTGTTTTTTACTTTTTTTCATTATCTACACAAATTTTAAATAAATTGATATATGAAAAAAGACACATTCATAGGTATGTGTCCTTGTATAAAAAAGTGAAAAAGGAATTTGAAAGTTTATAGTGTGAGTTTGAGTTTATATGTTTAATTTTGTATAGGATTCTTTATACATTTATTCTAATATTATCTTTCCTTTTTCATTATCAATGATACAGGATAAATATGAATTATTTGTGAATTTGATTTGAAATTAACGATATTTTTTTAATTTAAAGTAAAATGTTGTATACTCATTAAGTTTAGAGTCTATACCATATTCACAATTATGGCTGTCGAGAATTCCTTTAACAATTGAAAGACCAATTCCTGAACCTACAACATTACGCTTATGACGCTTATCTTTTTTATAGTAACGATTCCATACTAGTTTCTTTTCCTCTTCAGTTAAGCCGGCTCCAGTATCAGTAATACTTATTATATAAAAATCCCTTTGCTTTTTGACAGCTATTTTAACTATTAAGTCATTGCCAGTATGTTCAATGGCATTATTAACAAGATTATATATAACTTGTTCTATTTTCGATTTATCAGCTTTAATGATTGCCTTATCTGGTAAGTCTAGTTCAAATTTATATCCTTCTTTTTCAATCGTAATGTCATAGCGTTTTAATATTTCATGGATATTTTCAATTAGATCATATTTTTCTAGCTTTAGTTCGCTTGCACCAGCTTGAATTTTCGACATATCTAATAAGTCATTTACTAAAGCATTTAAACGATCTGTCTCGTCAATAATGACATTTAAATCCTTTTCCCTTTTTTCGGGATCTTTATAAGATAGATCACGAACCTTTTCTGCATAAGCTTTAATCATCGTTAGTGGGGTTTTTAAGTCATGGGATACATTGGCGATTAAATCACGTTTTAGTTCTTCGGTTTTATGCATTTCTGAGGCAGCAATAGTCAACACATCCGATAATTCATCTAATTCTTCAATATTACTCTTTTCAAACTTAACGTCAAAATTTCCCTTACCTAATTCTCGAGCACTAGATATTATCTTTAAAATTGGTTTATTTAAACGACGAGATAGGAAAATAGCCATAAAGCTAGAGACAAATATTAAAAATAAAAAGATGTATATTAATTGACGCTTTAAAAGAGAAGTGGCTGAGTTCATATCCTCTAAAGTAGTATTTAAAAATATATATTGATTATTTCCTAAATTGATAGCGTATAAAATACTCTTAATTTTACTCTTAGGAGATAACAGCTTTATATAGTCTTCCCCTTCATTAATTAACTCAGCTTTATACTTAGCTATTTCATAACTATAATTAGTTAGTAAACAATTATTTTTTTTTATGTTATAGTCAATTTCTTCATTGTTGGTATAGTATTCTATACACATGTCATAAGAATAAGCATACTCTTCTAACAAAGGATCCAGGTTACCTTCATAGTTTCGAATATTCTTGGCGACTTGATTTATATTATCGATAACATATTTTTCATAAAATAGTTGGAGAAACTGAATTTGAATTAACCAAAGAGCTAGTAAGATAAGCGATATGAAAACACTTACATAGGTTAAGGTTTTAATTGTCAGTTTACTACTCTTCATAGATAAATTTATATCCTACTTTTCTAACCGTTTTTATAGAGTCGCGATATTTTCCTAATTTATTGCGAAGAAGTTTAATATGCGCATCGATAGTGCGATCATCAGCTTCATAATCATATCCCCAAATGTTCTCGATTATTTTATCACGAGATAAAGCAATCCCTGGGTTAGTAAGAAACAACTCTAGAAGTTCAAATTGTGTATGTGTAACTTCAACATACTCACCATCTACACTTACTTCGCGGGATAATTTATTTAATATAATACTTCCAATAGTAATTATTTCACTTTCACTGTTGCGCTTAGTCACTGCTTTAATTCTTGCAACTAATTCTTTAGGAGAAAATGGTTTAGTGACATAATCATCGATTCCCAAATTAAATCCTTGAAGTTTATCTATTTCTTCAACGCGAGCAGACAACATTATAATAGGGATATTCTTTATTTCTTTTATTTCCTTAACAGCTTGATATCCGTCCATATGGGGCATCATTATGTCCATAATTATCAGGTCATAATTATTTTTTTCGACTAATTCAATAGCCGAACGTCCATCACTAGCTTCATCACACGTATAATTCTCAGCTTCAACGTAATCTTTTATAACACCTCTTATTAGTTCTTCATCATCAACAATTAATAAATGCATATATTTCACCTACTGATTAATATATTAACTTAGTTTTGTGAAAAATAAAAGAAAAATACTTATACTTTATCGTTGATGGTATTTTACATATTTTTGATATATACCATAGCAGTCCCCATATTTTAAATGACCATGATAACTATTTCTTACAGCCCGATACCGATCTATTGCAATATTCTTCTTTTCAAACTCACTAGTAATTCTCTTCATTTTTCCCTTGAATTTATCTTTAGTTTTTTTCGTTAATCTTTTTTTAGTATTGCCATTTTTAGATGAATATCTAAATCCTAAAAACTCGATAGACTCCGTATTCTTATAAATTTTTGTCTTATTATTTAATGTTAATTTATATTCTTCTTTTAAAATTTTATCGATTTTAATTAAAGCATCTTGAAGCTTCTTTTTATCCTCACACATAATATAAAAATCATCCATATATCGCGCATAGTGCTTAAATCCTAGAGTATAAACAATATATTTATCGAGTTTATCTAGATAAATTGTAGCAATTATTTGGGAAACCATATTGCCGATACAGGTTCCACAGCCAAAGTTATAGCAAGGAAGTTTATCGACTTCTGCTATTTTTATATTCTTATTAGAACAATTGCTATTTGCTATTCTTTTTAATTCATTTCTTTTTAAATTATTAATTGTGTCATTTACATATGTTTCATTAGTAGAATCTATTATTTTATATAGCAAGTTTAAAGCATCTTTATCTTTTATCTTGTTTCTTATTATATTCTTTATTACGTCATGATCTAAACTATAGAAATATTTAGATATGTTCATTTTAAGAATATAAAAAGTTTTATATTTATTTTTATAGTAGTTATAATCACGTCTGAATATGCGCATAGCATAGTGAGTACCTTTTCCTACTCTTGTAGCACAATTTCTACTAATTAAAGATTTATCAAATACATCTACTAAAAAATATTTAGCTGCTAGATGGTTAATGATTTTATCTTTTATTTCCTGAGACATTATTATTCGCAGTTTTGGTTCTTTAATTAAGAATATGTTATAGAAACCTGGAGTATATGTTTTAGTTAACACAATCATACATCTCCATAATAGAGTCTATATTGCATATTTTATGATATATGTTATTCACTCTTTTCATCAAACTTAATCCATGAGAGCACCATATTATTTATATCAAATAAATGGCGTGAACATCCTTCATATTTTTTCTTACTTATAAGTTCTTTTTTGTAACTTATCTTTAAATAGTAGTCTAACATGTTTATCTTAGTTATAATTCTTAATTGATTATTTGCACGATCTACTCCGTTGTTTGCAAGATAGGCAAGTTCGATTAAAGTAAGAAGATCTTTTTCTATATATTTTTTTAGTTCTAAGTATTTATGAGGATAATTTTCTAAATTTATACTTATATATTCATAGGTTTTCTTTAGTTTAGTTATTATTAGTAATTTATCTTTCATGTTTAGTGCTCCTTTATAAAAAAGACTTTCTCCTGCCCTTTAGAGAAAGTCAAATATAGTTTTAGTAAAAACTTGTTTTTCGTAACTTTACTACTAATCCTTGTTTTACATCTATATTAATATTTTATCTTTTCGATATGGATAATACTTGTTTTCTTTAGCTTCACATTACACAGATCTTTTAAAAGAATATTTGTAATCCTAAGTTTTAAAGAAAGCTGGGCGCACACCAAGGTCGTTGTCGTTGTTAACGTTGTTGTTGTCAAAGTTGCCGATAGAGTTGACACTCCAAACGTTCTCGACAATCTCCGCATAAGGCGAAGAAGTCCAGTATGATGTTGTATACATGTATTCTGGCGCTCCTGCAACTCTGGCATCTTCTGTCATGTTATTATAATTATATCCAGCTTTACATGAATATTTATTTGGATCACATCCAACACTTTCTAACTCTTCTTTTGTGATTAACCGGGTTGTTTTTATTTCTCCATCTAACTCTGCTAATTTTGTTGCATATTCATCAACATACTCTTTAATTACACTTATACTATAATCATTTGGTTTTAATTTGTTTTCTTCGGCTACACCTTCACTAGCTTGATTATACTTTTCTTCTGTTGTGTATGGCACTACTCCAATAAAAGGAAATACTTCATCTATGTTTCCATTCTCTTTTACTTCACCAACTGCTCCTCTAGCACTTGGATCTTGTAATCCAGTTGGATTTTCTATTGGGGTGACTGTATATGAGGAATCCATTGTTGTTCCTCCAACATGCAAATTGTATCTAGCTATAGCTGAGACATTATCTCCTTCAATATTATAGACATAGAATGATTCACTACCTAAGGTAATTAAGTCTCCTACAGATACTTCTCCATTATTATCATTATCCTCTGTTATCTCCCATGCACTTTTTACTTTATCAGCTGGCGTTCCATCAGACACTTCTTCTCTTGAAACAGCACTTCCAACTATCTCACAAGATACCTCTACATCAGTTGTCTCTCCTACATAAGCCTTGATTAACTCAATTTTTAATGTTCCTTTTCTAGTTTCAGTTGCTAAGAGATTAGTCTCTTCATCGAACTCATTAGTTATACCCAAGTACTCTGTACTATTAGTACAATTTATACTTACACTTGCATCATACTCACGACTTCCATTTGTTACGTCATACTCTAATGTATAGGTTTCACCAACCATACTAATATCATAATCAAACACGATATGAGTATCATCCTTGATTAAACTATTACGCTTTTTTCCATTTTCGAATGATGCAGAAAAATACACATCAAAATCGTCATCATTACTAGCTATTCTAGCATTACCATTTATTACTAACGTAGATGTTACTGCAGCAAATCCAACCATAAGAAACAACATACCTAGTAATAACACACTTCTTCTTTTCATTTATACTTCTTTCCTTCCTACTATTTAAGACGCATTGTCCTACTATATTTTTAACAATTGTAGGGTGTTAAGTCAATATTCGTACACCATAGAAAGTGTATGAACTATTCAATAAAATGTAAAAAAGAGATTTAATAAAAAATCTCTTTCTAATCTAAATTAACGTTGTGATAAACTTCTGTTACATCATCAATATTGTCTAATAAAGATAGTAGTTTTTGAAATACTTCTAGATCTTCGCCTTCTAAAGAACATTTTTCTTTAGCGTACCAACCTACTTCATCTAAAGTATACTCAATATTATCTATCGTCTTCTCTAAGTAATCTTTAATGCTAGATGCATCACTTGGTTTGGCAGTGATGATTACTTCGCCATCTTCACTCTCCAAATCCATTATTTCAATACCTTCATCAAGCAATCCCATCATAACATCATCCCCATTATCGGCTTTAATACCAATAATAGCTAGGTAATCATAGTTATATGATACCGAGTTAGTTACTCCAAGACTCTTGTGACATTTATTGAATGCCTCTCTTACAAATGAGACTGTACGATTGACATTATCAGTTAGACATTTAACGATAAGTGTTGATTGTCCTGGTCCAAATCCTTCATAAGATAACTCTTGATAATCATCCCCATTAGCACCCTTAGCTTTTTCAATAGCACGATTTATAATATCACTAGGTACTTGTTGATGTTTGGCTTTTTCAACAACACGTTTTAATGCAATATTGGTATCTACTTCAGGATTTCCTTTAGCAGCTAAATAGATCTCTTTGGCAAATGTAGAGTATAACTTGGCTTTAGCTGCTCCCGTTTTTTGAATACTTGCTTTTCTAACTTCATAAGCTCTTCCCATAAAATTCACTTCCTCTAGTAATTATATATTAAAATAGTTACTTTTATCAATAATTTATATATTTTTTTCAACTCTTGCAAGACGTTTTCTCTCACTTTGTTCCTTATTAATCTTAGCAATATTAGAAGAAATAGATGCTAGTACGCGCGAAAGAACTTCTATGTTTCCTGGAGTTAGTAAGTCACTCATCTGTTCAAAAAGATAGTCGATATCATCGGTTCTTATAGTACCATCATTTTCATAGTTAATCACAGAAATGATAACATAGAAAGAAGATAATACATCATAGTTGAATTTAGCAAAAGGGGTATCCTTACTATAAGAAATACCAAAGTCAGCTAAAAATTTTACTGATTCATATGGCGATACGCCTTTTAGCTCAATAGTACCAACTGGAAGATTGGCTTTTAAGCTCTTGATAGTTGCATTAGCTGTTGCACAAGCTTTAGAATCCTTAGCTATATGTAACATCCTTTTTATATAGTCAACAAGAGTTTTAATAATCGCGATGTCTGTTGTATCTACTTGATTAAGATCTTTTCCTATCATTTTAGAAGTTTTATATAACTTAGCTAAACAGAGTTTTTCTGCTATAGCGCGTTTTATTTTTCCATCGGCATCTATTACCCCTGGCCTGGTTTCATATGTGCTAACTTCTTTGTGTAACTCAGTTCTAATATTTTCCAAAATTGCCCTGAAGCTTTGATTGCTAATTTCTTCTATTTGATTACTGTTATTTAATAATAATAAATAGTTGATATGAACGTCTATATTATTTCGATAATATTCCTCTAAATATTCTCTTGGTGTTGGTTGTCCTTGTGTCAATTCCATAATTTTTTCCTCCCCTGACTTTATAATTATATCAAAAAAGACTCATATGAGTCTACATTTTATCAACGGTTTCAATAGCGAGAATATCTAGTAAATTCGTCAACGTGTTATGAACAAGACGAGTAAGTGCGATAAATGTTTCTTTGATATCAGCATTTTCTTCTGCTTGAATATTATTATTGGCATAGAACTTATTATATAGACTACATAAGTCATAGATAAACTCAGCTAAATAAGATGTTGTAACATCTTGATATGCTAAGGTTAAATTTCTTGGTAGTTCGGTTAATTTTATTAGAATGTCGATAACTTCTTGGTTTTCAACATTCTTTAAAATTTCGTTTCCACTACTTAATTTAGTTAACAATGATTTCATACGTGTAGCTGTATAGACTGCATAAATTCCAGTTTTACCTTCAAAAGCTGTAAATTTATCTATATCAAATATGTAATCAGTTTTACGATATGGTAAAAGATCGGCATATTTTAGAGTTGCTACTGTTAATTTATTGGCAATATCAATTCGCTCTTCGCCAATTATTTCTGGTTTTATTTTAGGTTCAATTTTAGAATATACCTGTTTTATTAGTTCTTGCAAGCTCATGACACCGCCATCACGAGTTTTAAATGGTTTGCCATCTAGTCCATTAATAGTTCCAAATCCATAAAATTTTAGATCGACATTTTGAGGAACTAGTCCCGATTTATAGCATCCTCTAAAAATCTGTTCAAAATGAAGACTTTGGCGCTCGTCTACAAAATACCAAATGGCATCAGGCTTAAAATCTTGCATTCTTTGCATAATTGTAGCTAAATCTGTAGTGTCATAAAGAATTGCTCCATCGCTTTTCTTTAAAAGTAAAGGAGGCATCTCTTTATTATCCGTGCTATCTGCTATATGCATGATTAAAACGCCATCACTCATTTCTGTCATACCTTGATCACTTAAAAATTTAATTACGGGTTCGGCATATTCACTCGCATCACTTTCCCCATACAAATAATCAAAACGACAATTTAAGTAGTCATATATGGCTTGGCAGTCAGGCTTACTCGTATTTACAACATGACGCCATAAAGCTCTAATGCCTGGTTCCCCTCTTTGGAATTGCTCAGTTAATATGCGAGCTTCTAAAGCATACTCACTATCTTCCTTTTTTCTTAAACTAGCACGAGGATAAATTTCACCAAGTTCTTCATTAGTTACAGGGGATTCTTGTGGATATTCACCAACATAGTCTTTATCAAAGTAAACTAAATCTGGCATCATTTCTTTTATTTCACGAATTACTAAGCCAATTGGTGTTCCCCAATCCCCCCAGTGAACATCGCCAATTGAGGTGTCCCCAAATACTTTAATTAAACGACGCATCGCTTCTCCGATATTACATCTTAAGTGTCCAACGTGTAAAACTTTAGCAATGTTAGCTCCACCATAGTCTAATACGATTGTCTTCTTTTCGCTTTTTTTATCAACAAAGATATTAAAATCGTTTAGTCCCTTATTTAAGTAGTTAACAAGTACATCATTATTAAATGTAACATTTATAAATCCAGGGCCTTGAATGTTGACATTGACAAAACGCTCATCTAAAACGCCTACAATATGAGCTGCAATATCACGAGGTGGGACGCTATATTTTTTAGCTAACTGCATAGCTACATTTATCTGATACTGACCAAATTCAGGTATTTTAGATTTTTCTAATGGTACATAGTTAATTTCGTAACCAAGTTCATTGATAGTTTCAGTTAAATATTTTTCAGTTTCTAAGATTAAGCTCATAACAAGCACTTCCTTTTTATTCACTTATTTTAGCATAGTGAGTTTTTTTTTCAAGTAAAACTCCCTTATTCTGTTGCTTTAATACCATAGTCCGCTCGTTTAGATATTCCAAAATGTTGCATAGGCTCTCAATATCTTGAATAAAGAATGATGAATGTAATTCCAAAATTAATGATTTTATATCTCTTTGACATCTGTCTTGATGATTTTTGCGACTTAAAACGTCTATTATGGCATTAAACCCATATAAAACAGCATATAAATACTGTTGGATACAAGAGTCTTTGTCATCCTTCATCTTTAGTGTTTGCAAAAAGTATTTTTGCATAGAATCTTTGACATCTATGACTTTATGGGCTGTAGGTATTATTTTTTTTAAGTTTTCAAGAATATAGTTTACAACGCCATCCTCCTGAGTTTGACAAGACATTTCACCCATAGTTTTTAATTGTTCGTTTAAAAAGTAAGCAACTGTTAAATTAACGACATTATCACTGGAAATACGTTCACAAGGAATAAGATCGTCTAATTCGTATTCTTTTAATAGTTTTCTTACATTTTCTTCTACTATTTTATCTATAGAAAAAGAAGAATCGACTATTAGATTTTCATCAAACATATCCAATAGCCTTTCTTTTATTTCTACTATTTTAGGCGCTGTTTCAAAACAACGATAGTTAGAATACTTCCCTGTTGAGTTTATAAATAATAAGTAGCTGATATGCACCTCTATATTTGCTTTATAATATGCTTTAAGATATTTATTAGTTGTATATGACTTCTTCATGTTTACCTCCATTTATACCCTTTAATTATAACAAAAATTTATAATTATAAAAAGCCACTTTTTAGTGACTTAAAAATATTTCGGCTAATTTTTCTTCAATCTCATCTTTAGAAAATGGTTTAGCTATATAGCTTACAAACCCTTCATTTTTATAGGTCTTTTCAGCCCCAGCTAGTGCATCAGCTGTCAAGGCTACAACAGGTGTATTAAAGTTAGGTATTTCTTTTAGATGCTTTAAGGCAGTACTTCCAGACATAACTGGCATCATTATATCCATTAAGATTAAGTCGTACTTAGCTCCAACTCTAATTTTATCAAGACATTCTTGTCCAGTATATGCCTCATCAAGATCCATGTTAAAACTAGCTAAGGCTTTTTTTGCAACCTTAATATTTAATTTATTGTCATCGACTATGAGAACTTTTTTGCCATTATATTCTTGCATAATTCGATTATTAATGGCTTTTTGGCTAATTATTTGCGTATTACTTAAACTTTCGCGACGACTTATTTTTTGAGGAAGCTGAACAACGAAAAGAGAACCTTCTCCATATTTACTTTGAACGTTAATCTTGCCATTCATCATTTCTACTAAACGTTTAGTAATGGCAAGCCCTAAGCCCGTACCTTCAGTAGTTGTATTTTTTTCTACATCCAGACGTTCAAACTTAGTAAACAATTTATTTATATCTTCACTTTTAATACCATTTCCTGTATCCATTACACTTATAATTAATGTGCATATTTCATCATTGTTGATACATTTAATACTCAGTTCAATAGAACCTGATTCCGTATACTTAATAGCGTTAGTTAAAAGATTATTGATAATTCCTTTGACATGAGTTTTATCACCAATTAGTTCATCAGGTAAATCAAGGGCCATATTAAGGGTAAAGTCAATAGGTTTATCTCCTATTCTAGTCGTTGTAACACGAACCATTTCACTTATCTCTTTTTTAAAATTATATGGCAATTCAACAATTTCCATTTTATCACTTTCAATTTTATTTATATCTAAAATATTACCAACAATTTCTAATAGAGTCTTAGATGCATTGACGATATCTTCTGCATCTTCATAGACTTCATTTGGTAAATTATCTTTATAATTCATTATGTCTTCTGATAAGCCAACTATGGCATTTAGAGGTGTGCGAATTTCATGAGACATGCTGCTTAGGAAATCAGATTTAGCATTATTGGCCTTTTCAGCAGTTTGATAAGCATATTCTAACTTACTAATCATTTTTAGATCTGGATTTTCAATAGTAAAAAACATTATTAATGATACTAAAGATAATACAACTCCTTGAATAATTATTTCGGGAGTAACTGCTTTAATAGCTATTAAAAATATGATAAGTAAGACTAGAGATATTAAAGGTGTTAATTTGCGGGCCTTATCTTTGATAGATTTATCAAAAATAATTTTTATTACAAATATAATTATACCAATTAAATATACTGCAATACTAAAGAACATAAAGTTAGTCGATAACCCTTTAGAATCAATAGATGTAGGTGTAAAGATGATATTAACTGGTAAGACAAGAATAATTATTGATAGTATGATATTAATCCCGATGATGAAACGCGTAATATGGGAAAGTCTTGTTTCATCAGAGATGGCAACAGCAATGATATATCTAAATAAAAGACTACCCCATAGTAGTAAAAGAGCATAATCTATTTTAATAAGGATACGGGAAAATAAACTATCCATAAAGAATTTTATACAAACTAAACCTAATAAAGCGAAAATGCTTTCAACGAAATTGACGATAATTAACTTTCTATAATTTTTAGTTTCATAGGTATCAACTCTTTTTTTAGAAAAAAAGATAATATTAACTAAACTAATTATTAAAAAAGCACAAATTGGATAGGATAAAAAAATCATAAGTATCACACCTTATTATAATTATAATATTAATAAAAGAAAAAATATAGATAAATCCTCTATATTTTGTATTTACTGCTTTTATATCTTTCTAGACGCTTTTGAATTGGTTCGTCTTCAGGTAGTGATTCTCTAAATTCTCGCAAACTTTTTAGATATTCATCAATATTCTCTGATACTTTCATGTAATTTTGAAAGCGATCATTTGTAATCCCAAAGTAGAATGGATCAACTTTAGATATAAATTTAATGTATTCTCCAACTTCTTCTTGCATTATTTTTTCTTTGGTGTGAACAACACTGTCTATTTGTTCTTGCATACTATATCCTGGCCATTCTTTTATGCGATCTTCTATAAAGTTAAACCAATAGTCTTCTGGTATGCTATCGCGGCGTTCAACACCGTGTGCTTCCCAAATCTCCCATTTTAAGGTAGCTAATTTATCACGCATAATAGTATTGGCTTCTAGTTTAATTTGTTCTTTTATGCTAGATTCTTTTTCTTCATTTTCATCTAGCTCGTTGTAACTTTCATTAATTTTTAAGTCGCATAAGATTTTATTTGCCACTTCACTTGGGTCGTATAATTCTCCAAAATTAACAACAAAATGATCTCCATATTGTTCAAGAGCAATTGGCAATATCAAAGAATTTGTACTCATTGCTCCGTCAACAGCACCAAGGTGAGTATCCATGATTATTTCGTTTGGAGATAGATTCCACGTTCCTTCTGAAAGTATCATGGTTAGAAGTTTATCTAAAAGCATTTTTTTATTAAGTTTACTGGAATATAAACGATCTTCTCTAGAAAGTTCATCAACATAGATAACACCAAACCATTCCATCATCGCTTCATTGAAGTTTCCATGCATATTGCGATAGTCGCTGGCCATAACATAAAATTGTTGTTTGATTTGTTCTTTTACAATTTCAAAGTCATATTTTCCGATGTGAGATACTACAAATGTTACTCCACGATTTTTAGGCAGTTTGTAATTTTTATTTCCTATAACTTCAACTGTTTGTTTTTTTATTTTGCGTTGAGCATACAATGCTCCTCTTTGAATTGGACAAGTTATTTTTCGAGCTGTTCGATACTTTATTGGTAAATTTTGATCAACAATTTTCTTCTTTAGTTGTTTATATTTTTGAAAATCTTCTTCTATTTGTTCCCTAGTTAAATTATTCCCCATATTATCCTCCGTTTTTTTGATTATTTTAACATTTATTAATGATATTAGCAAATAAAAAATAGTAGAGTATACTATTTTTCTTGAAGTAAATCTATCAGGAATTCATATAATTTATTGCATTTATCTAGGTCCATTTCTGGTAAGTCTTGATAAGCGTTGGGAATACCTAGAGTCAAATATTTTTCACTGCCAAGTTTATGGTATGGCAAAAATTCTATTTTTTCGATGTCAGATGCTTCAAAATGCTTGCAAATATAAGCGGCAAGATCAGTTATAAATGCTTCATTGTCGTGGGTTCCTGGTACGATTACCTGACGAATATGAAACTTTTTTCGATACTTGCGGGCAATGTTTAAGAATTCCCAAGTTTTTTTGATATCGCCACTAGTTAAACTTCGATAACGATCCTCGTCAATATCTTTGATATCATAAATGATTAAATCAACATTTTTTATTATTTCCTCATAGGGAGAATCAGTATATCCAGCAGTATCAATGGCAATGTTAATTCCTTCACGTTTTAAGGCTTTAATTGCTTCTAAAAGAAACTCACTTTGAAGTAAGGGTTCGCCTCCAGAAAATGTTACACCACCTTTGGTTCCATAATATGTTTTATAGCGGCTTATTTTAGCAACTAGTTCTTCGGTATCATAATTCATTCCTTGCATATTCCATGTTTCTGGATTATGACAATACTTGCACCTTAAAAGGCATTTATTCAAGAATATAACGGTTCTAATTCCTGGTCCATCGGATGTTGAAAACGATTCGATAGAATTGACACTAGCTTGCATTAGATTTTTTCATGGAAAGTTCTTGATATAACTTCCTCTTGTTGCTTTCTTGTTAAACGATTAAAACGAACAGCATAACCAGAGACACGAATGGTTAAAAGCGGATATTTATCAGGATTATTCATGGCATCAATTAACATTTCACGATTTAGTACATTAACGTTTAGATGGTGAGCGCTCTTTTGGAAGTAGCCATCGATTAGACTTACTAAGTTATCTATTTGTTCGTTTGTATCTTTTCCTAGTGCATTTGGAATAATAGAAAAAGTATTTGATATTCCATCTTTACAACAATTCTCATAATCTAGTTTAGCAACACTATTTAAGGAAGCTATGGCGCCTAAGGCATCACGTCCATGCATTGGATTAGCGCCTGGAGCAAATGGAACACCAGCTGCTCGTCCATCAGGAGTGGCCCCAGTTTTTGAGCCATAGACAACATTAGAGGTAATAGTTAAAACCGACATTGTAGCCTCAGCATCACGATAAGTCTTATTTTTCTTTAATTCATTAAAGAAAAATTCAGTAATTTCTTTAGCTAAGAAATCAACATCATCAATGTCATTACCATATTTTGGATAGTCCCCTTCTATCTTAAAGTCAACAGCAATACCTTCTTCGTCGCGAATTGGTGTTACTTTAGCATGTTTGATAGCTGAAAGGGAATCTGCTACTACTGATAATCCAGCAACTCCATATGCCATGTAACGATGAACTAACGTATCATGAAGAGCCATTTGTCCAGCTTCATAAGCATATTTATCATGCATGTAGTGGATTATATTCATAGCATTTGAGTATATGTAAGCAACTTTTGATAAAACATTTTTATAAGCCGTCATTACTTTATCAAAATCTAAAACTTCATCAGTTATTTTAGGAATATTATCTAAGACAACTTCTTTTTTTACTTCGTCTATACCGCCATTAATAGCATATAGTAAAGCTTTAGCTAGGTTACAGCGAGCTCCAAAGAATTGCATGTCTTTGCCAACGCGCATTCCCGATACACAACATGCAATAGCGTAATCGTGTCCATATATAGGACGCATTAAATCATCATTTTCATACTGGATGGCATCACTTTCAATACTCATACGTGATGCATACTTTTTAAAATGTGCTGGCAGATTATTGCTCCACAAAACAGTCATATTTGGTTCTGGAGAAGTATTTAAATTGGTTAGAGTATTTAAAATACGGAAACTAGTTTTGGTGACTAGTGTTTTTTTATCATCAAGACATCCACCAATTGAACACGTTACCCAAGTTGGATCTCCAGAGAATAACTCATCATAATCAGGCGTTCTTAAGTGACGAACTAAGCGAAGTTTAATAACAAATTGATCGATTAATTCTTGTGATTGTTCTTCAGTAATAATGCCTTCTTTTAAATCACGTTCAATATATATATCAAAAAAAGCATCAACACGACCTAAACTCATGGCTGCACCATTATTTTCTTTTACTGAAGCTAGATAACCAAAGTATGTCCATTGAATAGCTTCAAAGGCATTTTCTGCTGGTTTAGAAATATCAAAGCCATAGCTTTTAGCCATTTCTTTTATTTGTTCTAAAGCTCGATATTGCATGCTTAGCTCTTCACGAGTGCGAATTAACTCTTCGCTCATAGCGCCTATAAAGATAGAATCCCATTCACGTTTCTTTTGTTCCATTAAGAAATCTATTCCATATAAAGCAATACGACGATAGTCTCCTATTATACGCCCTCTTCCATAGGCATCTGGTAACCCAGTTAATAAACCACAATGACGAGACTTGCGAATGTCATCATCATAAACATCAAATACTCCTTCATTATGAGTTTTACGATATTCTTTAAAATGATTCATCATCGTACTATCGGCTTCATAGCCATATACTTCTAATTCTTTTTCAACGAGACGAATTCCTCCATAGGGATTTAACATACGCTTTAAAGGCTTATCGGTTTGTAGTCCAACTACAATCTCATTTTCTTTATCAATATATCCTGGTTTAAAGGAGTTAATTCCCGACATACATGTTGTTTCAATATCTAAAACATGCTTCTTTAATTCTTCTTTTAATAAATCTTCACACTTGTTCCATAGTGTCGTAGTTTTAGAAGTTGGAGCGGCAAGAAACGTCTCGTCTTCTTTGTATTCATGATAATTTAAATCAATAAAATTAGAAACATCAATTGTATTCGTCCAATTTCCTTCTATAAAATTATGCCATGCTTTTTGCATTTTATCACATCCTTATGTTTTCATTATAATATATTTTTTTATATTATTTGTCATATGAGAACGCATTTGTCCATTTGTTGACAAAAAAAGAATACCAGCCTGATAAACTGATATTCAACGAGTTTTTTGGAATAAATTATATTTATTATTATCAGTAATATAATATAATTCTAGAACTTTTAGAGTTTCCTTTCTCTAATACACGTGTATTACTTAGCCGCAGTTCTAATCCATGAAAAGGACATTCGCGTAAGTTATAAAGGTAATATATAACCTGGTAATCTATCGAGATAGCAATAACCACGAATCGAAAACTTATTATGATATTGGACCTTTATGAATAGTTAACCTAAAAAATATAGATTTTCAATAAAATCTCTTTTAAATAAATTCCTTAAAGGAATAAGTTATAATTAGTGCTAGTATAGTCTTATTAAATAGGAGTATACTTAATTATAATTAGCAATCGTTAACTACTATATACTAAGTAATTATATTATATATATAGTATCGAATTTTGTCAATATATATTATAACTAATTGAAGTCAAAAACTATTTTTTCTTTATCTAATTTTAATTTTGCATCAAATGATTTCCCACTTTTAGATGTAAATCCTTCAATTTTAGAAGTAAGCCCTTCTTTAAGCAGGAGCTCTGCATTGCTCTTAGATATGACGCGTCCACAGATTAGAGTATTAATTTTAAATTTACATTCTTTATAATTTTTACAGCCATATGCATAACGGTTTTTTATTACATCAGAACCGCATAACGGGCATTTGCCAATGATATCTCCATAAAAACCGATGTTAGTATCTTTTTCTAATGGAACATCTTTTTTGGTAAATACTTCCCTTATTTCGTCACATGCAAGTTTTACTGAGTCTTCAATGGTAAGTTCGGAGCGATAAACTTTCTTTAAAGCCTTACCTAGTTCACTCGTTTTGTATTTATCCATGGATATCTCCATCTGCATTAAGGATTTAATTAAAAATTCGCCATTTGGTAGGATAGTATAAACGTCTTTTTTTAATGAGATGTATTCTGATTTGCGAGCATTATCAATAATACCTGTACGAGTGGCTTCAGTTCCTAATTCTAAACCTTCAAATATTGCCTTATAATCCTCGGTATCATCGTCATCATCATTCATTTCTTTTTTGTCGTCTTTAAATGGATTTTTTAAATAGTTATTTAGAGTTTCGATGGTGTAATGTTTAGGAGGAGTAGACTCTTTCTCTTTGGGTTTAAAATCGATTTTTACTTCATCACCAATATTTAGCTTTGGCAAGATTTTGTCTTTGGTTGATGTTTCATCATATTTAGTCCACCCAGGGATAAGTATGATACTGCCTTTTAAATTAAATTCTTCATATTTTCCTACTGATATTTTGATCTCCGTTTTTTCGATTTCACACTCTTCTGCACAGAAAACTGCGATAAAGCGCTTAAAGACGGTTTGATAAACTAAGAATTCTTCTTCTGTTAATTTTGATTTTTCAGGAATCTTGTAAGTTGGAGTTAAAGCCGAATGGGATTCAATCTTAGAGTCATCAAAGATACTTTTTTTATCTTTAAACTTTATAGGATAACCTATTTTAACAATGTTATTTATTATCGTTTTTATCTTGTCTTTTTCAGCTACAGCTAAATACTCTGAGTTGGTACGTGGATAGGTTAAATAGCCATTCTCATAAAGACGTTGAACAATATCTAGCGATTTATCCATAGCCATTTTATATTTTTTTCCTAAATAATTTTGCAATTTAGTTAAGGAATACAGCTTGGGTGGGTTCATGGTGTCTTTTTTTACTTTTTTATCAGTTACGATGGCTTTCTCTAAATTATATTTTTGACATAATTCTAAGACTTTCTTTTCTTCCTCTTTTGAAAACTTCTCTTTGCTATTTAATTCAACACTTTCGCCATTAGTTATTTCATTGCTCCATAATCCATAGTATATTTCAGGCGTAAAATTGCGAATAGCAAGATCGCGATCGTATATTGCTTTGACAATTGGAATAATTACTCTTCCTACGCGAAGAAGAGTTCCCGTTTTTAATGAAGCATAGCGAGTTAAATTTACTCCATAAAGCCAATCGATGTAGGTTCTAGCTAGTCCTTCATTGGCTAAGTTGTCATATTCACTTTCCGATTTTAAATCTTTTAAACCACTGTTAATGGTTTCTGGAGTCTGATCAGGTAACCATAAACGCGTAAGCTTTTTTTGTGTCTTCAAAGCTTTTTCAATTATAACACGGATTATTACTTCTCCTTCACGATCAGCATCTCCTGCATTAACAACTTCCGTTACATCATCTTGATTTACCAACTTTTCGATTAAGTTAAATTGTTTCAAAACACCTGGATCAATTTCCTTTTTAGCGTCTTTTTTTAAATTAAATTTAAATTTTTGAGGAAAACATGGTAGATTGTCGAGTTTCCATTTGTGATCTGTAACATTATCTTCATAATCTTCTATGTCAGCCAGTGTGAAAAGATGTCCAAAAGCCCAAGAGACATAGTAGTCGTCATTAGAATAGTAGCCGTCATTGCGCTTCATGTTACCAATTGCACTAACAATGTTGCGAGCTAAAGATGGTTTTTCGGCAATTATTAAAATCATTGTTGTTACCTCCATTGTTATTTTATTATAACATGTATGTTCCCAATTAGTAAATTAATGATAATAAATTTAATGAAGTTTAAAGGGCTATGTTTGCTTATTTATATAGTTTCTCCGTTTAAGACACCTATTGGTGTTTTTCTAATTCGTTTACTTATGTAGTAGTAATTTACTAATGATGAACATATTAGCATACTTGTGAAGGTGATGATAAATGGATATATACTTATATTCCATTCTGCTCCTAATCTATTTAGACTCATATAGAAAAACTTTTTTATTATTATTGCTGCTATGGTGAATAGAACCAGACTTAGTATATATGATGTTGTTGTAATAAGAGCATTATCAACCAAGTAGAAACTCCCTATTTGGTTTTTATTGTATCCTAAAGATTTAGCTAATGCTGTTGTTGATAAGTTATTTACTATTTTCTTTTTAATGTAAGCAAGTGATACTAATAATATAGAGATTAGTGATACTCCTAATATGAAA